>JAONKT010000009.1 GCA_028377625.1 Candidatus Nitrosopumilus sp. | reverse complement strand
TGTCTGATTTACTGTTTGTATCTTCAAATACTCATAAATTCAAAGAGGCTAAAGAAATTCTAAACTCTTTTGGAATGTCAATTCAATTTTTTAGATTAAATTTAGAAGAAATTCAATCAAACTCTATTAAACAAATTGCAATCAAAAAAGCTCAAGATGCATTCTCAAAATGTAAAAAACCTTTGATTATTGAAGATGATGGTCTTCATATTGATTCTCTTGATGGATTTCCTGGTCCTTATTCTTCTTATGTTAATAAAACAATTGGAAATAAAGGAATTCTTAATCTGTTAAAGAAAAATAGAAGTGCAAAATTTATTTCAACTATAACATATTGTGATAAAAATGGATTTGAAACTTTTGAAGGAAAACTGTATGGAAGTATATCTAAATCTGAACGGGGTAATGGTTGGGGATTTGATCCAATATTTATTCCAAAAAATGCAAAGAAAACTTTTGGTGAATTAATTGAGAAAAATAATCTTTCACATCGCTACAAAGCATTAAAAAAATTCTCTAATTGGTATTTGCATAAGTAGGAATGTAACGATCAATAAATCTTTCATTATTTTGTAAAATTGAAATTCTTGAAACAAGACTTTCATCCATCACTGAAAATATTTTACTTTGTTTAGCAATTTGCTCACTAAATTTTTTTACTTCATGCATCTCTAACATATTTTCATGTTCAAGTCTATTGGTTGACCGTCCAATATGCATGTATGATTTAATTTCAATAAAATGTGGACTGGCTTTTCTGAACATATCTGCAAATGCTGGAATCATATTTTCTTGATCATTATAATCTCTAATCAATGTGATTCTTAGAACTGTTCGTGTGTCTAAATTTTTTAACATATCTAATGTACGATTCCATCTTTCCCATGAATCATCGTATTTTGGTTTATTGATTTTAATAAATGATTCATAATCTGCAGCATTGGTTGATAAATACAATTGCGTTGGTAATGCATCTTCATCTTGTAACTTTTGAATCATATCTGGTTCTTGACCATTTGTTACAAGAAAAATTGATTTTGTTGCTTCCAATGATTTTAGATATTTTATTAATTCAGGTAATTTTGGATACATAGTTGGTTCACCTGAAAGTGAAATTGCATAATGAGTAGGTAGCAATGATTCATCTAATCTTTGATTATCGTTTCTTGAATCTCCATAAAATCCATCAATCAATTTTTTTCTTTCACCCATTAATTTTCTTAAAATTTGTTCAGGTTCTGCAACTTGTTCAGGTTCCATTTTCATTGAATCATAAAATTCCATTGGTCTCCAACAATATACGCAGCGGTTTTCACAATGCATACCAGCAGGTGAAAATTCCATACATCTGTGGGTTAAAATTCCATAAAATTTATGCTTGTAACAACTTCCTTCATGTTTAAATGACTTTTTAGTCCAATGACATAATTCTACCGTTGAGTGATCTGCTACCCCGTATTTTGCTTTTTTTAGTTGAGCTGTTATGGATGGCTTGATTTGAATGAGATTTTCATCATCATTATCAACAATTTCTCCAGAACAACTCATAAATTGAATTCAGACTTGGTTTACTTAAATTCATCTAGGTTTGGATTTAATATAAAAAATTCGCATATTAATGGAAATTAAAGTGTGATTTAATAACTGGAATTACTGAAATAAGTCATAAATTGAAAGTCAAATATGCTATGATATTTTTGTTCTTACTTGCTTCTACACTAAGTATTTCCATTTCTCCTATTTTAGCTGCAACTGATATTGATGACGATGGTGTTTTAGATAATATTGATAGTTGCCCTCGTTTACAAGAGGATTATTTTGGTGATATTGATGGATGTCCTTCGAAAAATCTTTCATGGATGGATACTGACAATGATGCTATACCCGATGATATAGATCAATGTCCAACTTTAAGAGAAGTTTACAATGGCTTTGAAGACACTGACGGTTGTCCTGATGACAATTCTTTAGAATTAGTCTTTGATCAAGACTTTGATACTATTCCAGATTTAGAAGATAATTGTCCATTAATTGCTGAAACTTACAATGGCTTTGAAGACACTGACGGTTGTCCTGATATACTTGCATTTGATTCTGATTCTGATGGTATTCAAGACTTTTTGGATTTATGTCCTGATACAATGGAAACTTGGAATGGGTTTTCAGATTATGATGGCTGTGCAGATGAAATAATAAATCCTGATACTGATTATGATGGAATTTTAGATATTAATGATCAATGTATTAACGAACGTGAAAGATTTAATGGCTTTGAAGACGAAGACGGTTGCCCTGATTTCTCTCCACTTCAGGAATCCCGTGACACAGACTCTGATGGTATAAGAGATACAATTGATTTTTGTATGTATGAAGCTGAGACTTTCAATAATTATAATGACGAAGACGGTTGCCCTGATGAACCTTTAACTGATTTATTTGAACAAAATCTAATGTATGATTTTGATAAAGATGGTATTCTAGATAAAATTGATAGTTGTCTAACACAACCTGAAACTTACAATGGCTTTGAAGACGAAGACGGTTGCCCTGAATTTATCTACTACTATGATTCTGATAATGATGGATTTTTAGATAATGTTGATAATTGTAAATTTGCATCTGAAACTTACAACGGATTTGAAGACACTGACGGTTGCCCTGATGAAATAGTTGTTGAAACAATAATTTATGATTCTGATAATGATGGGATTTTAGATAATTTAGATAATTGTATATCTTAACCTGAAACTTACAATGGCTTTGAAGACACTGACGGTTGCCCTGATTTTGTATCTAAAACTGATTCTGATTATGATGGTATTATAGATGTATTTGATAATTGTAAACATCAACCTGAAACTTACAATGACTTTGAAGACACTGACGGTTGCCCTGACCTTCTTTACACTCAAACATTTACAGTGGATTCAGATGATGATGGAATTGTAGATAACATAGATCTTTGTCCAAATGTCCCTGAAAATTTTAATCGCTTTTTAGACACTGACGGTTGCCCTGATGATCCAATTACATCTGATTATGATCAAGATGGAATTTCTAATTCAGTTGATTTATGTCCTAAACAAGCTGAAACTTATAATCAGTACAATGACACTGACGGTTGCCCTGATGATACCGGTGATAGTGTAATTTTATTTTCTTATCAATTAGATGATAATGACAATGATGGTGTAGATGATAGATGGGATCAATGTATTTCTGAACCAGAAAATTACAACGGATTTGCAGACACTGACGGTTGCCCTGATGTAGTAGGAACTTCAAATTCACAAATTTCTTCTGTAATTGATTCAGATAATGATCTAATTTTTGATGATGTTGACATATGTCCAACTATGCCTGAAAGATATAATGGCTATTTTGACACTGACGGTTGCCCTGATAAAATTCCGATAGATACTTTATCTGATGCTGATTTTGATGGCGTTGTTGATTCTTTGGATGATTGTAAATATGAGAAAGAAGTTTACAACCAATTTGAAGATCTAGATGGTTGTCCTGATATTATTTCTGATGATTATTCATCTATTTCTCCAAAATACCAATCAATTGATAATGACAATGACGGTGTAGATGATAGATGGGATTCATGTCTTAATGAACCTGAAAATTATAATGGCTTTTTAGACACTGACGGTTGTCCTGATATAATTGGTGCAGAGTCTACAGTTGTCCCTATTACTGATTCAGATGAGGATGGATATATTGATGAAGTTGATTTGTGCCCTTCAGAACCTGAAACTTGGAATAAATACAATGACACCGATGGCTGTCCTGATACCCGACCTTGATTATTTTTAAATTATTTATATTGTAAAATAATTAATATCTATAAAAATTCAAATTAATTTATGCTTCCTACCTTTTCTAGTAAGGCATTTCTAGCTCCAATGGCTGGAGTAAGTGATCCTGCACTTAGATTACAATGTAAAAAAATGGGTGCAGGTTTAGTAGTAACTGAATTTACTAATATTCATAGTATTATTGCAAAAGAAAAACAATTGAAAGAACATATGAAAACAATTCAAGAATTTATTGAATTTTCTGATCAAGAACGTCCACTTTCAATTCAATTATTTGGTTCGGATTTATTTGCATTAGAAAAAGCTGCAAAAATTGTAGAACCTTATTTTGATATTATTGATTATAACATGGGTTGCCCTGCACCGCATATTACACAACAAATGGCTGGAGGTGCACTTTTACAACAAACCAATCTTACTGAACAAATATTTGAAACTCTTGTTAATGCTGTAAAAAAACCTGTAACTCTAAAAATTAGATCAGGTGTAACTGATGCCAGTCGATTTTTATTTAGAGATATTGCTGAAATTGCTGAAGATCAAGGCATTCAAATGATTACATTTCATCCACGTACAGTTAATCAAGGATATTCAGGAAATGCTGATTGGAAATTGATTAAGGAATTGAAAGAAATTTCTGGAATCCCTATTGTTGGAAATGGTGATATAACTACTCCAGAAGATGCAAAAAAAATGATTGATGAAACTAATTGTGATTATGTAATGATTGGTCGTGGTGCTATGGGAAACCCATTTTTATTTGAACAAATTAATGATTATCTTAAAACTAATAGCTATCAAGAATATTCTTTTAAAGATCGATTAGATTCTTTTTTTGATTATTTACATTTGACAAGTAAATATAAAATTAAATTTGCAAATCTAAAGGGTCAAGCAATGCGTTTTACTAAAGGTATGAAAGGTGGTTCTAAAGTACGTGCAAAAATTACATTTACCACAAATATTGAAGAACTAGAAAAAATTATGAAAAATGCATACTTGACATCTTAAATTACTTTTTTTATGCTTATTTTTTTTAAATTATGTTTATGTCCTTTTATACTTAAATTGTAATAGTAAATATCCCTTCAAACAAATGTCCTCCAAAAGGATAACAACCTGAGAGGAGTAGTTAACCTCTCAGCAGATAATTTCTAAATAATTTATTATAATATTTTTTATTTGTTTTGATGGTTACAGAGCTTTAGAGTTTTTTTCTTTTGATGAAATATTTAAAACACTTTCAATCGTAGTAATAGTAATTATTCCATCATTTGTTTCTCCTGTAAATGCTGCTTCCTCAATTACTTTAGTTACTTTTTCTACCATTGAATCATCTACAATTGTAGAAATTAATGCAACTTTATTGTATTTTGCAATCATTGTATTTGTTCCCCTACTAGATCCAATATTTTGCCTTTTTCCTGAACCTCTGCCATTTCCTTCTAGAATTGTAAATCCGCCTACTATTTCTTTAATTGCTTCAGTTACAATGTTTATTTTATTATTTTGAATAGTTGCTTCAATTTTTTTCATGTAATCTGTACAATTTTAGCTCAAAATATACCCTACCTCTTGAATTACGTATTTTCTAATGGTTATTCTATTATCCTATTTTCTTTTTAATATAGAAAAAAAGAATAATTATGAAAAGTGATGAAAAAAGATCTCATAGACTAAATTATCTTCTAAAATGCTATTTGGTTAATCCTGAAGAAAATGAGATTTACAGAAAAGCAAAACAAATGGGTGTAACTGATTCTACTGCTAAGGATTACATTAGAACTGTGATTATACAAGCACAAAAGACACATTTGATGTAAATTTTATGTTTTTATAAAAAATTGTTATTATTTTATAATCTATTGTGAAATCATTAGAAATCTTAAACAAGCTATTCATAAATAATGAATGTGTGGGAAAAATAATATGAATGATTCATTATTTGATGATGTAAATTCTCTCCTTGATGGAGATTTTGGTGATGATAGGATTTTAAAGCAAATTGCACGTGCATGTAAAAATAATGAGGTAATTAGTAATTATGAAAGAAATTATGTTCAAAAATTAGCAGAACAATATTTGGGAAAAACACCAGAAATTACAAAAACACCAGAAATTACAAAAACACCAGAAATTACTCCCTCACAAACTCCAGATGTCACAACATCAAAAATCATATCTTCTATACAACCTCAAACATTTCAATCACAACCTTCCATTAGATCTAAATCTATTTTAAAAAATTCAAAGTTACTTTTAGGATTTGGCGGTGTTGCTATGGTAATTATTGCCGCTGTAATTATTTTATCATTAAGTAATTCTGATTCACTTTTAAATGATGGTAAATCTGAGATAAAATCTACACTAACTATTCAAACAGATTTATCTTCATATGGAAAGAATGATCTTATTTCTATCAATGGAATATCTCACAACTCTAAAGTTGTCAATTTATCAATTAAAAATCAAAATAATGAACTTGTCTGGGCAGAACAAATTTCTGTAAAAAATAATGGCTTGTACTCAACACTAGTTATATCTGGAGGTCCTGGATGGGACACTTCTGGAACATATACTCTCAAAACTGATAATGGTTCTGAAACAAAATCAATAAAATTTTCATTTACTTCCTAATTATTCGAATTCTTTCCAATGTGAATCTATTAACTCTCTAAGTTTTTCTACACTAATCTCTTCCATATATTCACGATAAACTATGAATTTATTTTGTTTATTTGATTTTTGTCCATAAATATCTGTAATATTTTTTGGAACTATGTTATTTTTCCATTGGTTCATTTCAAAAACCCATATGGATGAATCTGGATTTGAAAAATCAATATCATCACATCCTACAATATACAAATAGCATTTTGTTGATTGATTTAATTTTTCATGTAATTTTTCATATGCTATCATTTGTCCTTGTGGGATGTTGATTTTATCGTTGTGAAATCCTTTGAATTCTAAAATTATGAAACATCCTTTGTGTTCAATAAGCCAATCAATATCAGTGCCACCGGAGGCTATCATCCCGTGTACAATTATTTCTCCTAAGACTTCTCTTCCACGAGTAAATTCTGATTCATCAAAAATTTGATATTTTGGTTTAGAACTCTTTCTCAAAACTTTTTCCGATGTATTTTGTAGTTGAGTTGAATCCTTTTTTTCATAAATCGTATTAATTAGATCTTGTGCTTCATCACTCATAATATGCTAAATTTTTTTATTGATGATAAGATCTTTTGTAAATTTTAATAAAGCAATTCCTTTTTTCTAATTTATCTACAACAAAATTCATTATTTTGATCTTTATACAGTATGAAATATTCGTCTTGATTTTTTCTATCTTTTTTTGCATTTAATGCATTTTGATACATGTCATAATGTTCAACTAAATATAATTGATTTCCATAATCTTCAAAATAATCAATACCAACTAAATTAAATCCTGTTTCTGGAGTTAATGTAATTTTCTCTTTTTCAAATTTATTGTCGGACAATTTTATTTTTAATGATGTCCAACCCATTGATAACTAAATTCTTCTTCAATCATATCTGTCATTATTTTATTATTTTTTATTTTAATTTTTGGTAAATCTACATCAAAAAACCCTAATTGACCTTTCCATGGAATTGGAATTCTGAGTGGTTTGGAATTTTTTAAAATAAATCCAAATGTTTTACCTTGAAATTTTTTTGTAGACAAATGTTTATCTTCATCTTTTTGAATTTCTTTTATTGATCCGTATTTTTTTACATCAAACAGCTCTGCTTTGCCTATTATAGCACCTGTTGTTAATTTTTCATTCATTTTCATTTTTACACAATCCTCTTTTCTAATTTTAATTGGTGCATGAACTAAAAATTCCCCACGAAAATTTGTATTCCATTTTCTTAACTCTACTGTTTTTTTATTTTGAATGATCAATTCTGCAAATGGTTGACAAATTGAAAGACATTTCATGATTATATTGTAATGATGGATATGTATAATTAGTTAAAACTGTGAAGCTTGTTTAACTAATTCTGAGAGTTGGCTGTTTCTTGCTTCAGGAAGTTCTGTAATTCCTCCAATTAGACTATCTGTAACAATTCCTTTTTCTGCTAATACATTAGCAGCCATTAATGATGTTCTTCCAGCCATACAAACCATTAAAGATTTTCCCTTTGATTCTTGTAGTGAATTATTGATCTCATCAGGAATACCTTGCCCTGATAGTAATTGTTGTGCTGTTCTTGCATTTGGTATGACTATTTTGTTTTTATCAATACCTAAAGACTTAGCAAGTAGTTCTATTCCTCCCTCTTGAGGAGTGTATTGTGTGTGAATCCAAATTACTTTATCATAATCACTTGCATTTGAGACTACTTCTTCTTGAGACACTTGTCCTGGAGGTTGAATTTTTCCAATCTTTTCCAAATTTTTTCTATATTTTTCTATTCCATCACAAATCATTACTACAAATTTGCTTCCTTTATTTGCACTAACTAATTGTAAAGTTGCATATAGTTCTAAAGCACTACTTTCTCCAATATCATGACCTTTTTCAACAAAGAATTTTAGAAGTGGCTTTGCTTTTTCAAAATCTACTTCATACTCTCCAGCATAATTATCTGGTTGATAATATTTTAATCCGTCTGCATTATTATGAGTTCTAATTCCTGCAACATCCTGTCCTCCTGGTGGGAATATTACATGAACCCCTTTTTTATTATATTTTTCAGATATGTATCTACTTAATCCTCCTGAAGTTCCACCTGTACCAAATGTACATAGGATGTTAAAGTCATCTAGTGAGTTTCCATCTTCATGTAATTGCTGATCAATTTCAGCTCCCGTTATGGTTCTGTGTGCATCAACATTCAAATCATTATCGTATTGTTCTGGACAGAAACAACCATATATTTTTGAAAGTAATTTTGCTAAATTAATGATGTCTTGTTTAGCTAATAATGATTCAATTTCAGTAATTGACTCATCAAAAATCTTTGGATCAAATTCTAATTGGGTTAACTGTGAACGAATATTACCAGCTGTTGCTTTTGCAACTAATTCATCTTTTTTTCCTTCCATTCCTGGTGCAGGACAAATATCCATTTCTAAATCCATTATTTTAATATTCATATTTCTTAATTCATGAAATACCCCCTCTTGTAATTTTCTTGAAACAATTGTAACTACTTGTAAACCTAATTTTGATAACATTCCTAAAGCAATTCCGAAATTACCTGATGTTGCTTCAATTACTGTTTGACCACTTTTTATTTTTCCTGTCATGATTGCATTATGAATTATGTTAGCAGCTGGTCTAACTTTAATTGAACCTGTAAGTAATGTGGAGTCTAATTTGCCGTAAATTTGTAATTCTTGATTTGAAATATCTAATTTGTAAATTTCTCTAGCACATTCTTTGAAATCCTCTGTAATATCTACAAGTGGAGTTGCATTGATGATTTTTGCATCTTTTTCATTGTTTTCTAAATGTGGGACTTTGTTCCAAATTTCTTCCTCAAAGCGTTCAAGTAGAACTTTGTCTATATCATTATTTTGTTCCAAATCTATCCTTACTTTCAAATTTTTAAAAGGTCATATAAAATATCCTGATATTTTATATTCAGATAATTTTGTTTGAATTTTTGATATTTATGCCTCTAAAAGACTGATTACTTTATTTGGAATATCCTTCAATCTACTTACGGCCATAGTTTTATCATATCCTAAATATTTTAGATTATTTGCTATGGTGGTGGCTCTAACCGTATTTGGCCCTAATCCTAATGCAACCATGTTAATTCCCAATCCCTTTAATGATTTTGTCATTTTTCTTACTGCATTGGAATCCGATGGTTCTCCGTCAGTTAATGTCAAGAAAATATTTGGTCTTTTTGCCTGTAATGTTGAAAACATTTTATCATAAACTTCTGCTAGTGGTGTTGATCCATTTGCAACTATTTGTGCAAGTCTTTTTGCAGTAATATTATTCCATTTCATATTTTCTTCTTTTATTGACCAACATATCATTGACCTATTTTCTGTACTGAATGCATATACTGCAAATTTTACTTTAAGAAATGCTAAAACTTCACATAATGCTATGGTTGCTTTTTTGTATTCAATTGCATCTGATGATATGCTTGATGAATGATCTAATAAAATTATAATCTTTGTTTTAATTGATTTTTTAATATCTGTAAAAAATGGTTCATTACCTTCAATGTAGTTTTCATCATCAAACTCATCTCCAGATCTTAAATGTTGTTCTTTCCAACCTGTTTTCCATTCTTTAAATTTCATTTTTAATCCATTAATCAAACTAATATCGTAGATTATTGTTTCATCAATATTTTTTGTAGATGGAATTTGTATTCCTATTGATTCTGATGAAAGTCCTTTATTTTCGATTTTTTTATTTTCATCAATTAACACTTTGTATTCGTCATACACATTATCTCCTTTCACTACCGCAGATGTATCAATTGAACCAAAATCTCCTTCTTTATTTTTGGCAATTATTTTCAATACTTTTCGTAATTCTTCTTCTGATAATGCCATTCCAGCTTTCATAAATGCAACTGATATTGGAATTGTTAAAAGAGAATCAATTTCTAAAATTTTAATTATTTGTGCAACATTTTTTTCAATCCAACCTGTTTTCTGGTTATTTTCTATTGATTCACTTACAATTTGTTTTGCAAATATTGATGCTTTTTTTATTTTTTCAAAGTGACTTTCTTGTATTTCTCCTTTGATTGCACCAAACATAAAATATTGATAAAATGCCTCTACAATCCTTGCTTTTCCATAAACTGTATGAAGCTGTGGTCTTGCAACAAGCATATATGAATAATTGAATAGGATTTCTTCGTCCATTCCTTTCCAAATTTTTCTTCCTAATTCTTCTACTCTTTGTGTTTCCATTGCATTTAGAATAAAACCAAAAGCATGGTCATCACTAAGAATTTTTTCAGAATACTTTATTTTCATTGCTTCATACCATGATGATGTTCTAAACTGTCTGTATTTTTGAAAATCATTCCCTATTCTTTTTTCTAAAGGTGTAAGAATTACTTTATTTTCTTTTAATCTTGTTTTAGTTTCAATATTATTTGATATTTCAATAATGACGTTTTCTTTTTCAGACCATCTTCTAATGAGAAAAGTAGCAATTTCTACTAATGAATCATTTTGAAGCTGTATGGATTGCATTTAATTTCCAAACATTGAGGTAATAATGTCGCTCACTTTTTGATATTCTATGTTTCCCCATTGTGTGTATACATTTCCAAAAACGATATTGGCAGCTTCCTTTGGTGATACTTCTTTATCTAATAATTTTCCAAATGCAATAGTTTCCCTCAAACTTGGTGAATAAAATAATTCTTCAACTGCTGCAGCTTGTCTTAATGCATTTGCTAATTTAATTGCCTGAATAATTTCTGACTCATGATTTCCTGAAACATGTTTTTTTACAATATCTAATTCTACTTCTTCTGGTGGATATTCTAATCTTATTCGTACTGGAAACCTACTTAGAATTTGTGGTGGGAGTTCTTTTGTTCCACTATGAGTCAATGGATTTATTGTTGCTATGACAAACCAATTCTCTTTTGCTTTAACTACTTCACCTGTTGATTCTTTTAATACAATTTGTCTTCTATCATCTAATGCTTCATCTAATCTAAGTAACACATCTGCTTCTGCTGCATTTACTTCATCTAAATAAAGCAAATCTCCATTTTTCATTGATTTTATCAAAAGACCTTCATCAAAACTAACTGTTCCATCTCTCAATGTTTTGGTTCCAATCAAATGACTTTCTCTAGTTCTTAAACTAAAATTAATTGATTCTAAATTGATATTGCTGTGATCTGCAAAATCTCTTACTAGTGATGTTTTCCCTGTTCCTTTTGGTCCAATTATTAGAACAAAAAGTCCTGCTTCATATGCTTTTTTGATAATTTGATTTGAATTATTCCAATCTAAATATTGAATTTCTTCCAAGGCTTTTTTCCATTAATCCTAACAATATTTAATGTTGGATCTATTTCCCAAATGCTTCTATTTTAGCAAATGATTCATCTAATCTTTGATGTAATGAATTATTCCATTGTTCAAATCCTGATGGATCTTTTGGATAATTATTGTAATGTTCCACTAACCATTGGTTTTCAGTAGATGTGTACTTTAGTCCTTTTGCAACTGTTTGATTTAATGCACCTCTAATTATCATTCCAACTTTTCCTAATCCTGAAAAGTCTGGGTGTTCTCCTTTACTAATTGCTTCAACATCCATATTTCCCAAAAAGTGTTTCATACCATAACTGATTTGTTCATTATTCATTTGCTGAACTAATCTTCTAAAAAGTTCAAGACCTGCTGTCTTGTATCCATATTCTTTAATGAAATCTAAATTGTATTCCCATAATGATGCTTCAGATGTATCATTAGCTTCTAATGCTTTAGCTACATTATTTCCAAGTATTGTCCCTGCAATTAATGCTGGTCCTATTCCTCCTGCATCAATTGGTTTTGGCATCCATGCGGAGTCTCCAACCATCATATATCCTCCGGAAACCATGCAATCGTTTTGTCTTCTAACAGAAACTTGGAAAATTCCAGAATTATTTCCTCCTAACAAGTCTGTAGGATCTTCAGAAAGTTTTGCATTTTTAATTGCTGTATTTCTTTGAAGATATTCTTTCATTAGTGATTCAACATTGTCTTTTTTACCTAATCTTTTGTTTCTTTTTTCTAGAAATGCTTTCTCTACACCCAAACCAATATTGACTTTGGTTTCAGATTTAGGGAATACCCATCCATATCCTCCTGGGGCAATATCTTGATCTAAATGAATTAAACAATAATCTGGATCAAATTCTGTAAGATCTTTTTGTCCTGGTTCAAAGTCCATAATGTATCTTCCAGTGATTTCTAAATCTTCTATGTTAATTTTCTTTTCAACTTTAGTTGAATTTTTAAGTCCATTTCTTAGAATTGATGTTACTCCTGTTGCATCAATTACTAGTCTTGATGTTTTTTTGAAAGGTTGTTTTGTTTTGTTATCTGTTCCTTGAACTCCAACAACTTGTTGACCATCATAAATTAAACCTGTTAAGCTTATTTCATATTCAAATTCAATTCCCATTTTATTGCATCTTTCATTTTGCATTTTTGGTAATTCTGTACGATTTAGCATAAATCCATCTCCATCAAATGGAATGGCTGTTTCTCTGTCTGGAGAAAATGCCATTACTCCTTTTACATCATGTTCAATTTCTGGTTTAGTCCAATTAATTTTAATTCTTTCTGACATGAAATCTACAGCTTCTTTTGAGCATGCATCTCCGCATACCCATCCTGCTAGTCCTTTTCTACCTGGTAATGTTCCTGGATTTCTGTCAACTACAAGAATTTTTAAATTTTGATTAGAATAATGTGATATGGATTGTGCTGTAATTGTACCTGCCAAACCTCCACCTGCAATTATAACATCATAATCTGCCATGCTTCTAATTTTGTTTGTCCGTATTAATACTAAACCATGTTGTAAAAATGAATTTTTTTGTATAATAATTGATTAATTTGGGGTCGGTTCGTCGCGGCGTCTTCAAGGCGTTAGCTCAGACTGGAGCGGCTGTTATTTCCTCATTCCCAAATTGAATAATCGATCTATTCCTATTTAATCTAGTTGACTCTGAAAAATTTCTGAAAAAATTTTGATAGTATCTTTTTTGTTGTAAATTGGTGTATGAATTTTAATTCTAACTGTGTCTTTTTCACTCAATTCTATCTTCCCTTTAACTAATTCTTGTTTATCTAATCTAAAATGGAATTTTGAATCTATTGTTCGTTCTTCAATTTCTTCAATTAATTGATTGATTTGATTATTTGAAAGTAATTTTAGAAATTTTTTCATAAATATTTTAGCTTGTTTTTTTATAATTTTTGTATTTAATATAATTATGATGTTTTCAAAATAACCTGTTGTTTCTGTTAAAGTAAAATCATTTTCTTCAATTTCTAAAACATCATTAAAAGATTGAAATATTTTTGAAATATCCTCTGTTGCATGAACAATTACATCTATTGTAATTTCTAATTTCTCAACCATGATTATGAATAGGTGATATTGTAGTTACTATTATGCTTCTAGTAATTTTGTTTCTTTATCTGCAGTTCTGATTAGTTTAACTTTTTCAAGACCTACATGTCTTACTCTGATGACTTTTTTGAATGCTGCCATAAGATCTGAATTAATTTTACTATAACAAGTGGCTTGAACAAATTGATCAATTGTCATTTCTGGAACTGTATTGTTAATTACATCTCTTGTAATAATTCTGAGTGCATGTTTTCTAGATGTGTTTAGTGGTCTATGTGTTAATGCAATTACTTTAATTCTAAATACATATCCGTCTTTTGTTTTAATATCAATAATAAAATTAATTTTAGAAGAACCTCTTCTAACCAAACTACGTAAAAATTCTTTGGAATATTCAAATCTCTTGAAAATTGTTGATGCATTTTCTCCATCAACTTTATCAATTTGGAAATAGAGTTTGTACTGATGTTGAGATGGATCTCCTTTAAGAATATCGAATAATGTGATTTCTATTACTCTGCCTGATGCATTTTCATCATCTGTAATTGGTACATATGCAATTGGGACATTGTTAAATGAATCTGGAGCATTAACGTTAACCCAACGTTTTTCTCGCCATTTGTCCTTTATTCGACCTTTTCTACGTGCCAATTCTTAACGAACTTTGAATCCAAAATATAAGGGTATGTCACTAAATCTCTTTCTGGTTTCCCATATAGCTCTGTAAAACTTGTGGAATTCGAATATGTCCATCTTTTGTTTGAAAATTCTCCATAATAGCTACTAACACCCGAGTTGTAGCAATTAATGTGCTGTTGAGAGTATGGACATATTGTGTATCTTCATTTGTTTTATCTCTAAATCTGATCTTTAATCGTCTTGCTTGATATTCTAAACAATTTGAACAAGATACGACCTCTCTGTATGCATTTTGTCCTGCCATCCAAGCTTCAATATCGTATGTTTTTGCTGAAATTTTTCCAATATCTCCTGTTGATAATAGCATCACTCTGTATGGAATCTCTAGTTTTTGGTAAAATTCTTCAGCAACTGCTAACATTTTTTCATGCTCTTTCCAAGAATCTTCTGGTTTTGAAAAAATAAATTGTTCAATTTTATCAAATTGATGAACTCTGAAAATTCCTTTTTGATCTCTTCCATGAGCACCTGCTTCTTTTCTAAAACAAGGACTAATTCCTGCATATTTGAGTGGAATATTTTTTCCTTCGATAATTTCTTTTGAGTGCATTGCTGCCATAGCATGCTCAGATGTTCCAATCATGTACAAATCTTCTTCTTCAACTTTGTAAATGACTTCTTCAAAGTCCTCTGCAATTACAGCCCCTTCCATTGCTTCCCGATTAATCATATATGGTGGTTGAACAAGGGAGTATCCTTTTTGTGCAAGAAAATCTAGTCCAAAATGAATTAATGCTTGATTTAGTCGTACTAGATCATTTTTTAGATAATAAAATCGTGCACCTGCTACTTTTGCAGCTCTTTCTAAATCTACTAAATTCAACTCTTCAGAAATGTCAATATGATCTTTTACTTTAAAATCAAATTTTGGAATATTTCCCCATTTCTTTATTTCTTTATTTGCACTATCATCCGGACCTATTGGAACTGATTCATGAACTACATTTGGAATTGTTGACGCCAATTTTAAATATTTTTTTTCAATTTCTTCTTGTTCAGAGTCTAATTTTGTAAGTTCATTTGAAATATTTTTCATTTCTGCTAAAATTGAAGATATGTCTTGACCTGCTTTCTTTTTTTCTGAAATTGTTATTGCAATTTGGTTTTTCTTTTTTCTTAACTCATCTGTTTTAATTATAAATTCTCGTCTTTTTTGATCTGATTCTATTAATCCCTCTAGATCAAATTCAACTACTCTTGATTTGAGCATATTTTTAATCATTTCTGGCTTTTCTTTGATTAGTTTGGGATCTAACATTATTCAATCACCTTTAATGCAACCTGGATATGTTCCAATACTTCATCTATGGTTCCTACTAATTGTTTCATGTTTTCCTTACTTTCAAAATTAAAAACTAGTTTACTATCAATATTTTCAACATAAAGACTCAATCCTTTTGGAAAATTTACATTATCTGGCTCTAATGCCTTTTTGACAGTTTCTGCCTTTTTTTTGGATATGTTATTCAGAGTTACTTGTACTTGACACGTTAACGACATTTACTTCCAAATACTTCAAAAATCCGTCCAATTTGTCTTTAGTTATTTTTGCACCTGCTGCCCCATTATGTCCTCCTCCAATACCATCAAATTTTTCAGCCCCATTTCTCATTAATTGACTAAGATTGATGTTTGATTTACAACCAAATGCTTTTCTTGATGAAAATTTTATGGTGTTTTCTTCTGCTCTAGTTCTTAGAATTACAATTTTTCCTGTATTTTTTGGCGATCCTGCAATTAGTGATGATATGGTACCTGTCATTGTTTCTGGAACTACATCTTCTCCATTTATCATAATACAACTTTCACTTTCTGAAATTCTCCATCTTTCATTTGATAAAACATTCATGTATTCTTTGATCATTATTCTATAGTCTGTTAGAATCCCTTCTCCTTCTGTCAAAATTTTATTTCTATCTCCCATACATATTGCCATTCCAACCCCTGAACGATTAATTCTTCCACATGAATTCAACATGGTTGAATATTCTCTACCGTCTCTTAGAAAACTCCTTTTGTCTTCTTTTGGAAATGTGTAAGTATATCCAATTAATTCTGATGTAATTTCTGAAGTATTTTTTTCAGATGCAAATTTAGTAATGGATTGTATAACTAATTTTTTCTCTTCTTCGTTTAGTTCTGCTGGAACTCTCCATCTACCTTCTTCTTTTAGTTCAATTCCTGATGAATTTAGAACTGTTAGGCATGTTTCTTTATTCCATGTTAATCCTTCAATAAATGGTTGTGTTGTAAAAGCAAGGGCTTCTGCTAAAGGTCTAGTTTCTCTTCCAACTAATAATAAATCTAAATCAATTTCTACTAACCCTAATTCTTTTGCTGTATTGGCGATTTCAAAATTCTTACCTGTGAATGATTTTCTTTCTCCTTGATCCTGTCTATCTCCTAATGCTGAAATTACTGCTATTTCTGACAAGTCTGAATTTTTTTCATTTAGTGCCATTGCTGCAAAATATGCCATTCCCCCCGCACTGATTTCTGAACCTCCGTCAATTCCATATTTCCATGAATTTATGATATTTTGATTATCTTTTTCTTCTTCTGATATTTGATGATGATCTAAAATGATCCAATTATCATCTAATGTTTGATTTAGATTTTTTCCAAACCCTCCTCCAAGATCTGTTATGATGTGAAATTCTCTGGAATCTGTTTTGAATGACTCTACTACATTTTTGCTAAATTCTTTTGATGTTCTTAGAGTGCATCTTGCGCCTTCTCTGATTAATGCTTTAGCAATAATACTTCCTGAAGTTAATCCGTCACAATCAATGTGTGTTGTAATTGAAATTGATTTTTTAGATTTAATACAATCTGAAATTTTATCTTTGAATAATGATAGGGATTCTTCTAACGCTTTTGTCATTACTCTAATTGAGCAACCACTGATTTATACTTCCATGTCTTAGGAATTCTCTCAATTCTTTTGTAATAGACTGATAACCTGTGAACTTTAGCTTCAATTAATTCTAAAGATCTGACATTTCTATTATCTCCCCTATTTTCTTTAAGGTGTTTTTGAAGACCTACTGCTTTATTGACAATATTTTCTAAATCTTCAGGCATTTCTGGTTTCAAATCATTTTCTTCTAGAATTTGACCAATACTTTTTTTTGTAATTGGTTTGATTAATGGAATTGAATGTTGATCTCTTAATTTGATTCCAATTTGACTTGGAGTTAAACCATCTTTGGCATATTTTACAACCAATGCTTCTATTTCTGCAGGTGTTAATGTGATCCAAGATGGTGCACGTAGTGTGGCTGGTCTAATTGAATGTGATTTACCATGTCTATGTGTATGCATTCGTCCCATGATTTGGCTGAATTAAAAGTAGAATTAAACGTTACTTTTGCTGATCTCGCAAATTATTCCTATTGTTTGCCTTTAGAATAAAAGTTAAATAAGTCTCTGGCTGGAAAACGACAGGTAAAAGGTATGAATACAAAAATACTATTAGCAGCATCCTTAATCGCTGTCTTCACTATTGGAATCTATGCAGAAAGTGCAGTAGCATTTGCACAGTACATGGGTAACGTTGGTAGTGCAGGAGAAACCGGATCATATACTTTAGAAGAAGCACTTGAGATTCAAACACGAAGAGTTGCATCTGCTGAAGCAAATCCAGCAGCTGGATCAGGAACACCATACATTAGTGCAGACGGTGTTGTTGGCGCAGCAATAATTGCTGGTGCAGTATTCGGTGGTATTGCAGGAGCTTTCTTCTTGAAAGGAAGATCTGGTAAATACGCAGCAATGGGCAGAGGATAAAACAAACCTCACTTTTCCTTTTCATTTTATTATGTTCTCTTAGTGATACTGATCTCGTCTTTTCTAATAATAAAAGAAATGTATATATCGCAGAAATAGTGCAAAAATGTTATGATTCCTATCGTAGGTACTTTCCTAAGTATCCTGTCAACACTTACAGGACAATTAGGACCAAACTATGATCCATTATTCTACGATGTAATGATTTACATCTTCGGAACCATCATGTTCACAATATTCCTTCTAGGAGTAATCTCATTTTGGTTACGTGTACACGGCTGGGCTTACAAAGACAACCGTGAGAGATGGGTTGATGAATTAGACAGACACTTTGAAAGAGAAGGTATCGGTCTTATTCCAGACAACGGTAAATATTGGTAAAATTACCACCTTTCATCTTTTCATTATTTTTAATCTTTCAAAGTTAGTTCTTCCACGAATTATTTTTTGAAATACTTTGTCTTACATTTTCTAAAATTATTTTTTAAACTTTACAAAGTCTGAACTTCTATTCTTTGATTCAGTTTTCTGGCAATGGTGGTAAGTAATCTTTGTCTTTAGATGTGTCGTAGTTCTTTGAAGTAAATACTGCTTTGTAGTGGTACTTATCTTGTAATGGTGTTTTTAGACCATTATCTGCCAATCTATCATTTACATAAATTTCTGTTTTTGATTCTTCCATATCTCTAATTTGAAATTTGGAAATGTACAAGAAATGTCCTAGTTCAAAATTGGGGTTTTCAGTCCATTCTGCAAAAACTGTGCCATCATTAGAAAGTGTGTATATGGCTCTTTGACAATCTTCTGTGATTCCAATATTTGGTTGAACTTCAGCTTTTTGACCATCCATTATCATTTCAAATGTAAATGATATTTTCCAATCCGTATTCATATCATCAATACATGCATTATGTGCTTGCTTGGCTATCATTGGATTCACTCCTACAGTAGTAAGTAATACTGCAATGCCTCCTATGGCGGCACTTATCAAAAGAAATTTTATTGCTTTTTTCCTTTTGTATGGATCCCCAGTACCTGGCCAAATCATAGTCAATATTTTATTTGGATTCCTTAAAGTCCTTTCTTTTACTCATACATTATTTCAATTGTATCTAACTGATCTTGATGATCTGCAAGATAAAATGCAATTTCATTTGAGTCTATTTCCAACCATTCTGATTCCCCTTTGTATGGCAAATAATCTTCTACAAACAACTCTCCTGGACCTGATGCTCTTACAATAACTCTTTCATTTTTTGCATCTATTTCAAATGGTAATCTGAGGACTTTGCCTCTTCTTTCATTTTGAATATTCACTTTGTATTTGTCTGAACGAAATTCAACTTCTCCAAAAAAATAACTTTGATTGATGTCTAATTTTGTTATTTTGAAATTTAACATTTCTTTTCTATTGTTTTATAATGAATAAAAGGTTCTTGATGACTTAACGCAAAGCGTAAGGAGTATCTATAAAATGAAAAAGTGGGTTATTTTAGATAACTTGCCAAGGTCTAGTTGCAAACGTAATAACATATCCGACACCAATTATGATTGATTGGTATGCGATGTTGGTATATGGAATTGGTTTGATAATTGGTTCACCTTCTACGACAACTGTTTGACCTGGACCGAGTCCTGGACCAACTTGTGCTACGTTGAGTTGGGTGTGTACGTGGTATACACCTGCTTCAAGTGCTTTTGCAGATAATGAATAATCAACAACAGCATTACCTGGAATGTCAAAGACGTTTCCTGGTGGGTCTCTTGCTAACATTTCCCATCTGTTACCTGCGTTGGTTGACTCTGAGAAAATGGATAACCATCCTCTAAGGTCTCTTTCTACAAGACTGACTAATGTTCCTTGAAGTGTCAAGGTTTCGCCAGTTTGTAGGGATTGTCTATTGAAGGTTTCATCTTCTATTCTGATGAAACGACTTTGGAGTTGTGCTTGGACACCGTGTGCATCTGCACTTGGCATTACATATTCAACCCAGTTGAATCCTAATGTTCCTAGTGCAAGTACTGCGGCTAGTCCTAATACGATAATCTTTTGTTCGACCATATTATATCCCTATTATTGAGGAGGTAAATTTCATCGTTATATGTTTTACCTTATTGACGGAGATCGATAAATTATCAATGATTATCATTAATGTTAAACAATGGGAATGATAAAAAAATGATACAATTATTCTAATAATATTATTTAAGTACTCAAATTATTTCAATTTTTTAAAGAAATAATGTAATAAATTTATTGAAATTAGATAATTTATGAACTCTTGCTTTATATTCCGAATTTACCTATATGTATGCATGGCACAGATGCCCGCATTAATTCCAAAAGAAGTTGAGATCCAGAGACTAAAGAAAATCTGGCTCATCGTCATAGCTATGGGATCCACTGCAGCATCAGTCGAAGTTGATAACTTCGTTGATGGTTCTTTGCATCAAACCTCTATCAGAGATAGTGCATTTACACCAGCACACTGGTGGCTATACTCCCACTTCATCACATTACCACTTGGATGGGGAGCAGCAGCAATCTATGATAGAAAAATACCTGTTCTTAGAGGTCCTAACAATTCAATGAACACTGGTTTAAAGATGACCATTCTTGGTTACCTTGCAACAATGTTTACAATTGGGGTCAATGAGATGTGGCATTTCTGGTTTGTAGAGGAGATCTTTGCAGTTCCAAATCACTGGATGTTTAACATGGGAGTTGTAGTAGCTTTCATGGGTGCACTAGCATACGTAGTTAGAGTATATGCTCGACTCGTAGAACTAGGTGCAGAAACTCCTGGTGAGAATCCATATGTTGCAGAAATGTACAAGATGGCCTTAGAAGGTAAATTGTACAGTAGAAGCATCCCATAGACACACGTGCAAACGCACACTTTTTTCTATTTTTATTATTCCTCTAAGTTTACTTGATCGTGTTGGAATCGGTACTTTAAGAAAGATTTAAAAGGATTCTGAATCCCATTAATTCCATAATGACTCTTCCTAAAGGATTCGGTTCTGGCGGCGCTGGTGGATCATCAAGTGCCGACGTTGAACGAATGATTGGACGACGCGTTGAAAACATGACTGGAATGATTACTATTTCATTCATCGCAGCATGGTTAGCAACATTTGGTGGAACTGCAGCAGGATACTTCTATTATCCATGGGCATATCCAACTCCAAGTGGACACTTTGCATTCATCGTATTAACAATCATTGAGGCAATAGGTTACATCTTCTGTGTTAAAGTAATGGAAGAAGGTTCCAACAAAAACAGCAATGGTTTAGTTGCTGGTGTCATAGCTGCTGTTACAGTAGGTACAATTATGATATCATTATTCGTTGGAAAATAGATAAAAAAACCTCAAAATACTTCTTTTTAATTTTAATTTCAATCTAATGTGCCGATCTTCATCACACTCTAAAATTTTATATACAGACCTTTTCCTCAACTCCGTATGGTCTGGTTAAGACGATGTACACACTACTTATTCATAGTAGTTGTTGCAGTTAACTCAACTCTGTTAACAATTAATGCAGGAGACTACATCTTCTACACTGACTGGGCTTGGACATCGTATACGGTATTTTCAATATCGCAAACTTTGATGCTTATTGTAGGAGCAACATACTATCTTACATTTACAGGCGTTCCAGGCACAGCAACGTACTACGCTCTAATTATGACAGTATACACATGGATAGCAAAAGGTGCATGGTTTGCACTCGGATATCCATATGACTTCATTGTAACTCCAGTTTGGTTACCATCAGCAATGCTTTTGGATTTAGTCTACTGGGCAACAAAGAAGAACAAGCACTCCTTGATACTGTTTGGCGGCGTACTGGTAGGAATGTCTTTACCATTATTCAACATGGTAAACCTGATAACAGTAGCAGACCCGCTTGAAACGGCATTCAAATATCCAAGACCAACATTGCCACCATATATGACACCAATAGAACCGCAAGTAGGTAAGTTCTATAACAGTCCAGTCGCACTGGGCGCAGGTGCAGGTGCAGTTTTGGCATGTACATTTGCAGCATTAGGTTGTAAATTGAACACTTGGACATACAGATGGATGGCCGCATGGTCAAAGTGGGACTAAAACCCAACCTTTTTCATTTTATTATTTTCCTTTAGGGGATTCCCTAAACAAATTTGATTAAAAAATACTGCACATCTTGTGATCTTTTATTGTCTGTTTTGACAATATGTAATCTTGTGATTATACTATGTGAAGCAACAATATGATCAGATACTTGTTACACCAAAACCATTTGTAAAATGGGCCGGTGGAAAACGCCAATTAATTTCAGTATTGAATGAAAATTTACCTAACTCTTTTGGTACTTATTTCGAACCATTTCTTGGAGGTGGTGCATTACTATTCAATATGTTAACTGAAAGACATAAACAAAAATGCAGTATTTCAGATCTTAATTCTGATCTTGTTTTGGCTTATGCCACAATTCGTGATAGAGTTGATGATTTAATATCTTCATTAAAACAACATGAAAAATATTATCAAAAAGATTCAAAATCATATTACTATTCCATTAGAGAGGATAATCCAAAAAATGAAATTGAAAAAACATCTAGATTGCTATTTCTGAATAGGACCTGTTTTAATGGATTGTATCGTGTAAATAGCAAAGGTAAATTCAATGTACCTTTAGGGAAATATACTAATCCAAATATTGTCAATGAGGATAATTTACGCTCAGTTAGTCATATTTTGACTTCAAGTAAAGTCAAGATTCAATGTCGTGATTTTGAAGCAGTTTTACGAGATGCCAAAAAAGGCGATTTGGTCTATTTCGACCCACCTTATCAACCAGTCACTGAAACTGCTAATTTCACTAGTTATACAAACAAGAATTTTACATATGATGATTTAAATCGATTAGCAAATCTTTGTATGAAATTAGATTCAAAAGGATGTAATGTTCTTTTATCCAATTCTAATTCAAAAGAAGTTGCAGACATGTTCTCAGATAAACCTTGGAAAATTAATAAAATTAAGGCAAATCGTTCTATTAACTCTAAATCCAATAAGAGAACTGGACATTTTGAATTATTGATTAAAAATTATTAGAAGCTTCGAACGGGATCTGAACCCGTGACCTTTACATTACCAATGTAACGCTCTACCAGACTGAGCTATCGAAGCACAAAAACTCTCTGTAGAAAATCCTTATAATTCTTCATCTCGGGTTGTGTTTTTCTAAACTGTTAAATTTCATAGATATTTGTAATCTTTTGGAGGAGTAATCAAGCCTGGCCAACGATGTAGGACTTAAGATCCTATCTCTCAGGAGTTCGTGGGTTCGAATCCCACCTCCTCCATTTATTTTGGATTTTTGATTCCTCTGGCGTTTAATACTTCGTAAACATCTGGTAATGAAAATACATATCCAACATGAACACAGTCTTTTTCATCACAAAGTTGACAAAATAATTCTCCCTTTTGAACTGCAACTTCTGCAATTCTATTTTTCATATTATCTTTTAGAATTACCCTGTCATCATCTATAGAAATTTTTTCAATTTTTGGAGCATATCTTGCAAAAGTTTTGTCTTTGTGCATCATCTCTTCTAACATGTAAGTTACATAACCTGAAAAACTATTGACACCTTTCATTGTAAGGTCGTCTTTGCTCTTTTGATAAACATCGTGGAATTTATCGTAGACTGTTTCTGAAACTGTTATTGATTTGAATCCTGCTTTTGGCAATTTACTTTTCCTTACCGTACATTAAAGTACTCAAGTATATAATGTTTTATTTTTCATGCTTTTTAATTTGGTTGAAAATTAGACTTTATACGATACCATCATAGAATAACAATATGACTAGAGGATATCTTGCTGAAGAAATTAGGGAAAAATTAATTTCTATTTTGAAAAATTCTGATAGTGGAATGTCTGGTGTTGAAATTTCTAAAAAAATTCATGTTAACAGAATTACTATGATAAAATATCTTAAAGTTTTTGCAGCAGAAGGATTACTTCGCCAAAAAAATATTGGTAATGTTACATTGTGGTTTTTAGAACCTGGTCAAGAATCATTTGTTTTTCCTGATGATTACTTTAAAATAATTTCAAAATATCTAGAATTATTAGTTAAAGGTAATGAGGACCAAGTTTATTCTCTAATTAAAAATTGCCTTAATTCTGGTGCATCTGTTAATCGATTAATTTTAGAAGTAATCTATCCTGCAATTGAACATATTAATGATTTGTATGATTCTGGAAAAATTGGTTCTGCTGAGCAAAATTTGTTAAGAACTACTATCTCAAAATCTCTTGATATTTTAAATCAAATTTCAATAGTATCTGATCCTAAAAAAAATGTAGTTGTAATTGCTGCTGATCCTGAAAGTATTTTAATTTCTGAATCTGCTTCTGCTTCATATCATTCTGATGGCTGGAATGTTTCTCATTTAGGGGACATGTCTTCAGCAATTGATGTTTTATTCGATTTAGATTTTCAAAAATTAGTTGGAAAGATTTGGAAACAAAAACCTGGTATTTTATTAGTAGTGATATTTTCTCAAACTTCTGAAGGCTTAACTTTTTTTGCTGATTCAATTAACCCAAATAAAAAAAAATCTGATAAATTTATGAAATTGGCATTATGTGGGAATGTTTCTAAAAAAACTAAAATCCACTCTGATTTTTTATCTGATAATATCGGTGATATTTTGGATTGGTCTAATACAGTATCCGAAAATACTAAATAATTAAAAATGGGCCCGATGTGATTCGAACACATGACCTTTCGATTATCAGTCGAACGCTCCAGCCAAGCTGAGCTACGAGCCCACGAAGAAATCTCTAGGCAAGAGTCATTTAAGTTTAGTTTTCTTTCCACTTGATTGAACAACCAATCGATGGATCAAAATCTTTATCAATTTTTTCTCCAGAAATTAATTTCTTCATATTCACAATCATTGTCTTTTCTGTGGGCACATCATCAGGTTTCATAGCATTATCTATTTTCCCGTGAAAAACTAATTCTTTTTGACTATTAAACAAGAATGGGTCTGGAGTACACATTGCTCCGTATTTTTTTGCAATTTCTTGAGTTTCATCAACTAAATAATCAAATTGGAAATTTTTCTCTTTTACTGTTTGTTTCATCGCATCAAAACTATCCTCTGGAACATTTGTAGGATCATTACTGTTAATCCCTATTACTGCTATATCTTTTCCACATTCTTCAAATAATTCGTTTAATGCATCCACTTTTGCTTTTACATATGGACAATGATTACACATGAAAATGACTAAAACTCCTTTGTAACTTTCATAATCTTTGAGTGCATGTTTTTTATCATCTGTTCCTAATAATTCAAAATCTGGAGCAATATCTCCTTTTTTTAATTTGATTTGTGATTCTAAAAGTACCATGGAGCAACAATTCCCTCTTCAAATAAAATCTTATCCTAGAGGACAACAATTAAAATCCACACCGTTGGTCTTCTTCTTGTGGGCCGGTAGTATAGCCTGGTAGTATACCCGCCTTGCACGCGGGGGGTCACGGATTCAAATTCCGTCCGGTCCACTTTTACTCTCCGATCAACTATGAATTTCAGACCGCTGGGTGGATTTAAATAGCACAAGTTTGGATTTTTATTCATGACAAGCGCAGTAGACGGATGGCCTGTATGGATTCCTCTTATTGTTGGTTTAGCACCAGGTTTAGTATACTGGTTAGCAATTACCGCAAAGAGAAAATAAAACTAAATCCATTTTTAATTTCTTTTTATTCTTTATAGTTAAAGTGTAAACTAGGTTAAACTTTGATACTTTTTTGTTCATTATCCGTAAACCTTTTTGATGAATCTTTTATCTAATCTGAATATGATGAAAAAATTTTTTTTTAGTACAATTTTCATTTTGATTTTGTTTCCTATATCTCAATCCTATTCTCAAGAATTTACTGATACCAACCCTACACTAACTGTATCTTTAAACTCTGACAACAGTTTTGTTTATGAGGATTCTGATGGACATACTGTAGTTGTTGGATTAATTGAAAATAATGATCCATTATCTTTCATAACTAATGTTGTAATTCAAGCAAAATTCTTTGATGATTTTAGTTCAAACCCATTAGAAATTAAAGAAGGTAGTGCAGTACTAAAGGTAGTTCCACCAAATAGTGCAGCTCCATTTATCATACGTTCAGAAAATCCTAATCCCAATATCACTGATGTATCTACAAAAATTTTAACTTTTGAAACTTCAAAATTCATGGAAAATTCCCTGAATATTTCTGTTAACAATGTCTCTATAGCCAAAATATTTGATTTATCTGAATCTGTTTATGATTTATCTTTTTCAGGAATGTTGCGAAATGGAAATGCTTCAAGTTCTGACACTGCTGTCCATTTTGCTTTTTATGATGTCTTTAATAGAATTATTCAAATTTCTACCATTGAAATTGGTGATATTGGAATAAATGAATTGGTCTCATTCAAGTTAAATGAAGGAATTACTGCCTCTTCTGTTGGCTTTCTTTTATTCTCAGAATCTGATCAATTTTATTCTGATTTCAAGGATGTAGA
>JAONKT010000008.1 GCA_028377625.1 Candidatus Nitrosopumilus sp. | reverse complement strand
GAACTCAATATAACATGGCAAGAAAAGACCGAATGAGATATTGGAAAATTACTGCTGAAGAAACAGACAGTTTTAGTTATGATGAGAGTAAATTACTAAATTGGGAAATTAAATGTATTAGAGAACCAGAAGAAGAAGCCCATTTCATTGGAGTATTCATGTATAGGAATGGTACGGCATATGATTACGAATCAGTCAAAGGAATTTGCTATTTTTACAACAATATCGATAGAAATGAACTTCCAGAAATTACTAAATTCTTACAAGGAAAATACAATGGTAAAGAAATGGAGAAAGGAGATAGAATAATTTTGAAGGGTTCAGATGAAATCTATTCAAGTAAAGACATAGGAGGATTAGCAAAAGAAATGGAATCCAAATTCAACACAAAGGCAATCATATCTTTAGAATTTGAGGATATTTCAGCAGAGGCCCTAAAAGAATCAGGCTTGCCTGAAGCAAAACTATTACCAATTCCAAAGTAGCCATAATTGAAAAATATACATTTTCATACATCATCACATAAATTGAAATTAGATGTCAAATTTAGAAAGCATTAATGCACATCTAGAGGAATTAAGAAAAAGGTTACTAAGAATAGTTTTAGTTATTGGAATTATTACAGTTGTTGTTTTAACATTTCATGCAGAACCAATTAACATTGGAGAGATTACATTATACTATCCATCACCAGATCCTCAAAACAACATTGCAGCTCAAATCACAAATCACATGAGAGAAAACTTAGTTCCTGCAGATGTACAACTTATTCAAACAGCACCAGGACAAGCTTTCTTTGCTCAAATGTATGTTTCAGCATTAGTAGGAATGGTTATAGGAATGCCAGTAATAATAAGAGAATTTGTAGGATTTATCAAACCAGCTTTGAAAGAAAATGAAATTAATGTTAGTAGAAATATTTCATTACCAGCATTAGGATTATTCATCACAGGTTGTGTATTTTCATATAATTTTGTAATTCCATATATTTTAGAATTTTTATACAGGTATGGAGATTCAGCAGGATTAGTTACTTTTCTAAATGTAATGGAATTTGTAACTTTTGTATTACAATTTTTATTAGCATTTGGATTTTCATTCCAACTTCCATTAATTATGTATGCAATATCAATGTCAGGAATGGTGGACAAAGATTTTTGGAGAAAAAATGCAAGATATGCAATTGTGATCATCATAATTTTTGGTGCAATCATTACTCCTGATGGAACAGGTGTTACAATGATGTTTGTTGCAGGTCCAATGATTGGATTATATTTTGCAGGCATGCTATTCATTGAGCGTAAACAAAGAAAAAAGTTGAACACTTAAATCTGAAATCTGAGAAGTAGGGTTATAATGCTTGGAAGTACTGAAATCATAGTTTTAGTTGTAGTAATAGGTGTACTAATTTTTGGTGCCAAAAAAATCCCAGAACTTGCTAAAACATTTGGTAAAGCCAAAGGCGAATTTGAGAAAGGGAAGATTGAAGGGGATAAGGAACTAAAAGATTTCAAAGGAAAAATTGAAGAATCCCCTAAAGATAAAGAAGTAAAATCAGACTGATTTTTCACATAAGATAGTCATATCATCCAATAATTTTGAATAATTTGTAAGGAGTTTTGATTTATCCAATAATTTTGGAATTTTCATCGTTCCCATTAATTTTAAATCAACATCAACTAGAACTTTGGTTCCTTCAGGAATTTCAATAAATTCTTGTCGGATGTAACTACCTTTGGATTTTCCGCCGATGACAAAAACCTCGTGTAAAACAAACGGTTTTGATACATGTTTGGACATTAAAAGGAATTCTAGGTCGCCCAATGTGAAATGTTCTTCAACTACTGCAGTTTCTCCGCGTATTGAGCGAATACGTATAGATGGAAAATATGTAGGAATTAATTTTTCATATTGTTCATAATTGGAGAAAATCTCAAAAACATTTTTTCGTTTAGCATTGATAGTTTTTTCTAAAGTAAATTTGGCCAACAGTATTTTAGAAACTGCCCCATCGAGGGTATAAATCATGATCAATATCAAATTGATCAAGACATTTTCCAACTCCATGATTTACAATATCATCAATAGTTTTTGGTTTAGTATAAAATTCAGTTACAGGTGGTAAGATTATCACACCTAATCGAGATAATTTCAACATGTTTTCTAAATGAATTGCAGACATTGGAGTTTCTCTAACCATCAAAATTAATTTTCTATCTTCTTTAATTGTAACACCAGCAGCTCTTGCAACTAAAGTATCATCATAACCATTTGCAATTGCAGCTAATGTCTTCATACTACAAGGAGCAACTATCATCCCGTTAATTCTATGAGTACCACTTGATACACTTGCAGCCATATTTTTCTCATCTGAATCACTTGAAGCAAGAGATTTTACATATTCAGGGGTATATTCAGTTTCCATGGAAATACATTTTTCACCCCATTCAGACATTACCAGATGTGTTTCAACATTTAATTTTTTTAAAACCTCAAGCATCCTAATTCCGTAGATTACTCCAGTGCTACCAGTAATTCCAATTATTAACTTCATAAATCAATATGGAAAATAGTAGTATTTAGAATAGACTCACCAAGGAGATTTGTTTTGAAGATGGTTTGTTGCATTTTCCGTTGCCTCCAATCTAAATTGGATAATTATCAGATAAAAAGCATGATTTCTATTTGAAATCAGGATTTACGCTTAAGTATAACGGAGCCCACAATTATTCCAATACCCACGATACCAATTACAGCATACAATGTTGTGAAATCATCAACAGATTCCTTTGATGTAAATTTTTTCACATCCTCAAGAGGAGTTTCAGATATACGAATTATCTTGTCGTTATCACCATTTGCAGTAAGAAGATACAAAGTATCATCAGGACCAATTTGTGCAGTTCTAATTCTACCAAATTCACCTTCAAACATTTTTTCTACACCAATAAGGGAACCATCTTTTGCAACATCCACAACCATAAGGTGTTGACCTTTGAGAGCACCAACTAAAAATTTCTCATTTAAACTAGGAATTTTATCAGAATTATAAAATACCATACCACTTGGAGCCCATGTTGTTTGACCACTATGAGTGATAGGATTTACAAAATCATCATCAAATGAATTACCCACTACTTTTGGCCACCCATAATTTTTACCTTTTAAAATTACATTAATCTCATCATGTCCATATCCCATTTCTCCTGAAGGTCCATGTTCAGAGGATACAAGCATACCATCTTGAGACCATGCAAGTCCTTGAGGATTACGATGACCGTAAGAAAACACAGGACTTGAATCAAAAGGATTATCATCAGGAATTGTACCATCTGGATTTATTCTAAGAATTTTTCCTGCAAGAGAAGAAAGATCTTGGGACCATCCAGGATTGATTGCATCTCCTGTTGTAATGTACAATTTTCCATCAGGTCCAAACTTTATTCGCCCACCATCATGCCACGGAGCACCTGGAATATCTTCAATGATGATTTGTTTCTCTGTTAGCGCATCATTATCAACTCTAAAACTAAAAACCTTATTTTGAAAAAATTCCAGTTCCAAATTTGTCTGATAGACGTAGATTTTCTTATTTTTTTCAAATTCTGGATGTAATGCAAGGCCCAATGTTCCCCCCTCAATTGATCCACTCTTGGGGAATGTTTGGATTACTTTTACCTCTCCAGATTCTCCAATTTTCCATATTCGTCCATCCCTTTCTGTAAAGTAAATTTCTCCATCAGGGCCAAAAACAATTTCCCAGGGATTGTTTAATCCGTCAACTAGAATATCCACATTCAAGTCTCCAAATGCTGGAACCGTAATTGGAAATAAAGCAATAAGGAAAACAATTACTAAAAATCTCATGATTCAAGGACACTTTTTTTGCTTAAAATCCTATGCAAAAATCTTGAAAAGATATCTTACGATTAGGCTTAGATCGATACTAGATTTGACTAAATACCTTGAATAATTTTTTTATTAATAATTAATTCTATGACTTGTAAGAAAGGTTATGTTCATAATTTTGCATGGTTTGAAATTTTATCAAAGACGATGTGCATTAATTGTCAACAAGAAAAAACCTAGTCTATTTCAAAAGTAGATTTTCAATAAAAAAATTACAAATGTTCAGATACATCTTGTTCAACATTTTCAGTAGATTCTTTTTCCAATTTCCTTCGTTTTAGCCATAATGAAATACCACCCGCGGCCATAGCAGTAAGGAGAATGACACCTGCCATTTGTAATTCTACAGAATAAAACATGTTAATTTTGTATACAATATTTAAAAAAAACATTTCGGTTTGCTACGATCCATAAAAACAAAATTTTACATATATTAGATGCCAATATCTAGGCATAATATGATCAAAAGTTCTGAAATCAAAAAAATAGTAAATGATTATTCAGATGTAAAAATTGGAGTACTAGGAAGTCATTCTGCTTTAGAAGTAATGGATGGTGCAAAAGATGAAAATTTTGAGACAACAGTTTTTTGTCAAAAAGGAAGAGAAGGACCATATCAAAGATTTAACAGAATTGCAGATCAAATAGTAGTTTTAGATAAATTCAAAGACATGGCATCAGCAAAAAATCAAAAAATGCTAAGAGATTCAAATACAATAGTTGTCCCACATAGATCCCTTACAGTCTATTTAGGATACAAAACAATTGAAGATAAATTCAAAGTTCCAATTTTTGGAAATAGAAAATTATTTCAAGCTGAAGAAAGAACTGCAAAAAAAGGACAATATTATTTATTAGAAAAAGCTAGAATCAAGTATCCTAAATTATTCAAAGATCCTAAAAGAATCAACAAACCATCAATTGTAAAAGTTCAAGAAAAAAAGAGGCCGTTAGAAAGAGCATTTTTTACAGTTTCATCATACAAAGACTATAAAGAAAAATCTGAAGAAAAAATCAAACAGGGAGTAATTGCAAGAAAGGATTTAGAAAAAGCAAGTATAGAAGAATTAGCAATAGGAACATACATGAATTTTAATTTCTTTCACACACCTATTTCAAATCAAGTAGATTTTATTGGAATTGAAAGAAGACTTCAAACAAATATTCATGACTATAATGCATTACCTGCAAAAGAACAATTAGAAATGGATATAGATTTACAAAATATAGAAGTGGGTCACACTCCTGCAAGCATCAGAGAGTCACTACTAGAAAAAGTCCTCAAAATGGGGGACAAATTTGTGGCTGCAGTAAAAAAAGAATATGCGCCAGGCATAATCGGTCCATTTTCACTTCAAAGTGTCATTACAAAAGATTTAGAGTTAATCGTGTATGACGTGTCACTAAGAGTTCCAGGCAATCCAATAGTTGCCACAACTAGTCCATATACAAAATACCAATATGGTCAAACATTTGGAGTGGGACGAAGAATTGCAATGGAAATAAAGAGAGCACAAGAGGAAGACCGTTTAGACGAAATAGTTACATAAAATAGTTACAGATTCAATTGTCCAGTATGATTTTTAAAATATTCTTGTAATGCAACATTAGAACTGACATCCTTATAGGAATCCAACATAATATTCATAATTTTATTTACATGTCTTTTTAATTTTTTAATTCTTTGAAGTGCAATAGGATGTTGTAAAGTTCTAATTTTATCATGATGATCAATCCTAACAATTACCATTAAGATTCGGTCAATTTCTTCTTGAATATGTTCCAATAATTTTAATCCATCCGGAGTAAATCCAAACTGACTTCCATCACTTAACATGATTGTAGGAATTGTTTGAATAGATTCAATTTCAGATTTTTGATAGGATGCAAAACTTTCCATCATAGCAAAGAATTGATCATGAGTTTGAGGCTTATCATATTTTTTATAAAAAAAAGTATTTCTCATAGAACGAGATTCAAGAAACCCCATACTCTCAAGTCGTTTAATAGATTCAACTACCTCTGATTCAATCCCACCACATTTTTCAATAATGTTTTTGATTTCAGCCCACTGGTCAGTGCAAAATAAAATGTAATCATTATGAATTAGTGTCAAAGTACAATCATAATTTTTGAAGGTTTTCTAATATGTGTAGGGAATTGAAAATAGAAAATATAATTTAAAGGAGATTAAATGGCGAAGCCCTCTAAATTGCAGAACATTAAGAGATTTCCTCTTGTGGTCAAGCGTCTAAACGCCTGATTGCCTTTTTCGTTCTGCGGGGCTACGCACTTTATTCATTAGTTTTTTGAACTAACGACATCAATTTGTATGAGACATTCAACTATTTAAAATTATTATAAAATTATTACAAATTATTATTCAATTTATTATAAATCTAAAACTAAACATGTCAAAAATATGAAGAAAAGCATATTTTGATCGTAAAATATCGTACAATGTTAATTGGTTAGATAGGGGAATATGTTGAATACCTTTCATTCTAATTTCAGATGATTAAAACGGTTTGACATCTGAAATGGATTGCTGATACCAATTAACATTACAAACTTTATTGTAGAGAATTAATGAATAAAAAATTATGAGTAAGATGATATTCATTAAAGAAATCATTAGCATAGAAAAAGAACCAAGACTATGCCCCACATGTCAAAAAGAAGATAGATTAGAAAAAGATTTGATGATCAGAGAAGGGAGATCAGATGGTAGAACAATCCTATGTTCACGATGCGAAGCACTGATTGTAATAACTACTAACAAATTGATTAATCCAGAATTATCATCAAGTAAAGGAGATACAATTATGCTTAAAGAACCACATCTAATTCGAAAAGTCACATACTAATCTTTAGATTTTGCAAGTAATTCCTTTATGACATAACTTCTAACATTAGCAAATTCCCATTCTTTTAAATCAGCCAATCGGCATTCCTCTTTAATAATTAGACCTGCAAGACCGTCACTCCAAATATGACGCTTTAAATCATAAACTTCAACAATTTTACCATGTTTTGTGATTTTGATTGCACCATGACATCTGTCAATTATTTGTAAAGCAACTCTTTTGTAGATTTTTTCAAAATTAGCCATAATAGAAAATTAATTCATCATATGAAAAAGGTTGGGATTTAAGATACAATAAATGAAAATAAATTATTTTTTAAATTATATTTCCAGTCACAAAAATCCTATTTACAATCTAATGAATTCCAATATTCTTTTATTTTTAAAATATTATCTTCAACAAATTTTACTCCATCCTTTTTTAATATGATTGAAGGGTTGGTGTTTCGGACAAACCAACTTTCACTAGAATCAATAGTAATCATACTTAGATCTTCTAATTTGTTAACGTGTTCTCGAAATTTTCCAGCATTAGTTTTTTTACAATTTTTAAAAATACTGGTATATTTTTTTACTCCATTTTTTACGGAAGCAAGAATAACATAATCAATAGTATCCAATTTATCCAAATTTAATCTAATAAAAAATGGTTATTGAAATTAAATAAGATTGTCTATGAATTATCATTTAAAGAAATACCATAACAATATACAGCAGAATTAGTAAAAAACGTGTGCTGATGATTAATCAAACTCTCTAAGCTATACTGATAACATGATGAGCATTGCCGAATTATGAAGCGTTTTTAAAAATTAAAAAATATCAAGAATGATCATGACCGCAATCGCAAGAATGATCATCACCTTGTAGAGACCTTAGTTTACCTACTATTTCATCATGAATTTTTAACAAGTCAGTTACTTGATTTTTTAGTGATTCAGTACTCCAATTTTCTTGTTGTAATGTTCTGACAGTTTCTACAATCTCAAGATCTACATTTAAAATATTGTCCATTAATTCTTCTTGTTCAGTCATAATAAACAGTCAAATTACTTGGAAAAAAACCATTCGAATTTAATTTTGGAAGTTATGCTTCCATTTTTTCTTTAAGTAATTTTTTTCTAACCAATAAAGGGATTTTATAATATGCAGCTAAAGCCATTGCATCAGATGCACGGTGGTTTCTTAGTACCAGATCTTTTTTACCTGTAAGATAAAGATTTGCACGTAAAACATCACCACTATCATAGATTTTTACCTTAACCAAAGTTAACTCATTTTGTTCACAAATTTCCTCAATCATTCGATATATGGACGGAGCTTGTTCACCTTCAGAATCATCAAAACTAGAGATGTGTTTTGCAACTTCACCAGAAAAGGCACGCATATGAAATTCTTTTCCATTATCGGCTTTTAGAACAACCATGCCCTCAACAGCATATGGATCTACAAATCCCACATAGTCGATTTTTACAGAATCATAATCTGGTTCAGGTGCTTGATTGATGTCCATTGTATTACGCATAAAGTTTGTACATATTGGTTATAAATATAGCAAATTAGTTAGATCAAAATTTAAAATAAATATTTTTGAATCGATCATTTTTGAGGCATAACCCCAAATTATTTAAAATCCCGATATAAGGTAGCTTAATGTCAACAAACCCAGAAAAAGCAGTTTCGTATGTTCTAAGCAAATACGTTACAGAATACATGAACAAAGATGTATTGAAGTTGAGTTTGAAAACTCAAACAAGGGATGCAGCTACAATGCTACGTAATTATGAAACAGATGACATTATTGTAATTGATAAAGAAAAGTTTCCAGTAGGTATTGTTACAGATGAAGATATTCTCAGTAAAGTTAGTGATGCCACAGTATACGCAGAAGCAACAACATTAGAAGAAATTATGAGTAAACCAGTGATCACAATTAACGAAAAAGCAACACTTCAAGAGGCATTACACATAATGCGAGATAACAACGTAAGAAAACTTCCAGTTGTATCAAAAAAGAGTTTTGTTGTTGGAATGATTCTTCAATCAACCATCGCCAATGCAATCAGGGATGCAACAGCAACCACACCGAGACTTCTTAGTCCACCAGTGAAAGCAGTGTTAGGAAATTTAGGGTTTGTGTTACAATTTGCAGGTGTTTTATTACTGGTGCCAGCTGTTGTTGCAACATTATTAGAAGATACAGTTACAGCCTCAGGAATTTATTTAACTACAGTTCTATTATTGGTTACAGGATTTTTCTTAAATTCATATGGTGAAAAATCAAGTCTGAATTTACAACAGGCATCAATACTAGTATTCTCTAGTCTGTTTTTACTGTCATTGTTTGGAACCATACCATATCTCTACGTGTTTCCCAGCGACGAAACAATGGTGGAGGTATTTGCCAATGCATTCTTTTCAAGTGCAGCAGGGTTTACAACTGGAGGAATATCATTATTTGATGAACCAGAAAAATTATCACAAAGTTTCACATTTTTCCGAAGCTATACACAGTTAGTAGGAGGAATGAGTTTCATCTACCTAGTAATTACAGCATTCTATCCAGAGTCAAAACTACAAGCAATGAGGGGGTTCATATCGGGAAAAACACTTCATATGAAGGAATTATTTCTTACAATCACAGTTATCTTTGCAATCTATATCGTAATTGTTGCTTCTTTACTATACATATTTGGAGAAAGAAACATTATCGACAATTTCTCGTTAGCGATGAGTACGCTGTCGACTGGTGGGTTTACACCCACATCGACTATTCTTGAAGGTTTGTTATGGCAAGAACATATTGTTTTGATGGGGGCAATGATACTTGGTGCTTTGCCATTTACATTTCACTATGCGTTTGTTAGAAAAAAATTCCTGTCGCCAAAACTTGGAAAAGAGGTGTTAGCATATTTTGCAATTTTAGGAGGAGCGACATTGATATTTGTAGCAATAAGTGGGTTGGATCCAATGCAAAGTGCATTTTATTCGGTGTCTGCTAGTACCACTGCAGGATTACAAATAGAAAGTTTAGCAGGCCTAAGCGGAGGGGCACATACAATTCTAATCATCCTGATGTTCATTGGAGGATGTGGATTTTCAACTGCAGGCGGTTTGAAAATTTTTAGATTATTCCACCTAAGAGACTTTAGAGCATTTATTTCAAAAGTAAAAAGATCAGAATTATCTTCTCAAAGTAAAAAAGAACTTATGTCCACATTGATCATCCTAGCATTATTTCCAACTATATCTGCAATTACAGGAGCACATCTTGCAGCAATAGAAAATGTTCCATTTCAAGATGCATTCTTTGAGGCAGCAGGAATAATTACCACAGGAGGATTATCGGCAGGTGTAATTGATAGCGAAACAGATCCAGCGACTATGATAGTATTGGGATTTTTGATGATTTTTGGCAGGCTAGAAATTATTGCAATAATCTATATTTTTGTGCCTAGACTAAGCTAAGATAGAATTTAATTTAATTAAAAAATATCAAACTATCAGGAGAGATATGGCAGCCACAAAAGGAAAAAAAATAATCGTCATTGGATTTGTATCAATTGTAATATTATTTCTAATATATGGCAGATATCAAGATCCAGAAGTATTCACTCCCAGTGCATTGGAATCAATACAAAGAATAGCTCTGGGATTTTACATCACAATGATTATTGCAATTGGAGGAATTGCTTTTGGAATGTACAAATATCAAAAAAACAAAATTGAGCAACAAGAAAAAGATATACTAACAACAATAGCAATTGTTACATCAAATCTAAAATCACGAAAAATTTTTGTTGTATCGTTCATAGGGTATGGGATATTTTTTTCATTAGTTTCAGGAACATTGGTGTATCAGCCAGAAATTAATTTTGTTACGCATTATGGTGCAACAATCCCTTCAGGGTTTATTGCCCCATGTTGTGATGGTCCAGGATACATGCCAAAAATTATAATTTATCTTACAGAGCATGTAGGATTACAGATAATTCCAATTAATCTAATATTACAAATTATTGTGTCATATTTAGTGGCAGTGAATTCCTCAATTGCAATTAGCGCATATACAATGTCTAAAAAAGGAAGAGGAATGAGCGGGGTTGGGGCAGCTACAGGATTATTTATTGCATGTCCAACATGTGCAGGGACATTTTTTTCAATATTTATCGGAACAGCAAGCGGAATTGGCTTATCTATATTATTGACACAGTTACAAACATTGTTTATAGGATTATCCATTCCAATTCTAATAATTACACCATACATCATGGCAAAAAAATTACAAAATGCAGATGGAAGTTGTAAAATAAATTTTAAAGGTTAAAGGCCTTTACCTCAGGAATTTTATAATTGCCAATATCATACCCGTCTCTACGAAGAAATTTTAAAGTTAATTTGTAAATTAATTCATCATGATCAACAGATTCCAAGATTTCAGTCCAAAGAATTTTTTTATTTTCATCAATTTGTTTTTTGAATCCAGGATTCAATGATTCTGCAATGGCCTTACATTCTTCCATAGTTTTTCCATTTTTATAGGCACGAATTCGACGATCACAACTATCCATAAGTAATCAAAGTAAAAATTCTAAATAAATCTAGTTTGTAAGGATTGGAACAAATACTAGGTAAATAGAAAGTAGAAAATGGCAATCAATACAACAGGCGAGTATATTGATTTTTTTATCAATCTAAATATGGGTGAAAAAGTTAGCTTGCTTAGCTTTGTTAACAATGAAAGAATGGTGTTAAAACAAAAATTAGAAAATAAAACAAATCAGAAAGACCCAATTAAAAGAGGAATCAATATTTTAGAAGGCTTGATCAGCGACATTAGCGAATATGGTGAAGTAGAGGTTTTAAAAAAATATCAAGATAAATGATGATGTACTATGGATAAAAATTCAGAAATAATTAGGACAGAGATTATAAGAATTCTTAATGAAAATGGTAAGATCAGAGGAACAGAGTTAGCCAATAGAGTAATTAAAAAAATGGGCAACGAGAAAACAGTGTATCGAGAAATTAGTGCATTAGTAGAAGCAGGGGAAATAGAAAAAAAAGTTCACAGTAGATCACACATAGAATACGAATTGATTAACTTATATGAATCAGTAAGCAATCAATTAAAAAATTTACATAAAGAAATTAATATGATTTTTGAAGAAATTCATAATTTTCAACAAATATCTAAAGAAGAAGAAAAGTCATTCCATGAAAGATTAAGATCCACAATACATCTAATCAATAGGGTTCAATCTTCAGACAGTATAATGAAATTACTATCATATTATCCAGCATTTAAAAAAGACAAAATGTTTCCGCAAATTAAAAGAAAAATTGAGGATAGTTGGGAATTAATCATGAGTAATATACTACATCAGCCTGAAGAGGATTTCTTAAATCAAATTTTTGAAAATTTAAGAATATCACAAATAAATACAAAAAATTTAAACTAGTTATTTTTCAATTTATCTAAAACAATTTTAAAAATTGCATTATTATCTAACAAAATATACGGTAAATCATTTTCCTCACAGGCTTGACCGCTCTCAGTGTCACGGGTAACCAATACCATCTTATTTTCTTTAGCATAATTAATTACAGAATAATCTGTTCGAAGCTTGTAACCTTCAGAGCGTAATTTTTTAACGCTGTAGGCGTCAAATCCCAAATCTTTAAGTTTTTCATCCCACCCATCGTCCATTTCATCAATCAAAATTTTCATACAGTATTGAAAGTAATTAACAATATTAGTGTAATACGCATAATCTTCAAATGAAATTATTCAAATGCTACAAAAATAATTTTATTTTGAGCTAAACACTTTGAAAAAATTTACACATCATCAATAATAATAATTTTTTAATTTCAGTCAATGTCAAAAATAAAAGCATATGACATCAAAGCAAGAAAAAAAGTAACCATGAATAATCCACAACCATACTTGATGAAAAATGGATCATGGGCATTAAAAGGAACTAGTTCAGAAACAGGGATTGCACTATTTAGAATAGTGGGAAGAAATAAACCAAAAATTTCCCAGTCTCGATTTGAATCATTCAAAAATTTCCTTACAAGCAGACAATGTGAATGTGACAAAGTCTGCTAGTTTTATTTTTTTATTGCATAATTACAAAATTTTAATTGAAGAGAAAGATTATCAAAATTACATGCAAAAATACACAGATGAAAAAATTAGAAAAACGATACTATTAGAATATTATAAGAGATCAAAAGGAAAATCAAAAAATACACAAATGCACATGTATAATTTTCCAGAATTAAAAGAACTCAATAATAAAGATATTTTTGATAATGCAAAATATCTAATTGATGAAAATTTAGTTAGAGGAGGAATTGATGAAGAAGGTGAAAATTTATTTCCATGGATAACTCGTTTAACAAATTCAGGAATAAAATTAGTTGAAGATAACCAATATGACAGATAAATATAGTAAAATAATCACAAACAAAGATCAAGTACTTATTTCATATGATAATAGAAAATACCATGGATGAAAAAGAAGAAGATAGATCAGAAGAATCAAAACAAAATCACATGTTATACTATAGATCATTAAGTAAAATAATTATAGATATGAAAAATGAAATAGAAGAGGCAGGAGAACCAGCAATAAAAGAACATCTTATTAGCAGAATGGACGCTATGGAAAAAGATAGAAAACGAATAAGGGATCTATTTCCAAGTATAAATAACGAGGAATGGGATGACAACACCCACTGAAAAAAATCATAATAAACATTTAGACTTGCTACATGATTACAAAATACATTTACTGAAATATGTTACAGAATTAGAAAAAATGGATCAACAATCTGAATTTTTAAAGAAATGGAATGAGACGACCATAAAGGATAGGAAGAAGGAAATTCAAATAATTGATAAAATTTTAAAAAATGTTATTAGGTTTTAATCATGATATTCTTGAGTTAGATCATACACAGCATTACAAAAAACATCCATATTTTCAGATGAAACTCCATCTACCCAGATTAGTTCCTCATCAATTGTGTAGTCATTGAATGGGTTATTACAGTTTGAATTTACATAATTTTTTTCATTTTGAATCAATTTTTGGATTTTGTTTTGTTCAGAATTTGAAAAGACATAATTGCATGTTGCTAAATCAATATGAACAGAATAATTTCCATGTACAGGATTGATTTTTGATTTAATGAATGGCTTATTTTGTTGTTGACACTCCTTGTAGTGTTTTCCATATTCAAACATTTTAGAATCTGCAAGATATTTGTGAAAAGTCATCATATTTTAAAAATTCAAAACAAAGAAAATATTCTAAATGGTAGAGGTAATTTTCTTTATTTTTGTAATTAATTTAATTTTGGTACTCATTGGTGTCTCTGGCTCCATAGTGAAAAACACAATATTTCTTTTTGTGTAAATTACTAATTGTGAAACTTTTTCTCTTTCAACATGAATATATCGTACTTTACCTAATGAACGGTCAAATTCTTTTCTCATAGTGCGTCTTTGTGCTACTTGTTTACAAAAATGCTCTTCTTCTTTTTGAGAGTTAAGACTGGTTTGACCTTTTTTCATAATACCCTCACGGATATTTCCTTTAGCATCAATAATTGCGGCAAATCTCATTTTAGAATTCAAGCTTACAATATTTTCAACAAGTGCAAGTAGATCTATTTTCTTTTTACCAACCATGTTACTATCTGAAATTAACTCGTCAAATATAAGCTATTAAAAAATTAGATATGAAATGAAGAATGAAAATATGTCATTTATTAATTAGAATTAAGAGTAAAAATTATGAAAACAGGAATGCCACTGATGATTATAGGCAGCATCATGTTCATTACAGGATTAATGTTATTTTATTTGATTGTTCCAGAAGGGAATAAAAATTTGGAATTTATAAAAAATATGGGTACATTCGTAGGCCTGAGCGGAATGGGTGTAACTTTAGCTGGAATTATATTATTTTTAATTGCACGAAATGAACAACCAATTAAAGAAGATTATAACATTTAATGTAAAATGAATAGAAAAACAATTTTAAAATCATGCACACTTAATAGAACAAATAAATTATAATAATACAAAAAAACCAATTATTTAATGTCTGATAAATTATGGATGGGTAGTATCTATGTTAAAGAGGAGGGAGGTTACGAAATCATTCTAAAATCTCTAACTCATTATAAAAAAAGATTACAAACTATTCAAGAAAGTCCAGAGTTAAAAGAAGCTGCAGCTATGTTTGCCCCATTGTTACAAACAACAGCAAGAAAAAAAATTCCAGGTATTGTAGAAACAAAACAAAGAGTCTATCAATTATTGCTCAATTCAATTCCAGCAAAAACACTAGAAGAGAACTTAGAGATTTTACAAAAAGCTTTAGAATGTCGTCAAGCAGATATTCAAAAAGCTGAAGAGACGGGTTTAGATTATTTTATAAAATTGTTAGGAGATGTTTCTGAAGCAAAAAAAGATGTAGTTCCAATTAAAGAGGCACTCATTAAAATTAATCAATATTCACAATAAATTTACAATCCTTGCAAGTACCAATCAAAGTAAGGCAAAAGTAATTTACAATTTTTTTGTTTTTCAGATTCAATGGATAAATCATTAATCTTTTGAATTTTACCCTCAAGATATTCAACTGTCAAATTACTCTTAAATTCAAGCATAATTTGACTTAAAATTTCCAAAAATTCATCCGATGAGACAGAATCAAAATCATTCAAAGTTTTTCTAACATTTGCTTCTAAAGACATGTTATAACTTCAATATTTTTTTAGATAATTTAAACAATATCATCGTCATTCCAAATTAATCGAAATTTTCCAGTAACTCTAAACATTTCAAATTTGGCACCAATTTTAAAAATTAGTTTATACGATTTATGTGATGTATCTTCTATTTCCAAAGAAACACCATCTTTTTTGGTTTGAAAAATTATAGGATTATTAGAAATTTGGTCCCATTCATCTTCATCAAAATCCATGTAAAATTTTGTATACAGTAATCCCATCAAATAATCTTAGAATAACCCTGAATAAATAATTAGATAAGATTTCAGTCATCTGGAGTGAATTTTGGGAGGTTATCATGATGATAACTAACAATATTTGGAAAAATTATCTCATAATCTACATCATTTTTAATTATTTGAAAAAGTTGAAAAATTAACTGTTGAATCATCAAATGTTCATCACGATATAGAGTTTTTTTAGGATTTTTTATAGAATCCAAAATAGTGAATCCACTGTCAGTTTGCAAAAGACTTTTCAAAAGAATAGTTCCAATTGAAATCTTTTGATCAATATCTTTGTGAGGGAAATCAACATCTAATTTCTTAATTTTTAATTTTAAATCATGAAATGTCTTTGTTGTGTTTTGTTCTAGATGCTGTTGGGACTTTTCCTTATAATTTGTTGTAGCAACATAAAATTTCATATTTCCTTTCTTTTCAACAAATATGATTTCTTTTTCAACCAATGAATCACGTACTTTTTCAAAGGTAGTTTTTGCCATAAATTTTGGCACAATAATTTTTAATAATCCATTGTGATGTAAATGGGAATTATCTCTAATACACTGCAAAATTATCCTTTCACGCTCATAATTTGGAATGCTAGGCTCATATCGACTCATCATTATTAGGTCGACCTATACTAATCAGGTTGACTATTAAGATGTATTGTTTTCATTAAAATTAGAATTTACGAAATAATTCCAATTCCTCAAGAATTTTACTCATGGAATGCTTCCAACGTCTCATTTCATCTATTTCATGAGGTCGATTATCTTCCAGGTCTTTTTTCTTTTTTAATAATTCTTGATATCTCTGATTATCAACTCTAACCATATACAGAATTTAAAAATCAAATGATATTATTCTTTAGGAATTTGTAAAAAACAAATTATTTCGACATAAACGCTATTTCAGAAGACAGGTGTTTGTTGTATCATCAAATACAGTTCCAGCACCACATTTGGAGCTTGTTTGAGTGCCTTCTAAAATACAGGTGTTTGTTGTATCATCAAATACAGTTCCAGCGCCACATTTGGAATTTATATCAACATCAGATTCGGTTGTTTCACTAATTACTTCTGTGGGTGTCTGTATAAAATCATCATCTGAAGAAACTGTTTTGTCAAATCCATTATTCATAACAACTCCTCCACCAATTACAGCTAAAATTGCCAGTACACCCATCACTATGAAAATATTTTTTCTATTTCCATTGTTAGATTTTTCTTCAATAATTTTGGAGATTATTTTGTCAGGAATTTCTTCAACAGGATCTTCTTTTACTTCAGGTTTTTTTATGTCACTGCCACAATCAAAACAAAATTTTGAATTTACAGGAATTGATTTTCCGCATCTCCAACAGTAGATGTGTTCCAATTCAACAAGTTCCTCTTCCTCACCATCATCTTCAATATTTTCTTCAGTTGTAGTTTCAGTGGAGTCTTCAAATGGATCTTCCCCTCGAATTTTTGATAATTTTTTTTGAGTTTTAACTTCTTCAATATAATCATGAATTAAATGATCAAGGTATGCCCTATCTGAGCCATATACGCTTCTTTTTTGTTTTAACATTAGTTTGATATGCTCTAAACGATATGGATCTCCCACTTTCATTTTGATTAAGATATTCACTTGGTCTAGCAAAGATTGCAATAATTGAAGTTGTATTTCTAAAATTTAAGATTACTCATTGTATAATAATTAAAAAATTATTCTCTGTCAATAAACTCGCTAACACCTGGTGGTTCAGGGGCTAATCCTTTTCTTTTTCTAATATCTTCTACAGCTGTTTTTAACATAGATTTTGGAACTTCAGTCCATTCCTTAAAGGAAGTATTCCATGTTGCACGTCCTGCAGTCTGACCTCTCATAGCTTCAGATAAAGTGAATGTTTCAGAAGCAGGCAATTCACCAATTACAATACTTGATGCACCTTTTTGCTGCATGTCAAGTACTTTACCACGTTTACCAGAAAGTATAGTTGCAACGTTTCCAACTAAATCAGTTGGAACACGAACTTCAATTGCAAGAGTTGGTTCTAAAACAGCAGTACCTGCAGTTAACAATGAACCCATGCATGCTCTACGTGATGCAGGACCTAATTGAGATAAGCCTCTGTGAGCTGTATCCTCGTGGGGTACAAAGTGAGTGAAAATGAATTTGCAATCTCTCATCTGTTCTTTACAAAGAGGACCTTCTTTCATAACTTCATCAAATCCAGAATTAATAGAATCAGTAGACTCTTGGACAAATTGAACACCTTTTGTTCCGTTAATCAAAACATTACCACGAGAATCAAATCTCATTACTCTTTTGATGGTATCTGTATCCCAACCAGCACCTTTGAGTAAATCAGCTACAACTTTTTTATCTTTCATATCACTAATTTCCCCAGTTCTTAACATGTGAGCAATTTCAGGCTCTAGTGGTTCCACTTTCATGAAAATTTTGTTGTGTCTATTTGGAGATTTTGCCATGATTGGTTCACAAGCAGCTTTAACAGTTTCTCTATAGTTAATCAAAGGTTCTGAAGTAATGATTTCACATTTTGCATCCTGAATTCTATGGGTTGCAACATCTAGGTGAAGTACACCCATTCCAGCAACAATAGTTTCACCACTTTCCTCATCAATTTTTACAATTAGGTTTGGATCCTCAATAGTTAGTTGTCTTAAAATTTCTACAAGTTTAGGTAAATCTTTAGGATGTTTTGGTTCGATTGCAATTTGAACAACAGGTTCTGAAACATATTTCACGCCTTCAAACATTGGAATATCTTTAACAGATGAAAGAGTATTTCCTGCACGACATTCGGTTAACCCCAATAAAGCAGGGATATTTCCAGCACCCAATTCTCCAACTTGTTCTCTTTGGTTACCCATAAAGAAATTTACAGATTGGACTCTTCCATCTCTTTTTTCATCTATAATGTGAAGTGTTTGTCCATCTTTGATAGTTCCAGAAAACAATCGACCAATTGCAACAGGACCTGCTGCAGGATCTAATACCATGTTTACAACCATCATAATTGTTGGACCATCATCAGCACCAGCAAGTAAGGCCTTACCAACATCAGATTCCAAATCACCTTTCCAAATTTGTGGAATTCTGTATTTGATTGCATCAGCGGGAGCAGGATGGTGTTTTACAACCATTCCAAGTACGGCGTCTGCCAATGGAGCTTTTTCTACAAGTTGAGGTAGTTTTTCATCAGTATAAGCATCAATTACATCTTTGAATGTAATTCCTCGTTCTTTCATTAAATCAGTGTTAATTGCCCATCGGTCTTTTGCAGAGCCAAATGTTACACTTGCATCCTGAATAGATACTTTCCATTTTTCCTTGTATTCAGGTTCAGCATAAGTATCAACTAATTGATTGAAAGTAGAAACTACTTCTGCAAGTTGTGCTTGCATTTTTTCTGGAGTTAATCTTAATTCTTTAATTAATCGGTCGACTTTATTGATAAACAAAACAGGTCTAACTCTTTCTTCAAGTGCCATTCTTGTGACAGTTTCAGTTTGAGTCATAATACCCTCAACAGCATCACATACAACTACTGCACCATCAATTGCTCTAAGACTTCGAATAACCCTACCACTAAAATCGACGTGTCCAGGAGTATCAATCATATTAATAACATATTCTTGATCTTTTTGAGAAAATAGTAAAGTAACATTTGCTTGATAAATTGTAATTCCTCGTTCTTGTTCTTCTTTGTCAAAATCCATTGCCAATGCTTTTCCAGCAGCAGAAGGAGCAATAATTCCAGAATATGCCAAAAGACTGTCACTCATTGTAGTTTTTCCATGATCAACGTGTGCGATTACACCAAAGTTTCGAATATTTTGTTTATTTTTAATAATTTTCAAAACTTCTTGAGTTGACTTGAATTTTGCCATAATGCGAAAACCTGACGAGCATTATATAATGCCTTTGATATTTAGTCGTAAAATTATATTGTTAATTTTTTAAGATCAAGATCAGATTATTAACAATTAATGTAATTAACAGAAGTGAAAAAATAATATAACATGGGTTAGGAAGACAGTAGCCACTAGAGAGCATTCATGATTTGCATTTTTATTACGACTGTTTAAAAAAAATATATGAAAATTTCTGTAGGACATACGCCAGATTCAGATGATGCATTCATGTTTTATGGAATGTTTACAGATAAAGTCCCATCACCAGACTTTACAGTAAATCATGTAATTGAGGACATTGAAAATTTGAATCTAAAAGCAACTAATCCAGAATTAGATGTAACAGCAGTTTCTGTCCATGCATGTGCATACATTCCAGGATATACAATTTTAAGAAGTGGAGGGAGTTTTGGAATAAATTATGGTCCAATAGTTACAGCAAAAAAACAAATGACAATTGAAGAATTAAAAAAATGTAAAATAGCAATTCCGGGAAAAATGACATCAGCATTTCTATTATTACAATTAATGATAGGAAAATTTGACTATGTTGAAATGAATTTTAGCGATATTCCTAAAGCTGTCGAATCAGGGGAAGTTGAAGTAGGATTAGTAATTCATGAAACTCAATTGTCATACGAACAAGAAGGGAATGTAAAAATTTTAGATGTCGGAGAGTGGTGGGATAAAACCACAGGAGGTTTACCAGTACCTCTAGGTATCAATGTGATGAAAACAGACTTGGGTATGGAGACAATCGTCAAATTTGATAAATATCTACAAGCATCAATTGAATTTGGAATAGAAAATTTTGATGACGCGTTAGAATATGCAATGCAATATTCCAGAGGAAAAGAAAGAACATTGATAGAAAAATTTGTTAAAATGTATGTAAATCAAGTTACAGTTAACATGGGAGACCCAGGGGAGCAGTCAATTAGAAAATTATTTGAGATGGCAAAAGAAAAAGGGTTAGTGCCAGATTTTGAAATTAGTATTGCCACCAAGTAATTATAGAACAAAAAAATAATTAGATTATGTCAGATGAACTTGACGGGGATGGAATCGGCGGAGCAGTTTTAGAAGTTTTAACACAAAACGCATTCAGACTACTTGTAAGTCATACCAGAAAAGACAACAAAGGAGATTATGGGAAAACAGAAAAAATAATCATGGGTTTGATCAAGGAGGCAGAAGATGGACAACGTCCAGAACAAACTAGAGAAGATTTAGAACGAGCATTAAAAGGTAAATTTGTCACATGCAAAGTTCAGTATAGAGATAAAAAAACAGATGCACTAATTTGTAATGTGTTTGTTCAAAGACCTCCAGAATAATCAATTCAATTTTAAAATATTTGAATAAATGGTAAGGGTTAATTTTCCATTTTTTGAATCATTGTTTTTAAAAAAATATGATGTTGTTCGCCAATTGAAGTCAAAGTGTATCCCACTTGACCTTCTTTTTTTATAATCGGTGTGACAATACTTTGTTTTACCATAATTTGCAAAGTTGGATTATTTTTAAAAGGATATCCAGGTTCCTTGTTTAAAATTTTAAAATATTCTTTGCCTTTAGTTGTCAATGTGAAAACAATGTTTTGTCGGTCAGTAGAATCAACAATTGGTTCTAAAATCCAACCATTAACTAAATCAGATAAAACTGAACTATCGTCAGAATTATCAGTAATTTCATTCATAAATATTAAAAAACTATAGAGTATATGAAATTTGAATAGAATTATTTAGTTTAAAATTATAAAAACAGTGGCTAATGATGATACCAACGGGTTCTATCTGATTCCTCAATTTGATGATATTTTGCCGAATTTTGAAGCCCAATAATCTAAATCACAATTTGATTTGCAAGAATAATGGTCATGGTACCATATATTATCAAAGACAGTGCAGCAAGGAAGCATCCCCAGTTTACCATCTTTTCATATTTGAATCCACTTCGATAATCAAGAAAGATTCCTCGAAGACCATTAAATCCATGAACAGATACTAGAATCAATATTAATTCCAGTAAGATTGCATAACTCAAAGTTTGATAATTAGCAACTACAAATTCATAAGATAATGACGATGCAAAATTTCCTGTAGAAAATCTTACAGAGATATGTAATGCTACTAAACCAATAGCACCTAAAGCTGTACTGTAATGGATTTTTCTAATATGACTCTCTCTGATCCTTAACATTAGAAAAACACATCCAACGCATAGTACAATGCTAGAGCTGAAACACCCATAGTTACATAAATGCACAATCTATTTTTCTTCCCCATAGATTGAATTTGATAAGGATAATCAGGTCTAGCAGGAGTTCCAATTCCAAGTCCACCTTGCTGAAACATCAGTCTAATTCCATTGATTGCATGGAAAGTACCCAATGCAATCATCACAGATAACACCACAAAACCGGTAGGAGAATATGTCAAAAATAGCATCTGTCCCCAAGTCATACGATCAAGAATTGATATCCCATGAATTACATGAACAACAAAAAAAACTAGCAAGTAAATTCCAGAAATTCGCATCATTAACCATGAGACTCTACTAATTCCATAACGTCTAGGGTTAAACCAAGTTCGAATTCCTTTCTTATTTTGTTTATTCAGACTCTGAATAATTTTAGGCAGTATATAGGGTCAGATTACTTTAATTCGCTGGTGCCAAAAATGATATAATATAGATAAACTGGACACTGTTGATGACAGATGATGTATGTGATTTTTGTAAAGGGGCAGGATCTAGTTCAACAAATGTATGCGTCTATTGTAATGGAACAGGAGAATGGAATCAAGCTGCTCAATCATATGTAAAAAACCATATTTGTCAGTGTATTGTATTGGATAGAAAATTTTGCCCAGTTTGTAACAAACCATGTCATCACGATACAAGTCTAAACCCAAAACAAACAATTGATTCAGGTCACGGGGGAATGTCGGTGCCTGAAATACCAATGTGATCTAACAAAAAGTAAAATCATAATTTTTTGGGAAAATAAAAAAGATATAATTAATTTGAAAAATAATAGAATTTTACAATGATTTAATTACAACACTAATTGATGAGATTTAGAAAATATGTCATACAATAGAGAAGATAGAGAAATGTTTGACGCAAAATGCGGAGATTGTGGAACGGATTGTCAAGTACCATTCCAACCAAAACAAGATAGACCCGTATATTGCAGAGAATGCTTCCAAAATCACAAACCAGAGCCACGACAAGGTGGTAGATTTGGTGGAAGATCAGGTGGAAATGATAGAGGTAGATTTGGTAGAAGAGATGACAGACCACGAGAAATGCATGACGCAAAATGCGGAGATTGTGGAACGGATTGTCAAGTACCATTCAGACCAAAGGAAGACAGACCTGTTTATTGCAGAGAATGCTTCCAAAATCACAGATAACATAAGCAAATTGTTTTGAGAAAAAACTCAGAACTTTGTATCTTTTATTAAAAAGTTAATTTACAAACTCACGCAAATTTTAATTAAAAATAAAGATCAAATAAAAATTGAATTCCCTAATATATGATGAAATGTAATTAATCCATAGAATGGTTTTAGTAAATAAAAAGATGTTAGCAGGAGGAATGTCAATGGTTATCGTAGGACTAATTCTAACTATTAACATCAATGCTGCAATTCCAGTAGGTCAAGCAGGGATGACAGAAGAAGAAGCATTGGATTTGATGTTGGCAGAACAAGAAAATGAAGATTACAATACATTAGCTGGAATTTTGTTTGGTTTAGGATTTTTACTCGTATTGATCAGTTTTGGAGCAAGAAGAAAAAAAGGCAAATCAACAAAAACAGTAGAAAAAAAAGCAGAATGAGTAAATTTTCTAACTAGAAATACAATGAAATTACTTATTTCTTAATTTCTAGGTATTAATTTTTTAATTATCCAATATACAATTACAATTGGGGGGAAGACATAGATGCTTGTACCTCCAAACCAACCAAGAATATCAAATATTCCATCAGGGTTAAGATAATCTTCAATCATAGGAATATCATATGTACTATTAACATAATCCATTCCAATTGCAAATCCAGATGCCATAATTCCAAGCACAACACAATTTCTACCCAATCTATCAAATTGACGACCTTGTTTTCTCAAAATAATCATGGCTACAAGACCACCAATAATACTTCCAAATGCTGGAAGTAAATAATACAAATTGCTTTTAGAGTTTAAACTGGACACGATTAATTCCCGTTTTAGTTTGTTTTATACATCACTATGTTTGTAGTCTATTACGTTTGATTCCAAAATCGCGTTAACCAATTCGGGTTAACAAAACGTATAACTGAAGAACGGAACTCTCCATTCTTCATGAGGTTGGTTGAGCCTCTTCAAGCTCTCCAATCTCGCTTTTCAGAAGATATTTTAAATTTGAAATTGCTTAAAATTGTATGATTCAAGCAGAAATTAGCATATATCCAATGGCAACAAAAACAACTAGCGCAAGTTTCTACATTGCAAAAGCAATTGAATCAATTAAAAATATGGAAAATATAAGATATGAAATTAATTCCATGGGAACAATTTTAGAATCAGATGATATCGATGTCATCAATAAAGCATCTAAAAATATGATAGAAACAGTTCATCATTTAGGGATTAACAGAGTTGAAGTAATGATCAAGATTGATTCAAGAACAGATAAGCAACAAAAGATGGAAGAAAAATTGGATTCTATTAAAAAACAAATGAACTAAAATTTTTTTAAAATTCCAAAATGAGTATTTCTTTGAGCAGGTGTACGACCAATTTCTTTAACCATAGTAGCCAATTCATCTACCGAAGAAGTTGTCGGTTTACCGGCTGCACGATAAATTTCTTCAGAGAAAGCAGTTCCAACTAAATCACTACCACCATTAGACAATGCTACTTGAGCTAATTTTTTACCATACGCAACCCAATAAACAGAAATGTTATTCAATGTGTTTGCCAACATCAATCTAGATAGTGCAGTTATTCTCAAATCATATACTGAAGAACATTCATTATTCACTAAATTATCTTGTTCCAATTCAGTATTGTCTAAACTAAATTTTAGCGGAATTAAAGTTACAAACCCATTTGTTTTCTTTTGTAGTTCACGAATTTTAATTAAATGATCCACAATGTGTTCAGGTTTTTCAATATGCCCATACAGCATAGTTACATTACTTTGAATTCCCATAGTGTGTGCTTCCTCAATTACATCCAGCCATTCTTGTCCAGTACATTTCCCTCGAACAATTTTGCCACGTACACCAGGATGAAATAATTCAGCACCACCGCCAGGCATAGAATCAAGTCCAGCCTCTTTCAAACGAGATAAAATTTCTTTGGTAGAATTTTTTGTTAATTTTGACAAAAAATGAATTTCAGCTGCAGTTAATGCTTTGATGTTTAATTCAGGGTGACTTTTTTTAATGGTCCTCATCATATCTTCGTAATATTCTAAGGGAAGTTTAGGATGAAAACCACCTACTATGTGTACCTCCGTAGCACCCATTTGTTTTGCAATTCCAACTCGCTGTTCAATTTCTTTAGGAGTTAAGGTGTATGCATCATCTTCGTCACCTTTTCGATAAAATGCACACATTTGGCAACTCGCAGCACAAACGTTTGTGTAATTCATGTAATATGATGCAGCAAAAGTTACAGTATCACCGACTAATTTTTTTCGCGTAGAGTCAGCAACAGCACCAAGTAAATGTAGATTATCGTAATTCATCAATTCAATACCATCATTGTAAGATAATTCTTCACCAGCTAGAGCTCGATCTAATGCCTGAGAATCTCCAATAAGTTGTTCCAACATACTCATCTATTTCCTCATCAGGATATATTCCTTATACTATCAAGAAATAAGTAGCCAATTAGATAGAGAAAAACATGGTTCTACCATTAGTTGATGAGAATAAACCAAAATGTTACTTGTGTCACGAAGGTTTTGAAAATATTGAAAAATTAAGAGAACATCAGAAATTAAAACATGGAGACATAATTGAATCCGATGAAAAACAAACTATGAGAGAACCAGCACCAGGGGACGTTACAGTTTTTTAGATTTTTAATTGGTAGAATTTAGAAGATTTTCAGCTGTTTCTTTAGAGATTTGAGCAAGGGTGCAGTATTTGTCAACAGATAGTGCTTTTTTAAAATAATTAATTGCTTCAGAAAGATTACCCAGTTCAGCTAAAGATAGACCTTTGTAAGCAAATGCCATAGAATATTTTTTATCAATTTTTAAAACATCATCATAACAATCAATTGCTTTCAAGTATTCTTTATTCAGATGAAGAGCAGAGCCTTTATTGATTAATGCATCAATATTGTGAGGAGAAATATCAAGTGCTTTATTGAAGCATTTAATGGCCAATTTAATTCGACCTAAAATTTGCAATGTAGTTCCTTTATCAATTAAAGCAGAAATATTTTTAGAGTCAATTTTTAAAATTAAATCATAAAATTTTAAAGATTCAGAAAAATCTTCATCCTCAATACAATTATTAGCTTTTAAAAATAATTCATCTACTTTTTCATTCAATAATTTTTCTGATACGTTGTTAATAATATAGTGATCCTCAAATCGAGATAATTTTTCTTTATTTTTAGGAATAAAAATTAGTTTTTGCATTAATTAACTAAAATAATATTTTAAATTAAAACCAAAGTGATTCTGATATTACCCATCAATATGAAGAGATTCAATCTAGGCTTAAAATAAGAACCAAAAACAGAGATAAAGAATATCTCTATTTTATTGACAGTCACTACAATCAGGATCAACACATACTGGATTGTGTTTTCCATCTCTTGTAGGGTGAGATGTATCTCTTCTTCTTTGTGTTCTAGTCATAGCAATGGTTAGACAACATAACTAAAAAGATTAATGGAAAAATAAAAAAAAATAATCAGGATGCAAATTTATCGCGTGGATCAAGTTTTAATGAATTATTAAAACAATCCATAGATTCCCCATAACGTCCTAAACTTCTAAGAGCAGTTCCCTTGTAATTCCACAAATCAGGATCCTTTGGGTCTAAAAGAAGTGCCTGCTCAAAAGATCCAAGAGCTTTATCAAAATCCCCATTTTCTAAAAAAGATTTTCCGTTAGATACAAGTTCAGGAATTGTAGTCATAAAATTAGTTAATTTCCATATGTATTAAATTTGAACAAAAAAAAGTCCAAATTAAGTCAATTTTAGAAGTAAAAACTAACTATAGGTAATTTATTAAATATTTTAAAAAATATACTACTAAATACTTCAAACAAAGATTTCAAATTTGTATAAAAAAATGAATAAGTTAAAAATTATAATCATTCTTACGATAATGATTGGGACATTGCAAATGTCTTATGCTCAAACAAATGAATCAAACAGAGAATTAAAAATTTCAGATGAAGAAAAAGTAATTCTGTTTGCAGGGTTCTCAATTGCAGTAATTGCAATATTCCTATTTCTTGCAAGAGACATAATTTTAAGAAAGAAAACAACATATGATAAACAAGAGCACGAATCAAAAAAAGATAGAACATATGAAAAATATCATTCTGATTGGGGAGACGATTATGAAGAAATTGGCAAAAGAGGCAACAGCAAACAAGAAAAAGAATTTAGAGAAAACATAACAAATGAAAGCCTACCAAATTATTATGAAATTTTAGGTGTGGAAATGGATGCAACATATGAAGAAATAAAGAAAAATTTTAGAGAATTAGCCAAAAAGACACATCCAGATAAAACAAATGAAGATTCAGAACAAGAAATGATTCAAATCAATAAAGCATATGAAATTTTATCAGATGAAAAATCTAGAGAAAATTATGACAAGTATAGAAATGTAAGTTAAACAGTTTCCAAATTAACAATAATCATACTCAATTCAATAGATTTTGGTGTTTGTAAACTATTTGTTAGATTAGTAAAAACATCTACAGAAACAATTTTCCCATTAAATTCAATTTCACATGAAATTTTTAATTCTCCAAATTCAGAATTAGGTCCAAGCATTTTTTTTGTAAGCAATGGTACAATTGTAAGATCTTCTACAGAACCTTTCATTTTATGTGCAAATTTCTCTGAAAAATATACGCCGCCACGAGTTGTAGGTTCATTTACAGGTACAGGAGAATTTTCAATCGTTGTGTTGATTAAACAATACGTATTATTGTTTAAATGAAGAATGAATTTAGGAGAATGCTCAACATTGTATTTCATTAAAGTTTCAAGAAGATGAGAATCATCAGACATTAAGAAAACCGTAAAATCTAATCATATTGAATCTTGTCATCAACATACAAGAAAATATCCGATCAAATATATCCAAATTTTCAAAAAATACTAGAATATCTTTAAAAAGTCAAATTATGATCGAAATGTAATGCAAGAATTTGCAAATACCCATTCAATGAGAAATGAAATTCTCAGTTTGATGGCACAGAATGGTTTAGAGGACGATTGTTATTTAGAAATGCTAGATT
>JAONKT010000007.1 GCA_028377625.1 Candidatus Nitrosopumilus sp. | reverse complement strand
GCTGACTTTAACATGGAATCAGTCTCAGGCATTCAAAACAAGCTTGAAGTGCTTTTAGAGGAATGTAGTACCCTCAAAGCAACAGAAATAGACGATTTGGAGGCTGAAGATAAGTGGATTTTAACTAAAACTCAAAAAATGATATCCCAGGTTACAGAGGCAGTTGAAAAAATGAGGCTACGAGAAGGCCTCCAGGAGATTTTATTTTCATTTGAATCTGATTTGAGTTGGTATGCAAAAAGAGTAGAGGCCAAAGAAAGAGACAATGTTTCAGGAATATTGCACCAAATTAATTCAGCCAGAGTTGCAATGTTATCACCATTTGCACCACATATTGCTGAAGAGATGTGGGAAAAACTAGGACATACAGAACTTGTATCAAAATCAACATGGCCTGAATTTTCAAAAGAAAACGTTGATGCAACATCAATTCAATCTGAGGAACTACTAAAATCAACAATTGATGACATTACAAATATTCTCAAAGTTACAAAAATGACCCCACAAAAAATTGTAATTTATGTAAACTCTGATGAATTCAAATCTAAAGTGTATAGAAAAATTTTAGGAATAATGGTCGGAGGTCAAAACAATATGGGAGTAGTAATGAAAGAGTTAATTGCAGATCCTCAAACAACAGATGCTAAAAAAATGCCAGACTTTATCCAAAAGGTAATCAAAGACTTGCATTCAGAACCAGAAGAAATTAAATCAACAAAATTGGAATCCAAAGAATTTGATGAAAAACAATTCTTATCTACAGAACTATCAAGTATTGGTAAAAAAGAATTTGGAGTAGATATTCAAGTGTTTGGAGCAACTGATGGGGACATCTATGACCCTAAAGGCAAAGCTAGACATGCAAGACCATTCAAGCCAGCAATTCTAATTGAATAATTAATAACGGCTTTCACATGTTGAGCAAACATAAGCATACTTAATTTCTAAATCATAAGGAATACTCACTTTAGCTAGTTGTAGTATGGTAAATCCCCTACAAATCTTACAAATCCCTCGCAACAGTACTGATTGTAAAATTTAGAGTTAACCACATGTGTCAAAATCTGATTCGATCAAGGTCATGCGTAATTTACCCATGAAATTAACTACTTTTTGAGATATACAACACATGATTAAAGAAATAATTGGATTTGTATGGGATTTAATTTCAGGGCAATAACAATAGAATTAATTTTCAATATCTAAATCAACATGGACTTGCTGCATACATGAATTGAGTTGCGCCTCATTACCTATCCAGGTTTCACGACAATTTTGAAGTTGTTCTTCATATGTATCCCAAAATTCATTGCTTTGAAGTAAAGAATTTTTTCCATCCTTTGCCATGTGATAGACCTCAAGACCTGTAAAACCCTCATATCTTTGAATCATTTTTTCATGTGATGCTTCAAATCTTTTTAGTTCTTCTTTACATGTGTCTTGAGAATACCCAGATAGTTCTTCACATTGCTCAATTTTTTGTTGCAGTTCATAGTAGGATAATTCGAGATTTCTCAATTCCCGTTCTTTGACAAAATCACCGTAATCAGCAGTGGCAATTAATCCAATAAAGATACCAACTACAACTACAATTACAACTACAGCGATTGTTTTCATAATGTATGCCTATTACTCATAGATATTATCCCTTTTTGAAAATAAGATAAAAAAAATAAGACCAACGGACTTAAGATCAATACCAAACAGGTATTCGATGAGAGTCCATTCACTTAAGATCAGAAAGTGTCCATTGTTCTGATGACAGTGATTCAGCCTTAAGATCCCAAACGATTGTTTGTGGATGAGAGACTTGGTCTTGTAATCATCTTAAAGTAATTTTCGTATATAACGAGCGCTCATAATTTCTACTAGTGCCATAGAATAACTACTAGTGCTACGAATTTAGATTCCAGATAGTCTATTTATTAGAGGTAGAAAGTGCAAAAGTATCTTGAAAATTGCAGTAATGGGAATGGGTGTAGCTGGAAGTTATCTAATGGCCAGACTAAAAGACTCAGAACACGATGTAACAGGGTACGAGAGAAACATTGAGGAAAGACATGATTCAATTTGTGCATGGGGAACAATCAAACCAATACTTACAGAAATGTGTAAAAAAACTGGAAGAGATTTTGATGACTTTCTAATTCATGATGGAAAACAAATGCACGTAAAAATGAATGACAATGTTAAATTCGATATTGGTCTCAAAGGTTTAGTTACCTATAACAAATTAGGATTAATCAAAGATTTCATTAAAGATTCAAAAATAATTTATGGTGAAGCTCCAAAACTCGAAGAGTTAGAAAAAGAATATGATATGATAGTTGATTGTACTGGATTTAACAGAGTATATTTACCGAAGATGAAACAAGATTTCTTTTTACCAACTTATGAATACAAAGTAGAATATGAAGACAAAGTTCCCTATGATGATTTTTACATTGAGCCATTTCCAGGAATGTCAGGATACTTTTGGTATTTCCCATTAGGTGGTAAATTTGCACATATTGGCGCAGGTGATTATAATAAAGATCACATTAAGGCAACAGATAGATTTTTGAAAAAACATGGCGGTAAAATTGTTCAAACAAAAGGCCGTCCAATTAGACTGGCAACGCCAGATAAATGCAAACCATACTATTCAGGTAAAGTAGTAGGGGTTGGAGAATCAATTGGTACAGTTTATGCCCTACTTGGAGAAGGAATTATTCCATCAATGCAATGTGTGGACATATTTCTTGAAAATATGCATGACTTTAAGGCATATGAAAAAGCAATTGAAAAACACTACAAAGTGTATGCCAAAGTCTTTAATTTTGTTAGAGCAAAAATTCAAAAAGACTTTAGTTTCATCAAAGCACTACCAGACTTTATTGCAATTTTCCGTTACATGAAAAAGAACGAAGATAGATTTGGAATGAATATCAAAATTGCAGATTTACTAAAAGTTGCTAAAGCCTAAGAAAAACTAACAGCACTAAATCCTTCTCTATTAGTTCGATTTGAGGCCATGTTGTAATCATAAATTGTTGTAGAGTATGCCCGTAATTCTTCTTTCATTTGATCTAAATTATCTGCAAGATAAAATCCCGGACAATCACCTGTAAATTGATAAGTTGCATGAACACGTGCCTTTCCTCCTTCATTTTCTAACCAACTAGCAAATGGATACAAATAGCAAACTCCAGGTCTATCAGGATGCATACTGCATGCACCTGCATCATCTAAGAATCTACATGAAATATGAGTTCCGTCTTCCTCAGGAGTTTCATCAGTTTTTCTTTTAAGATTGATTGTAGTCATTGTAGTCATTTGACCAGAAGGGCCAGGTTCATCATAAGTGACAGTTAGAGTTTCATTTTTGATAAAATCAGCAGTGTTTTTGTATTTCAAACCTTTGCCAATGGTGATTAAATCATCAGATGTTAGGGGCAATCTCCCTTGTCTGTCACAACAATTATGACAATCAGGCCAAAAGCATTTCCACAAAATATATTTTTTTTCAGAATTAAGATAAGGTACATGAAAAACAACATCTTTGACTTTTATTGCAAAATCAGAAACGTCAGTAATTTTACCTAAAATGAATTTTCTTAAGATAGGATCAAACTCCCAATCCTTTTCTAACAAATCTAATGATTCTTGAATTTCATTTTGAGACAAGTATTCAGTTATAACCGCTTTTGCAGATCTTATTAATGTTGAGTGAAAAAGGAAAACATGCTGCAGCCACTGAGAATAGAAGATTTGTTTGGGCAGAAATTATTTGGCCTTTAATTTTAGAAATTAATGATGTTACATTTTCATTAAAACAATTTCAAGAAAAACGTGAAAGAGTATGTAGAGAGAGAAATACAACAATTACAATTGCATCAAGAGGGTTAGTTTCACTAGTTCTAAAAGGAATTTTATTAAAGGAAAATAATACCTATTCACTTCATTACAAATTAATTCCATATATGAGATTAAAAGCAAAATGTGATTATGCAACTGCCATCAATGAAGTTAGAATAAAATAATTTTACAGTAGCCCGAGGCAGATTCGAACTGCCGTCTCCGCCTATCCACTCTTGAGATCCAGAGGGCAGAATCCTTGACCACTAGACTATCGGGCTACGTAATAGAAATTCAGGTAATTTAGAATATAATGATTTGGTGAAAATTAATTTGAAAGAATTCTATCTTGATGCTTGTGCAATACGTTCTAACTCATGTCTTTTCTTTACTGATGGAGAATTAGAGTCATTATTTGCTGCAAGAATTAATTGTTCAGCTAAGTGTTCTTCAATTGGTTTTGGATTAGAAAATGTTGCTTCTTTTACTGAATCAGCAATAAATTTCAAGGCCATGTCAACTCTTCTGATTGGTGCGACATCAACTGATACATGGTATGTGGTACCACCATAAACAATTCTAGTTGTATCTTCAGTTGGAGCAGAAAATTCTATTGCTTTAACTAAAACTTGAACAGGGTTTTGTCCTGTTTTTAGTGCAATGATTTCAAAAGCAGTTTTTACAGTATTAACTAATTTAGTTTTTTTACCAGTCATTCTACCAGTATTTTTTGCATATTTTTTTCCAAAGTGCATTGATTTGTTGATTAGTCTTTCAACAATGTTAACTTCGGCTTTATTGAATCGCTTTAATGCAGAACGACCAAATGTGTAAGGTAAAACTTGTTTTCTTAAAGAAATAGCAGTTTTTAATCCAGGATCTACAACTTCAATATCAGATAAATCCCATTTTCTAAATAATAGTAAATTTTTTGTTTCAGTCATTTCTATCTCCTTGGTTTTTCCTTCTTTCCAATTACCAGTTCATGAAGGGAAGTACCATTAACTTTAGAAACTTTGAATCTAACACCGGGAATATCTCCCATTGCACCACCTTGTGTTGCGCCCATACCTTCAATGGTAACTTCATCGTGTTCATCAATGAAATTCATAGCACCATCTCTTGGCAAGAATGCTGTAACAGATTTACCATTTCTAATTAATTGAACTCGGACACATTTTCTGATAGCAGAGTTTGGTTGTTTTGCTGCAATACCAACTTTCTCTAAAACAATACCACGTCCTTGTGGTGCACCACCTAAAGGATCAGATTTTTTATCAATACCAAGTTTTCTTCTTTTGTATGTAGAAATTGCCCAACGTTGTTTTTTCTTTTTAATTGTTAGTACACGACCTGCAAATAATCCTAGTGGTGATTTTCTCATATCCTATAACTCCATAGTTGCCCTTTCAGGACTGTTAATCAATACACTTCCAATATCAAAATATCGTTTAGCTAATAATCTTGCTTTCTCAGCATTTCTACCTTCTCTACCAACTACAATTCCTTTCTTTCTTGGGTCTACCATCACAATTGCCTGTTTTGTTCCATCTGCTCGTGTATTTATTTTTACTTCAGAAACTAGTTTATTGTTTAACAAATTACAAAGAAATTTAGATGGATCTTCATCGTATTCTACCAATTCAACATTACGTTTAACCATATTTTGTAAAGATTTGATATGCATTCCACCTTTGCCAATTGCAAGTCCCATCTTACCTGTATTTACAACAAAAATTACTCTATCCTGTTTTTCATCTTCAATACAATCTCTTGCAACTGCACCAGTTACATTTTGAAATAATGACATCATTCGCATTTGATCAGTTGAAAGTTTAATGGCTTGTGTCATAATAATTCCTATTTATCTCCAAACTAAAAATGTCTCATTTAAACTTAGGTTAGACAAAACAGAGTTAGACATTTTTTTCCTCAGTTTCTGTATCTTTTAAAATTGACTTGATGTTTCCCTCATCTATTGCTGTAAATGAAATTGTTGAAATTCTAAATTGTAAGCCACACAATCTGCCCAGTGCAACTGAAGTTCCTTGGAAGTTTACTAGAGGTACTTTTTGTTTTTTTGCATCAGATTCAATTTTCTCAAGCATTTCTTTGTCTACTGATTGAGATAATACAATTAACTTGGAATTATTTACAGAGTTTAAAACTTGTTTACTACCCATAGTTAATTTATTTTCTTTACGGGCATCCTTTAATGATTTTTCAAGTATCTTGCTCATGTATTTTCCTTATCACGATCGTCTTGACAGGGCTTTATAGGTTTATTGAAAAATATTTGCGTATATTAAAAATTATATCAAAATAATTTTTTTAAAAAATATACCAAATCAGCATAAATACTTTCATTCAATGATTATCGAAGTAGATGTAGGTGGACTTAAAGGAATTAATCCATTTAATGAATTCCAAACATATGTTTCTATAACATAGTTATCAGAATTATAAGGAATCCAAGATTGAGAAATATCTAAAATTTGATTTGGAGATAATTTGCCTTGAATCCAAGATAGAGAAATAATTGTCTCATCAGAATTTTTTATTTGGAAAAAATAAATAAATTTTTGATCAAAATTAATTTGATTTTCAATTGTCCCTACTATTTGCATTTGATTATTTGAAAGAAAAGAAGTAACAGGGTTACCAAAACCATCAGATAAAGTAATTGGTGAAACTAATATTCGATTTATTGATGCTGTAGAATAATCAACAGTAGTAGACGTTTCAACATATTGACTGTCAGATTTTGAGAAAGGTTTTGGTAATGTATGATCATCATATTTTGCAATTATTGTATCACCAGGAATTGCATAAAGTCTATTTCCACTAGAGGTGTTATCAGATAATGAAAATGTGGAAATAAAGCTACCAGATCTTTCAGATGTTTCTACAGCTGTAACAGATAAACCACTCGCATCAGAATCAGAAAAAACTTCAATGTTAACAGTATCAATCATTTCAGGATTTAAATTCAAATCAGGATCAATAACACGAATTTCTATTAATTCATTTGAAAGAAATGTTTCTTGTGAAAATTTAATCGTTCCATGATTCCAATTAACAGGTACTGATTCAACAAGTACAACACCATCTGCAAATTCAAAAGAAATTGAAATTGAATCATCCATGTCAGATTCTAAAAATCCGTTGGTGGGTCCATTACCAATAGTTCTAGGATTTGTATCAAAATTTTCATCACCATCAACGTCATGTAAAAAACCGGTAAGAATTATTTCACCTGAAAAAATTCCAGAGTTAGGACTGGTTTCAGTTAATCTATAGGGTTTTAGATAATTTTCACCAGAAGAAATTTTGATTGCATGTGATTCAATTCCACCAATGGAATCAATTTGATTTGAATTACTATTCCAACTTGGTGCAATAATAGAAATAAGAATTTTGTCAGTCCAAGAATAAACGGGTTTATCTGTAAAAATTGGTGCAAATGGTTTATTGTAATCAGGAATAGATTCAGCAAAAATAGGAGCCAAAATTAAAAGAAATCCTAGTAAAAATTCGTACATATAGGAAGTTGAGTTGAAATTAGATTTAATGTTTGATTATGTTTTTAGGATTTATCAGTAGGTAAAGATATTGCAAAAATATTATCCCCACGTAACAAAACTTTTCCAAGATTAACATGATTTTCCTCAGATATGTCTTCAGCATTATCTAATGTTAAATTCATGTGAATATCAAAATCAATTAAAGTGCCTTGAACTGTTTTTGAATTTCTTAATCTAAGTAATACAGTTTTTCCCTGACAACCAGTCATTGCAGTAGAAATTTCATCAGCCATAAATATCACTTAATTTTATTTTTTCTTGCTCACTTGCATGTACAAGTCAACAGTACCACTTCCAATTGGAATTTGACTACCAACGATTACATTTTCAGTAATACCTCTAAGTTGTTCAATTTCTCCTCCAAGTGCTGCATGTGCAATAGTAGGTACTGTAATTTCGAATGCTGCTCTTGCAAGAACACTATCCTTAGTTCCAGCAATTCCATGTCTACCAATTTGTTGCATGTAACCTCTAGAGCACATTAAATCAGATACCAACATAATGTATCTATCATCAACTTCTAAGCCTTGATCACCTAGAGTATGGTTTAATTCATCTATTAATGCAAATCTTGCAGCTTCAATTCCCAAAGTTCCTGCAATTTCAAATACGTTATTTGTTCTAACATTTCTTTTATCGATACCTTTAACCTCAAGTACTTTTGCAATGTTTGAACCAGTAGTCTGAATAACCCATTCATCGTCTTTTTGAACTAATGTTACTCGTTCAATATCTGGAACTCCTTTAACTGTAGTATTGAGAACTTTATTTCTAATTGCGATTGCAGTTGCTGTATCAGATTCTTCAACTAAATTTAATGTGATTAACTCACCAGTTACTTCCATCTTGAATTTTTTATTTGAAGAAAGTGCTGCTTCAACTTCTGCGACAGAACAACCTCTTTCTCTAAGTCTATTTTCACTTAAAATTAATTTAATGTTAGTAGCATAATCAGTTTCAGTATCTGCAATTAATGCACTTACTTTAGTTTGTAAGACATTTCTTGCAACTTCAATTGCTTTTTCTCTACTTGTTTTATTTTCTTTTTCCAAATAGATATCCATTGTTGGAGTTACAGGTTTCTTTCTGGCATCAACTAGTTCAATTAATCTTGGAAGACCCAATGTAACGTTTCTTTCCTTAATTCCTGCAAAATGGAATGTTCTCAAGGTCATCTGAGTACCAGGTTCACCAATAGATTGTGCAGTTACAATTCCTACTGCTTGTCCAGGCTCAACTCTTGCCTTGTCATAAAGTGAAAGACCCTTTTTACATACTGTCTCAACACCAGATTTACTTAGACCTGATTTGTTTAATGCATCAGTTACAAGTTTAGTTAATCTTGGATTAAATGTATTAGTGTATTTTTTAGCAATTTTCTCAATTTCATCTTTTGTTGCTTTTGCACCAGAGTCAACCATAGTTTGAGATGCTGCTAATCGACTTGGGTTAAAGGCCTCACCATGGTCACTTTTCTGTACATCAATTCCATCTTCACCATAAAGGAATTGAACAATGTGACCGTGTGGATCTCTTACTGTTCCATCATATTCTAATCTAATGTGTTCTAATGCGTTAATCAATCTACGTTGCATGTAACCACTTTGTTGGGTTCTAACTGCAGTATCTACAAGTCCTTCACGACCACCCATTGCATGGAAGAAGAATTCTAATGCAGTTAATCCAGTTCTGTAATTTGATTTTACAAATCCATGTGCATCAGGATTACTATCATGTTGTTTATAGTGAGTTAATGCACGATTTGCATACCCATCATTCATTCTATTACCTCTTCTGGATTGTTGACCTAATGCTCCAGCCATCTGACCCACGTTAAGTGCTGAACCTCTGGCACCAGTGGTTGCCATAATTTTTCCAGCATTGCCATCATCAAGGGAATCATTTGCAGTATCTCCTGCTTTAACTCTGGCTTTACCTAATTCATTTACAATGTAAGCCTCTAATGCTTCTTCAGCTTTCATTCCTCTAGTAAGTTTCAATGTTCCTTTTTCATATTGAGAGGTTAAATCAGCTACAATATCATATGTCTCACCAATATCATCTAAAATTTGCTTTTCGTTCTTTTCTGGAACTTCAAGATCACCGTAACCATAACTGAAACCATAGTGAGTGATGAATTGTTTTACCATAATTAGAATAGAGTTTAAGAAATTCTTTCCAACTGCATTACCATAATCTTTAGTAATTCTATGTAAGACACTTTCTGGTTCTTCTGCACCAATTGATGTTTTATCAATTACACCACTGATTAATTCACCATTTTTAATAACAACGTCATTTGCTTTTCCACCAGTACCCTTTGACCATTTTGATGTAAGTACGTAATTGAAATCACTTGGTAAAAATAATGAAAATAATTGTTTTCCAGTATATGCTGGACCATCTTTTGTTTTAGTACCAGGTTTTGGAAGTGGATCAGTGTAGCCACCAAGCATTGCATAATTTGAAAATTCTTGAACGGACAAAACAGTATCATCTTTTGTAAGAAGATATGCACCAGTTACAAAGTCTCTTAGTGCTCCAATAATTGGTCCACCGTATCTTGGTGAAATTAATTGATCTTGAACTCTCATCAAAAGAATTGCTTCTGCTCTTGCCTCCTCACTTTGAGGTACGTGAAGATTCATCTCATCACCATCAAAGTCTGCATTATATGGTGGACAAACGGATGGATGGAGTCTGAAAGTTTTACCAGGAAGTACTCTTACATAGTGAGCCATAATGGACATCTGGTGAAGTGATGGTTGTCTGTTGAACATCACAATATCTCTATCAGCAAGATGTCTTTCTATCAAATATCCAATTTCAAGTGTTTCAGCAATTACTGAACGATCCTCAACAAAGTCTAATCTAATTTTTACACCATCTGGTCTTACAATATAGTTTACACCTGGGAATTTTTCAGGACCGTTAATTACTAAAGTTCGCATTCTTTCAATATTCCATTCAGTTACAATCTCAGGAATAGTTAATTTCATTGCAACAGCTTCAGGTACACCTACCTCAGACAAATCCAAGTTTGGATCCGGTGAAATAACAGTTCTACTAGAAAAGTCAACTCTCTTTCCAGATAAGGAACCTCTGAATCTACCTTCTTTTCCTTTTAATCTTTGAGTTAATGTTTTTAGAGGACGTCCAGAACGATGATGAGCTTGAGGAATTCCAGAAACTTCATTATCAAAATATGTGGTTGAATGGTATTGTAACAAATCTACCAAGTCTTGTACAATTAATGGAGGAGTTCCAGCTTCTTTACTTTCTTTTAATCTCTGATTAACTCTAATGATATCTACCATTTTGTGGGTTAAGTCATCTTCTGATCTGATTCCAGTTTCAAGAATAATTGAAGGTCTAACAGTAACCGGTGGAACAGGTAAGGCTTGAAGAATAAACCATTCTGGTCTTGCAGTTACAGGATCATATGACAATAAAGATAGATCATCATCAGTAATTTGTGTAAATCTTTCTCGTATTGTAATTGGTAAAAGTCTGTGTTCACCGATTTCGGTTTTTTCTACAAAAATTGTTGGTTTTGTAAATACTAACTCGTATTGGGTTTTTCCACAATGAGGACATTCTTTTGCTTTCTTTGCTTTTTCAATAATTTGTTCAGGAATACGTTTTTGAGAAATTGTAGTGTAAGCAGATCCTTTATCTTTAATATTTTGGAATGCATTAAGATCTTCTTGAGGAACTTTTAATCTATTACAAGAACGACATGTAGATTGTAATAGTTTGTAGATATTATCAATAAATGCAATATGTAAGATAGGTTCTGCAAGTTCAATATGTCCAAAGTGTCCAGGACATCTAGCTGCAGTATTTCCACAAGTTAGACATTTTTGTCCAGGTTCTAGGGTACCCAGTCTTCCATCCATTAAACCTCCTTGAACTGGCATTCCATCTTCATCATATGTTTCAGGAGCAGTGATTTCACTAACAGAATATTTTCTAATTTCAGTTGGAGACCATACAGAAAAACGAATACCATCAATTGCTTTAATTGCTTGAATAGACATCTCAGAGTTTCTCCTTTATGAGCAATCTTGGTGCAACGTTAAGACTTTGCATTTCTTGCAATAATAGTTTGAAAGCATATGCTACAGATACAGAAGATACTTTTGCTTTATCTCCACAAACTCTACAAACATACTTTCTTTGTTTAACATCATGATATGCTACAAGACCACATCTTTCACAGACAAAAATATCAGATTTGTCAGATTCATCTAACAATCTATCTTTTAGAATCATAGAAGCACCGTAAGCAATTAAACAGTCTCTTTCCATTTCACCAAATCTTAATCCACCACCTCTAGCTCTTCCTTCAGTTGGTTGTTTAGTTAACATCTGAACTTGTCCACGTGCTCTTGCATGTATTTTATCAGCAACCATATGGTGTAATTTTTGATAATATACTACTCCAATAAACACATCAACAGGGAATGCTTTTCCAGTTCTTCCATCATACATTACTTCTTTACCAGAATATTTGAAATTATGTGCATCCATTACTTCTTTAACTTCATCCATTTTTTCTCCAACAAATGCAGAACCATCAAATCTCTTTCCACGGAATGATGCAGCTTTTCCACAAATAGATTCCATCATCATTCCAACAGTCATTCTTGATGGGAATGCATGGGGGTTAATCAAAACATCAGGAGACATACCTTCAGCAGTATATGGTAAATCTTCAGCTTTTGCTAAAATTCCAAGTACACCCTTTTGTCCGTGTCTTGATGCAAATTTATCACCAATTTCAGGAATTCTCATATCTCTTGCTCTAATTTTATACATTTTACCACCTTCGTTAGATTGAGTCATAACTACAGTATCAATAACACCAGTTTCTGAAGGTCTTACACCAATTGACGTATCTCTTCTGTATGGACCAGAGGATTCAAACTCTCTATATTCTTCCATAAATCGTGGAGGACTAGTTTTACCAATTAAAATATCACCGCCAGTAACTGGGGATTCAGATGCTACTACACCATCTTCTTCAAGTAATCTATATGCACGTTCACCTTTGTAACCTCGAATATTATCTTCAGCATTTGGAATTTCAAAACTATCTCTCATTCCACCAGGATATTGTTTTGCTTCAGCATCATAAATTCTAAAGAAAAATGTTCTACCCAATCCTCTATCAACAGAGGCCTTACTGAGAACAATTGCATCCTCAATGTTATATCCATCAAAGGGTAATACTGCAACTACACAATTCTGACCAGCAGGTCTATCTTCTAATCCCAAAAGTTTCATTGCTTTTGTATTAACAGCTGGAACTTGTGGATATAGCATAAGATGTTGTCTGACATATGTACTGGTATTCATCATTGGTGTTGAAAATCCTAAACTTTGTTTTGCCATTGCAGATTCGTATGTATTTCTTGGGGATTGATTATGTTCAGGATATGGAATGATAGAAGCACCTGCACCTAAAATTGCTGGTGGGAAAACTTCAAGATGAGTATGCTTTTTTGCATCTTTTTCATCTAATGTAACATAACAATTTTCTTCTTCATTTGCATCAATCATTTCTAAAACACCCATTCTCAAAAGATCAGTCCATGAAAGTAATTTCTTTGAAATTTTATCCAATAGATCTTGGGTCAACAATGGTTTGTTATCTTTAATAATTATCAGTGGTCTCAAAACTCTTCCAGCATTACAATTAACATATAATCGTCTTGTTGCCTCGTCATGTTCATCAGATTTATGGAAGGAAACACCAACGTGGGGATGAATTTTTGAATTTCTTCTAAGATCTCTAAGAGATTCTGCCAATTCAAGTCCATCTTTATAATATCCAATTAAGCGACCATCAACAAATATTCTAGTTCCATCTTTTTTCAAATCTTCTTTTGCATCAAAGAAATGAACAGTTCCAAGATCATAGAGTTTTTCAACAATTTCTTCAGAAGGAACATTTACTGAAATGATTCCAGATAATGCAAGATTTTTCACTAAACCACAATTAGAACCCTCAGGTGTTTCACTAGGACAAATTCTTCCAAAGTGGGTTGCATGCAAATCTCTTGCTTCAAAATTTGGTTGAGTTCTACTCAAAGGTGATTGAATTCTTCTAAGGTGACTAATTGTTGAAAGATAGTTTGTTCTATCTAGCAATTGTGTTACTCCAACACGACCACGGCCCCAATTTCCTGTTGCAATAGCATTGTTTAATTTATCAGTGATAATTCCAGGGCGAATTGCTGCAGCAACTGCATTAATTCCACGTTTTTGACCTGAACGTTCTAATTGATATTTCATGTCTCGGACCAAATTTCTAAATGCAGTTCTAAACAAATCAGCAAGCATTTGTCCTGCAAATTTGATTACTTTGTTTCCATAATGATCTTTATCATCAGGAGTAATCCAACCAAGTTTTAATTCTAATAATTTACATGCTGCTTCACCTAAGAATTGTGCTTTTTCTTTTCTATTTTCAGGATGTTTACCCAAATGAGGTAATAGTCCCCAATCAAGTAAAGTTTCTGCACGCTTAATTTGGAATTCTTCTAACATTCCAGGTGCAATTCTTTTACTGATGTAAACAATTGCATCTTTGGATGTAGGAACATCTCCTGCTTTTTCAAATGATCCTTCTAATTCATCTTGAAGTTCATCTACTAGAGAAACTACTGCTGCAATTTCTTTATCAGATTCTAAACCTAATGCTCTCATCAAAGTAACAACTGGAATATCAACAGGGGAACCAGGAATTCTAGCTACAATTAATCCATCATTTTTCATAACAAGTTCTAATTTTGCACGATAACCAACAATGGATGAATATACTTTAGCCTTGAAAACAATGTTTCCTCCAACAGTTTCTCTATCAACAATAATTTTGTTGTAAGAAAGATCTTCTAATCCTACAATTACTCTCTCAGAACCATTAATGATAAAGTAACCACCAGGGTCATTTGGATCCTCTCCATGTTCAATTAGTTTTTGATTAGAAAAGTTATTCAAAATACATGCATTTGATTTTGCCATTACTGGTACATCACCGATGTGTACAAATCGAGATTCCAAAATCTTTCCATCTTCGATTACACTAGCTTCCATCATTACTGGTGCAGAATAAGAAACATTTCTCAATCTTGCTTCAGCTGGAGTAATATGAGTAATAGAACCATCAAGTTCCATCATTCTTGGTTGTTGAAGTTTAACTTTACCTAATTGAATTTTGTAAGGATATTCAGCATTTTCAATATCAATTTGTCCAACTTCATTGATAATACTTTGTAATCCTCTTTCTAAAAATTCATCAAAGGAGTTCAAGTGTTGACGAGCAATACCTTCTCGTTTGAGAATATCTTGAATTATTGGCCAACGTTTGTTAGAAGGATCAGCCAAATCTAGACCTCCACCACATATCGATAATAGAGACTTTCACCTGCGGTTGGACTTGTTCTAGTAATTTTTATCATATCACCAGGTTTTACTCCAAGTCCCATAATTGCAGGATCGTTTACAAAGATTAAAGGTAATTCAGTTGGTTTACAATTGTATTTTTTTAAAACTTCTTCAGCATCAGATTTTGGAATTATCTCATGTTTTGGAACGTATACATGATCAGGTACTAAGACTTGGTTTTTCTTAATTGCCATTTAACAAGCCCCCTGATCGAACATTAAATGTAATAGTAAATAATACACACAAACTGAAAAAAATCACGCTCGGGTTAATATATATCTAATCTGAAAGTTCAAATCAAGAAATTATTTTCTTATTCACTCTATTTGCAATATTTGCAGCAATTCCACCTGCAGCAATCCCATTATCAATATTTACTACAGATAATCCTAATGAACAACTTTGTAACATTGATGCTAAAGCTGCAATTCCTTTCTCACCATAGCCATAACCTACAGATGTGGGTATTCCTATAATTGGAATATCCACCATTGTAGAAACTAATGTAGCCAATGCGCCCTCCATTCCTGCAGCAACTATGATACAATCAACATCCTCATTAACCATTTTTTTCAAAATTGGAAATATTCTTTGAATTCCAGCTACACCAACATCATAACTTGTAATACATTTACAGTTCATTGCCTCACACATGATTCTTGCTTCCTCAGCAACTCCAATATCCGAAGTTCCAGCAGTCATTATTCCAATTTTTCCACCTTGAAATTTAATTGGTTTTTTAAATAATAATACAGTAGAAGAGTTTTTCCCTGTCGTTATTTTCACTTTTAATTTTTTTGCAAAAAATATAATTTTTTTATAATCATCTTTTTTTATTCTTGAAACAATAACTGAATTTGTTTTTTCTAAAGTTTTTTTAATAATTTTTTTAGTATCTTCTAATTCTTTTGTCTCTGCAAAAATTACTTCGGGAACTCCTCGTCTTTTGCTTCTATTGATGTCAATTTTTGCAAAATTTTCTACTTCTTCAATTGAATATAAAGTAAGAAGTTTTTTTGCGCTACTAGTAGAAATCTTTCCAGATTTAACAGATTCTAAAATTTCATTAATTTTCAATAACATTCTATCTTTTTGTGAATACTAAAATGCTTAGATCTCAATACCTGAAATTGCATCTTTAACATTTGCAACGCCTTTATCAAACATTTGTCTTTCTTCATCATTTAGGTCTAATTCAATGATTTTTTCTACTCCATTCTTTCCAATAACTGCAGGAACCCCTATTGTAACATCAGAATGACCATATTCCCCATCAAGATAGGTTGCTACGGGAATGACTTGTTTTCTATCTCTTACAACAGTTTCAACAATTGCAGATATTGCATTTCCTGGTGCATGTACTGTAGCACCCTTTAGTTCAATCACTTTAGCTGCAACTTGTTTTGTATTTTGAACAATTTCATCTAGTTTTGCTTTTGGTAGAAATGATGATAGAGGAATTCCTGATACTGATGAAAATCGTGGTAATGGTAACATGTTTTCTCCATGTTCACCAATCACTAATCCTCGGATTGAGTCTCTAGAATGACCAGTAGATTCATGAATGAATTGTCTAAATCTAGATAAATCTAACATGCCACCCATACCAAATACTCTACTTCTATCAAATCCAGACACTTTTTGAGTAATGTATGCCATTGGGTCCAATGGATTTGAAACTGGAATAATCATAGAATCATCTGCATATTTTTTTATATTTTCTGTTACACTTTTTACAATTGAAGCATTAATTTTTAGTAAATCCATTCTTGTCATTCCCGGTTTTCTGGCTGAACCTGCTACTACTACCACAATATTTGATCCTCTAATATCCTCATAATCATTTGAACCTGTTACTTCTACATCAATACCTTGTTCAGATAGCATGTGATTGATATCCATGGCTTCACCTTGTGGCAAGCCTTTAGCAACATCAAGTAACAAAATTTGATCATCTAATTTCTTTAGTGCTGAGAATAATGCTGCATCTCCACCCACTTTACCTGAACCAATAATGGTAATCATAAAAATTACAGATAATTTTGAAATTATAAATCTAATGAAATTGATTCAATATTAGGCGAATTTATAAGCATTTTTGATATTTTTTAATCATGGTCATTGTCATTGATCCTCAAATTGCAGGTATATCAGGAGATATGCTTTTATCATCTTTAGTAAATTTAGGTGCTGATAAAAATAAAATTATTGAAGGAGTTATGAAATGCCAAAAATTTCTTCAAGACTCAACTATTAAAAAAATGGGTTTTCAGAAAATTCAAAAAAGAGGAATTGAATCAACTGAATTAATTTTAGAAATTGATGAAAATATTTCTGAAAGAAAAGGTGTTGAAATTAAAAAAGCCATTTTAGATTCTGTTAATGAATTAAATCTTACAACAAAAGCAAAAATATTTGCAGAGTCATGTATTGATACTTTAATTTCTTCAGAATCTAAAATTCATGGTATTTCTGAAAATTCAGTTCATTTTCATGAAGCATCCAGTATAGATACTCTAGTGGATATTGTCGGAATAACCATTGCATTAGATGATTTAAAATTATTTGAAGAAAAAATTGTTTGTCTACCTGTTTCAGTTGGAGGTAGTACGGTTAGTTTTTCACATGGCACAATGTCAAATCCGGCAAGTGCAATCCTTCAGATTTTTAAAAATTCTAATTTGAATATTCAAGGAAATGATTCGAAAGAAGAATTAACAACTCCTACAGGAGCCTGTATTTTGGTAAATTTAACAGATAATCCAGTGCAATATTACCCTTCAATGAATGTGAGTTCAATTGGTTATGGAGCAGGTCAAAAAGATTTTGAAGGCTTTTCTAATGTATTAAAAATTATTCAAGGAGAACAAAGTAATTTCGATATGGATTCAGTAAAAATTCTTGAAACAAATATCGATGATATTTCAGGTGAAATATTGGGACATTTAATTGACAAAATTATGGAGCAAGGTGCAAAAGATGTTTCAATTTACCCAGGAATTACAAAAAAAGGAAGACCGACAAATCTTGTTTGTGTAATTTGTGATGATGTGAAAGTTGATTCAATAATTGATACACTAGTATTAGAAACAGGTACTTTGGGGATTAGGATTTCAAATTCTAATCGATATATTGTTCCTAGAACAAAACATAGTTTCTCATTAACTTTTGATGGTAAAGCTTTTGAAGTAAATTATAAAAAATCATCCCACAATGGAAAAACTCATTTTAAAATAGAATTTGATGATTTAAAAGAAATGTCAAATGCGTTAGATAAACCAATAGTGGATATCGAATCATTCTTGAGAAAAGAAATAGAAAAGATAGAGGGTCTATAATGAATAAATTAAATGATTTAGTTAATTGGTTTGCAGATAAAAATAAAGTAATAATTGCATTATCAGGTGGAGTAGATAGTGCAATTGTTGCATATGCTGCTTTTCAGGCATTAGGAAATTCTGCTATTGCAGTTACTGCAGATTACAAAACATTATCTGAAGAAGAACTCTCTTCAGCAAAACAAGTATGTTCAGAAATAGGCATTAACCAGATTTTTTTAGATTATAGTGAACTAGAAAATGAAGAATTTGTAAAAAACGATTCAAATCGATGTTTCCATTGTAGGATGGAATTAGGCGAACATCTAATTGAATTGGCGGAAAAACATGATGTAAAAATCATAGTTGATGGGACTAATCTGGATGATTTGGGCGATTATAGACCTGGAATTCAAGCACTCAAAGATAATGGTATACGAAGTCCTCTGGTAGAAACTAAATTTTTAAAATCTCAAATAAGAGATATTGCAAAATCAGTTGGGCTGTCAGTATTTGATAGACCTTCCAATTCTTGTTTAGCATCCAGAATACCATGGGGTCAAAGAGTAACTGCTGAAAAATTAACTCGAATTGAATTTGGAGAAACACTGGTCAAGCAACTTACTAATCTTAAACAAGTAAGAGTTAGAGATTTTGATGGTTCAGCAAAAATTGAAGTGGATAAAGCAATGATTCCCATATTTGATGATAATATTATGAATCAATTAAATGAAAAATTGAAAATAATTGGATTTACTTCTGTGGAAATTGATAAAGAGGGATATAGACCTGGAAAAATCAATGTGATTCCAAATTGATTTATTTAGATAATGCAGCATCAACTCAAATTCATGATGATGTATTAAATTCAATGCTACCATTTCTTAAAGAACAATATGGAAATCCATCATCAATACATCGATACGGGAGATTAACTCGAAAAGCAATTCATAAAGCACGAAAACAAATTGCAGCCTTAATTAATGCAGATCCTGCAGAAATTTTGATCACTTCTGGTGGAACTGAATCCAATAACACGGCATTAATTGGAATTTCATCACAATTTCCATCTAGTCAAATTATTACATCATCTATTGAACATGATGCAATTTTAGAACCGTGTAAAAAACTAGATTCAAATGGATTCCACGTTGATTATTTACCAGTAGATAATTTGGGAATGATTGATACATCAGATTTGCAAAATATTATTTCTGAAAAAACAAGTCTTGTTTCAATAATGTTTGGAAATAACGAAGTTGGTACAATTCAACCAATTGCAAAAATTGCCAAAATATGTCATGAAAATAAAATTCTTTTTCATACAGATGCAGTTCAAGTTGTAGGTAAACTACCTGTAGATGTAAAAGAATTAGGCGTAGATTTGTTATCTATTTCATCTCATAAACTTCATGGACCAAAGGGAATTGGCGCATTATTCATCAAAGATGGAGTAAAAATAGATCCTATGATTTTGGGGGGTGGGCAAGAATTTAGATTAAGATCAGGTACTGAAAATGTTGCCAGCATTGTGGGATTTGGTCAAGCATGTGAAATTGCTCAAAATAATTTATTTCAGAATATTTCATTTATTAAAAAACTTCAAACTTTATTGATTGAGAAAGTGTTAGATCAAATACCAAAAACTACATTTAATGGTCATTCTGAATCTCGTTTATCCAATAACACTCATTTTACATTTCTTGGAGTTAACGGTGAAGACCTCATAATCAAACTTGATGAATATGGAATTGCTGCATCTACTGGTTCAGCATGTTCAGTTAATACACAAAAAGCATCTCATGTTTTAGAATCAATGGGGTTTTCATTTGAACAAATTACAGGTTCTTTACGACTAACTATTGGAATTTTTAATACTGAAGATGAAATTAATGAAACTGTAAGTATTCTCAAAAAAACAGTAGAAGAACTTCGTGCAGTTTCACCATTTAAAGAAAAATATTCTTTTGGTTCCAAAAATTAAATTTTAATTTGAAATCTATTTCTAGTTAGTAAAATTGATGCCATAATCCCTATAGTTAAAACTATCATTACAATTGTACCAAATTCAGGAATGACATATGTTCCAATAATTTGTATTTCAGAATCACTTTCTTCAAAATTAATTGTTATTGTTCTAATATTTGAATTTGATATAGATTCATCATATGTAGTTTCAATGATCTCACCATTTTGTTTTTCTATCAGTATAATGAATACCTCATCTTTGCCATTTTGTTTTTCAGCATCAATGTAATCTCTAGGTAAATCTAGTGTAAGAACACCATTATCGGTTGCTTCAATTTTTAATATTAATCCAAAAATTTTTGGTTCTATTGATATATCTTCAACTATTCCCCCTCTCATAGTATACGGAATATCAAAAGTTCCACTAGATCCTGCTTTAACTTCATAATTTGATGTAGTTTCTAAAATGAGTGATTCGGGAGTAAATTTAAATTCTGTTTCTGCAATATTCCCTTCACCATATACCGTTTTTACTGAATAAATTCCCGGATTATTCCATTGAGGACCTTCTGCAATTAGTGTGTGTGAATAATTACCATCTGCAGATACTGCAACTTGTGCAATTTCTATTAAATTACCATCTTTGAATAATTGTAATGTAACTTGTGTATCTCCTATGATAGTAGTTACTTGTCCTGAAATTACAATAGTATCCCCTTCATCATAATTGTCTTTATCTGTTTGAGTTGAAATTAGAGAAGATTGTGCAAAAGCTGTTCCAGTACAAATTGTAGCTAGAATTGCTATTGTATAAAATAATTTAATATCCATAATAGTTGAAATATCAATTTGTATATCTCTTTTACTATGAAAAAATAAAAAATGAAAAAAAGTTGTAATTTTAGTATCTTGGAACGATGCTAAGTCTTGATTTTGCAGAAATTGCAACTATTGAGATAATTGCTACTGCTAGAATCATGGCTGCAATTGTACCAAACTCTGGAATTACAAAGGTACCGATAATTTCAATTTGTTCAGTTTCTGCTCCAAATGGAACGATAACTGTGTTACCGTTAATTTCTGCATCATCTGATTCCTCTCCATCAACTAATACCATAAAGATACCTTTCTGTGTTGATGTTGAAGGACTGATTGTCAATACACCATCATCCTCTGCGTGGATGTTGATTATGACTGAATTATCATCTGTGTTTACTGTTGCACTTGTGACATGTCCATTTGAAATATCATAAGAAGTACAATTACCTCCAATGTTTACTTCGCTTGAACCACATTCGACATCATCGTGATGCATTTCGTGTTTATCATCACCATGATCCATGTGTTTTTTCTCAACAACTGCAACTCCACCATCTAGTTCAACTTTGACATTGTTATCTAAGCTGCCATAGTTTACTTCAATGATGTATGTACCATCGTATTTCCATAAATTACCAGATGTACTCATTGTGGTCTCAAAACTTCCATCACTTGCAACATTGAATTGATCAATTGTAACAAGGGAAGACATTGGACTCATCACAGTAACTGTGATTGGTACATTTCCTGGAATTACGTTTGCTACCTGTCCTGTAACGGTAATAGTATCATTATGGCCATATGTTGCTGAATCAGTATGAACTGTTAAAGGAAGATCATTATGGTCACCTGCATGGTGTCCAGCATGTGCTTCCGAAGCAAATCCTATGGTACCAACTATTGCTACTAGGGCTACTAGCATTAACGATGTGGTGCTATTCATGTTATTTGAAAAACAGGAATATCTCTATTTATGTATAATGAACAAAAGAAAAAATGAAAAAAAGTTGTAATTTTAGTATCTTGGAACGATGCTAAGTCTTGATTTTGCAGAAATTGCAACTATTGAGATAATTGCTACTGCTAGAATCATGGCTGCAATTGTACCAAACTCTGGAACTACTACTCCATCTGCTACTTCAACTTCTACTGAATCAGTGTACATTGAGTCATTGCCTTGTTGAGCAGTTACTGTGTATGCACCATCTTGTGACCATTGAGGTAGTCCTACTGAAATGATTGTAGCAAAGTCACCGTTTGAATCTGGTGATGTTTGATCAATACTAATAATATTTCCATTTGGTGATGTTACAGTGAATGTTACATCTTCATTGGATTTAGTAGTTTGACCAGTTATTTCAATAGTATCTGAACCTTCTTCAGCTGTAGCTGTTATTGATAATCCTCTAATCTCATCAGTGGATTCTGTAGTTGCTGTTGCTAAATTAGCATTAGATTGACGTGATACCATACTGGAGTCTGATGCAGATGTTTCTGAAGTCATGCCATCAATTACTTCAACACTAACTGTAATGTTGTATAGTAATGAAGAATTTCCTTGATTGGCTGTTATCGTGTACATTCCATTTTGTTTCCAATTAGAAACATTGAAAGTTTCACCAAAGTCACCATTTGCATCTGGGGTTTGTTGACCTATAGCCTGTAGATTATTTCCATCAGGTGTTTTCACTTGAAGTGTAACTGCGCCATTATTTGCGGTAGTTGTTCCAGTGATTGAGATAGTATTTCCTCCTTCTTCAGCTGTAGCTGTTAATGACATTCCAACATCTTGTTGTCCAAAGACGTCTTGATTAACCGAAGTTACTGACATTAATGCTACTGCCATTAGAACTAGACTAATTGATCTTGTTGAATTTTTGAGATTCATCTAGTTGCAATCACGACCTTTCGGTATTTATGTATATATAACACATGAAAAAAAGTCATTACTTTAATATCTTGACTGTATACTAAGTTTTGATTTTGCGGATATCGCAATTATTGAGATAATTGCTACTGCTAGAATCATGGCTGCAATTGTACCAAACTCTGGAATTACAAAGGTACCGATAATTTCAATTTGTTCAGAACCTGCATAAAATTCAATATCTAATGTTCTGTCAGCAGATGTTTTAATTTCTTTAAAGTCTACTTCCTCGCCATCAATTAATACAAAAAATTCATCATCACTGCCATTCATTGTTGCATCCAACACAGACCTAGGAATGGTTAATGTGATTGAACCATCATCTGTTGCCTCAATATAGACCAGTAAGGATACTGCATCCATATCAGGTATTACATTGATTAAGTTTCCATTTATAATTTCATAAGAAATCAAATCAATTGAATCTTGAATTGTAATAGTAGTTTCTGTAATTATAGAATCTTGAACAATCACATCTTCAGTTATTGCTTCTTCAGTTATTGCTTCTTCAGTTATTGCTTCTTCAGTTATTGCTTCTTCAGTTATTGATGTTGTTACTGTATTTTCATCCACACTTGCAACACCATTAAATTCAAAAGATATAGTTGCTTGATTATTTTTATCTTGAGTAATTAGAATTGTATATGTTCCTGGTATTTTCCAATATACTCCATTAGGATTAATTTCTGCATTGAATTGTTTATCTGAACCAACTTCTATTTGAGCAATTTCTGCAATATTTCCATTTGGAGATTGAATGATAAGACTTAGTTGATTTCCTAAAGCGAGGTATGTTATTTGTCCAGAAATTACAATTATTTCACCCTCTGAATAAGACGATTTATCAGTAGTAACAATTATTGAATCATTTTCTCCAAATGCGGGGGAAATACCAACACTTGTGATTAGGATTCCAAATAGTGCAAAAATCATTAATTGAGTTTTCACTAATTTCTCAATTCAATTTATAATATTTAAGGTTGTGAAAATATTTGTTGACCGTTAAGAAAAACAATAATCGTTAAAATAGTAAAAAACTAGGTTGAGTATGCTCGTAAATGATATATAAGATAGTCTAAGGATTGGAGTTAGTTGGCTGGTAAACGTGTTGTCTTAACTGCAGACCGTAGTTTGATGACAAATTATAGAGGAAATTTTTTGTATGGATTTATTGCATGTGGTCCGTACGAGGTTCTACCAGAATGGGTTTTTGATAAAGTATTTTGTCCATCAGTAGAAACTGATCCAATTACAGGTGAAGTAAAAGTAGCTCAAGTGGGATTAAGAAGAATAGAAAGTTCACTAATCAATGGAGGATATAAAAAAGAAGACGTATTCATGGCACACCCAGAAATGCTGCAAAAATCTATTGGACCAGATACAAAAGTTGTTGGAATCAATGTAATGGATCCTCTTGGAATGGCACCAGTTACTACAACAATGTCACCAGAAAAATTATCTTATGTAGCAATGAAATTTAAAAAAATGTGTGCAAGTATTATTCAACTCAAAAAGAAATATGATTTCAAAGTAGTAGTTGGAGGTAACGGTGCATGGGAATTAGCAAAATCAGACAGAATGAAAATTCATGGAATTGATACAGTAGTAGTTGGTGAAGCAGATGAATTAGCAGTTGATTTATTTCAAGATTTAGAAAAAAATGATGCCCCAGAATTAATGCATTGTTTTGTAAGAAATTTAGAAAATATTCCAGTTATTGAAGGTCCTACAATTAATTCATTAATTGAAGCAATGAGAGGATGTGGAAGAGGTTGTGACTTTTGTGATGTTAACAAAAGATCAAAAAAAGACTTACCGCTAGAGAGATTACAGCACGAAGCAAAAACTAACTTAGATTATGGATTTGATTCAATTTGGTTACATTCAGATGAAATGTTACTTTATGGATGTGACAGTAGAGACTTTGTCCCAAACAGAGACGCAATTGTAGATTTGTGGAAAGGTCTCAAAGGATTAGGTGCTAATTTCATAGGAACTACACATATGACATTTTCAGCAGTTGCAGCAGATCCTACATTAATGCAACAAATTTCTCAAGTTAATGAGCAAGATAAAACAGGTAGATGGCTTGCAACAAATCTAGGAATCGAAACAGTTGCACCAGATATGGTAAAGAAACACTTGGGAGTTAAAACAAAACCATTTGCACCTGAAGAATGGGGTAGTGTTGTCAGAGAAGGGGCAAAAATCCTAAATGAAAATCACTGGTTCCCAGCAGCAACCATCATTATTGGATGGCCGGACGAGACCCCAGATGATGTTCAATATACAATTGATATGATGAGTGACTTTAGAACAATGGACTTTAGAGGATTAGTAGCACCATTGCTATATCAAGACTTTAGTGAGAAAAATTCTATGCACTTTGGAAATCTAAATGAAGCACAATTTACATTATTTTGGAAATGTTGGGAAAATAACTTACGTGTAATTAACGATATTATTCCAATTATTCTAAGAAACAAAACATACGGACCACCAATGAAGGTATTCATGTATGGAATTCTCAAAGCAGGTACTTGGGCAATTATGAGATATCTTAGAGGGTTATGTAAAGATCTATTCAATGGGAAAACGCCTGATCAAATTATTGATAAATATGCCAGAACAAAATCAGTATCTGAACCAAAATTCCTAACAAAAAAATTATAGAATTTACTTTAATCGTTTGTAAATAGATTTGAATTCTGTTGAAAGATTATATGACATGTTAAGTCTATGTACCAACAAATTTAGAGATGCCCCGTCACGACTTAATTGTCTCAATATAGTCAAAGCCTTTTGAGGAGAGTTTACAGATAATGGAGTTTGTCCAGACCAAGTTTCGAAAGCACTTTCTACATCCAAGCTAAAATTTAAAATAAATTCTTTCCATGTGAGCATAGAATTTGATGCATTTTCAGGAAGTAATACTTGCGATAATTCACGAAATTGATTCTTTCTATCAACAAAAATCATATCTAAAGATTCATGGATTTTTTCCTTAGAATAATCCTCAGAATTTAGCATATACATTCCAGATATACTCATAGCAAATTAATGAAACCATGAAAGATAAAGTGAATAGATAGTTTTCTAAAAAAATATTCAAAAAAATCACGTAAAATAAACGAATGTAAAAATTTTACACTTTCTAAAATAATTGTATTATAGACCTTGAAGTGCCTTATCAGCAATTGTGTTTCGTTTTGGTGTTATTGAAATAAAGTAAATTTTATCAGCCCTTTCAACAGATTCTACTTTTTTGTAAGATTTTGATGATACATCAAATTCATAAATTCCTGCTTCAAGTTCACCTTTTACATAAAGCATCAGATATGATTCTCCAGTTGAGGGGCTAAGTGGAATAAATGACATGATACTACCTTTGTAAGAATTAATTGGAATGGTGTTCTTCATTGGAGGTGCTGCTGCTGACATGTACATAAAGAGATCCTCAATATTTTCAAATTCCTCATATTCAGTATTCATAACGTAAGATAATTTGTTTCAGTATAAGAACCTATTATGATATAGTTATGAGATTATTTTCTAGATTTGATTTGTTGATTAACTTTCATTGCAATTAGTGCAGGTGCTGCAATGTACATTCCAAGATTCAATGCAATCACTGAAAGTCCAAGTCCTAAAACTTCGCTTTCAGTTTCAGCAGATTCCATAATTGTCAATGTTGAGAGCATTGGAGTTAATCCAGCTTTTACAATCTCTTTAAACATTGGACTTTCACGTTCCATATCTGCAATGTATGGTGAGAATGAATAGTATGCTTCGTTAAATGTACTCATGAATGCTGAACCAGATTCTGTATTCATTAATTGATTATCTCTAATTTCTCTAAGCATCTGAACTTGTGGTGCAAGTTCTGAGCCGTATGCTGCAGTAGCTATGAGACAACCTCCACCTTCTTCAGGTTCAGCAGTTTGTACAACTTGACAGATACCATTTACAGATTCAGTTCCAGGTCCACAATTTACTACTTGTTCAACTACAGGTGCAACTGGCTCTGGTGTTGGTGCAACTGGCTCTGGTGTTGGTGCAACTGGCTCTGGTGCAACTGGCTCTGGTGTTGGTGCAACTGGCTCTGGTGTTGGTGCAACTGGTGGTGGGTTTACAACTCCACCAGATCCACCAGTAGCAGTAAAGTCAAAAGTTGTAGTTGATTTAGATATGTTTCCATAATTTGCACGAATTTCATATTCGCCACTTGTATTCATAGTTCCACCAGTTGGAACAATAGTAGAAAAATTTCCTTGACTATCATGCTCTAATTGACCAATTTTTACAATAGTACCATTAGGATCAACAACAATGAAAGTTACTGGTATTGTTGACTCAGATAGAGATGAAATTGAGCCTGAAATTTCAATAGAATTTCCAGTAGTATAATTAGAATATTCTGTAGAAACGGTTAATGAGGGAGTCATAGTTTGTGCATTTACAGCACCAGTCAAACCCAATGATATGATGGATATGGATAATAATGTAAAAGCTAATAATCCAGATACTTTCATTTTCATTTTGAATCGTGACTCAGAGTATTTATGTTTTCAATCAAATTAAAATTGACTAATTTATGGTCTAATTTTTCTTTGTTTAATAAAAAATCACTATGTAGTTAAAATCAAATAACTCGAGAAGAGAAAATTCATTAAAATTACTATCAAAATATCAATAATTTTAGAAACCTGTAATACCACATCAAATAATTCATTATAATGGAAATTTTTGCTCAAAGAACCAAAGTTTTACAAATTTCCCTATTTGCTATTTTCTCAGCTTTCATAGTAGAATTAATTTTTGGTTTAGTTTCTAACAGTCTTGCTCTAATCACAGATAGTATTCATGCATTATTAGACGCGGTTGTGACATTAGTGTTACTTTTAGCAGCAAGATGGGCAATGAAACCACCAGATGCAGAGCACACATACGGACATGGAAAAATTGAATCGCTAGGAGGACTCATTGGTGGAATAGCAATTTTTCTAATTGCTTGTTTTTTTATTTATGAATCAATTAACAGATTACAAAGTCCACCACCAAGTATTTTACCAGGATTATTTGCAATAATTGGAGGACTATACACAATAGGTATTGATTTTTTCAGAATTATACTACTTAGAAAAAGTATCAAAGCAATCGGAGGAACAACTCTCAAAGCAGATTTCTATCATGCGTTTATGGATCTTGGGTCTACATCAGTTGCAATCATAGGAATTATTCTAGTTACATATGGAATTTATTTTGGAGATTTTGTTGCAGCCTTAATTCTAGGAGTATTACTGGCAAGTCTTAGTATAAAATTGATTTACAAAACAGCATTAGATTTGACAGATGTGATATCACCAGAACTTGTGAAAAATGTTAGAGAAATCGTAAATTCAACAGAGGGGGTTATTGAAACAGGATCAATTTTAATGAGAAAATCAGGAGATACAATTTTTGCAGATGTGACCATATCGTTAAGGGGAGATACAAGTTTTGAAAGAGCTCATGAGATTAGCGATAGAGTTGAAAAAAATATTAGAAATAAAATTCAAAATTCAGGAATTACAATCCATTTTGAACCAAATTGGAAAAATATTCCATTAGATGGGAAAATTTTAGAAATTGCAAAAAGTGTGGAAGGTGTCAAGGGAGTTCATAATGTCATTACACATAAGACAAAAGGAAAATCATATTGTAATTTACATGTAATGGTAGATAGAGAAATTAACATAGTCTCAGCACATAAAATTTCTGAAATTATTGAAGCTAAAATACAAAAAGAAATACCAGAAATCACACATGCAACAATTCATTTAGAACCATTTCTAAAAGTTCCAAAAAATTTTAACATAGAAGATACAATTACCGAAGAAAAAATTAAAAAAATGGTTGAAAATTATCCAGATGTTAAAAAAGTAGGCAGAATATTATCATTGAAATTTGAAAATATTCTAAAAATTGATATCGATTGTTCTTTTGATAGAGAATTATCAATTGAAAAAGTTCATGACCTCACATCAGAAATTGAACATGTAATTAGATTAGAAATTAAAAATTCAGTAATTACGATTCATCCCGAACCAAACTGACATAAAATATTAATTAAAAATTAGGTTTAAAATAAAGAAAATCAAACAAATCACGTGCAAAAAACAGGATTAGTAATAGCAATTTTAGGAATACTGATAGTTGCAGGTATTGCAACATCTATAGTTGAAAATCAAGTAACATTAGAAGGAATTATTCAAGGAAATGGAAAAGTAAGTTTAGCACAAATAGTTACAATTTCAGTTAATCTAGACAAAAATGCAACACCAATTGGTATTTTTGCAGTTCAAGTGATGGAGTTTAAAGAAAATACATTTTCTGCAAAAATTTTAGATCCTTCCGGTATTGAAATAATTTCAGAAAAAATTGATGAAGATACTATAGAACAAGAATTCGAAGTATTTGATTCTGGAAATTATGAATTAATTATTGAAAGTTCAGACAGCAAAGAAAGCTATGTAGCTGGTGCAATTGGTCCATTACCAGATGCAAATGAAAAATTCATCATTTCAAGCATTTCATCATCTTGTATAATCATAGGAATGGTAGGATTAGTAATATTAGCAATATATGAAATTAGAAATAAAAGAAAATCAGTTTAGATAACTATCCATTTTTTCTAAACCGTTGATTGCACCGTCAAATGTATCGCTATCTTCAAGTAACGAACCAAGTTTTTCAGTATTTGCAGATATAGAGCACTGATCATTTTCATCAGTTTTAATGAGAAATTCATATTCTATCAAATAATCAAGTCTTTCTAAAAGATCAGATTTAGACATAGAAAATTGTTCACATAAAACAGTGCATTCTTTTTTTCCATCTTCTAATTCTGCCAATATTTCAGATGTCATAGGATCAAACATAGAATCAATAACTTTCTCTCTATCAAAAGATTCAACCATTATCTAAATGCAAGAAATTAGAAAGTAATAACTTTTTGAATAATTCATGCCAATAGAATAATTAAGAAATAAAACTATTCCAAAACATGCAAAAACTCTGTAGTCAAGATCCGTCAGGCAAAGGGGAGCATTGTTTCTGTATAGACATAGACAGTCAGAGAGGAGTAAAAAAATGCTGTAAATGTAATCAGTGGAATGTTCAAGGAAATGATTGGACAAATGATGAAGACTTTAGGTAAATTCAAGTGAAAATATACAAAAATTAGCATGCAAAAGTTCTGATCTCTCAGAAAACTACACAATTAATCCAAAAAGATTGACGCCTAGCAATGGTTTTTATCGGGGTTTCTTAGAATTTTGGAATACTTGAGTAGCCAAGAATATAGACACATTGTAAGAATCGTAGGTAACGATATTCCAGGAGAAAGAAAACTTCTCTTAGGATTAACCCAAATCAAAGGTATAGGATATAATTTTGCAACAGCAATAGCATCAACTTTAAAAATAAATGCAAATTCAAACATTGGTCATCTTACAGAAGCAAATGTTCAAGCAATTGAAAAACTAATCTTAAATCCCGTTGAAGCAAAATTTCCATTGTGGTTTCTTAACAGACAAAGAGATATTGAAACCGGAAAAGATTTGCATTTGTTGACATCAGACATTCCATTTACATTAAGAAATGATATTGAAAGAGAAAGAATAACTGCCAGTTGGAGAGGTTATCGTCATCTAAGTGGTCTAAAAGTTAGAGGACAAAGAACCAGAACATCTGGAAGAAAAGGAGGAGCAGTAGGTGTAGCAAAAGGTGGATTAGCAGCACCAGTTAAGAAAGGTGGAGCAGGTGCACCAGCAGCAGAGGCAGCTCCAGCAGCAGCAGGTGATGCACCAGCAGCAGAGGCAGCTCCAGCAGCAGCACCTCCAGCGGAGAAAAAAGAATAGGTGTTTTGAATGGGAGATCCTAAATATCCACGTAAAGTTTGGCGTAAACCAAAGCGACCTCTTAATTATGAATTAAAAATGGATGAGTTACAAACTCTCGGTACATTTGGATTAAGAACTAAAAGAGAATTATGGAAAGCTCACACAGAATTATCTCGAGTAAGACAACAAGCAAGATCATTGTTAGCATTAACACAAAAAGTTAGAGATGAGAAAGAACCAATATTATTGAAATCACTTTCAAGAATTGGTCTAGTAAAAAATGATGCAACATTAGATGATGTACTTAATCTAAAACCTACAGATTTACTTGCACGAAGATTACAAACCATTGTTTCGAACAAATTAGGATTTAAAACACCATATCAAGCAAGACAAGCAGTAATTCATGGCCACATTATGGTTGGAGATAGAAAAGTAGACATTCCATCATACACTGTTACAGTAGCAGAAGAAGATAGTGTTCATTTTAGTCCAGAATCAAAAATTCCAGAAATGTTAGAAAAAACAAAAGAAAAAACACCTAAGGT
>JAONKT010000006.1 GCA_028377625.1 Candidatus Nitrosopumilus sp. | reverse complement strand
TAAATACCCCCAATTATCAAATAGAATTACAATGTGTTCAATCATAGGTTATTCAGGAAATGAAACTGCAGCTCCAATTATTGTAAAGGGACTCAAACGAATGGAATATCGAGGATACGATAGCGTAGGAGTTGCAACAGAATCAGAAAATCAAATTGAATTAAAAAAAGGAATTGGGAAAGTAAACGAAGTAAACTCAAAAATTCAACTAGACACATTACCAGGCAAAATAGGCATAGGTCATACAAGATGGGCAACTCATGGGAAAGTTACAGATCTTAATGCACATCCACATCCAAGTAATTCTGGAAAAATTGCAATAGTCCACAATGGAATAATAGAAAATTTTGAAGAACTAAAAAAACAATTAGAAGAAGATGGATATAATTTCAAAAGTGAAACAGATAGTGAAATAATTGCAAATTTGCTTCAAAAAAATTATGAATCTACAAAAAATGTCAAAGAAACAATTATCAAAACAGTTTCAGAAATTAAAGGTCATTATGCATTTGTTGTAATGTTTGAAAATGGTCAACTTGCGGCAGCCAGATTTCATGAACCATTAATTGTGGGAGTAGGGGAAGAAAATATTTTCTTGTCTAGTGATGTTTTAGGATTCGTTGAATATACAGACAATGCAATATACATGAAAAGTGGAAATTTCATAATTTTGGATAAAAAAGAATTTCAAATTTTCGATTTTAATGGTAAAAAAATTAAACATGAAATTACAAAAGTTTCAAAAGAATTTGGGGATGCATACAAAGGGGATTATGCACATTTTACATTAAAAGAAATTTATGAACAACCAGATGTAATTTTAAAAGCAGGAGAAACAACAGTGGAAGGTTTAGAAAAAGCAGTAGAATATATCAAAAATGCTAAAAATATCTACATCACAGGCAGCGGAACAAGTTATAATTCAGCACTAATTGCAAAACAAATCTTATCAAAATATGTCAAAATCAAAGCAGAGTCAATTATAGCAAGTGAGTTACAATTTTCGCCAGATACTATTGAAAAAAATTCAGTTCTAATTGCAATATCTCAAAGCGGGGAAAGTGCGGATGTGTTAGAAGCAGTAAGAATTGTGAAAAAATTAAACTGTAAAATTATTTCTATTGTTAATTTACTCACATCATCACTTACGCGTAAGGGAGATGTAGTACTAGGAATGAATTGTGGACCAGAAATAGGGGTTGCTGCAACAAAAAGCTTTACAGCACAACTAATAATATTATACAAAATTGTACAAAAATTAAGTCAAAACATTACAATTAATTTTGAAGAGTTCTCAGAATCAATTTCAAAAATGATAGAAAGTCCGCTTAAAATTCAAAAAATTGCAAAAGAATTGAAAGAAGTATCAGACATTTACATTTTAGGTAGAGGAATAAACTATCCAATTGCAATTGAATCGGCATTAAAATTAAAAGAATTAACATACATTCATGCAGAAGGAATTGCAGGAGGAGAGTTAAAACATGGTCCACTTGCATTAATGGATACAGATGTTTTTGTAATTATTATCAATCCAAATGATTCAACATATACTGATACACTAACTAGTGCACGAGAGATTAAAGCCCGTGGAGCAAAAATTATTGGTGTATCAGATATTGAAAGTGATGTTTATGATTATTGGATTGAAATTCCAAAAATTAATGAAATATTATATCCAATTTCAGAAATTATTCCAATTCAATTACTAGCATATTATTCAGCATTGGAAAAAGATGCAGATCCAGACTATCCCAGAAATTTAGCAAAATCAGTAACTGTCAAATAGTATTTTTCTAATATTTTTAGCCAGTAGTTCCAGTGTAATCATGAATTTTTACTTCATTGATTATTTTATCCATAATCTGTTGTTGTCCCCCTGCATTATCTATTGTTACAAGTAGTAAATTTCCACTAGGTAATGGAATTGTTGCGCGTCGTAATTTTTCATAGACTGCTAAAGTGTATAGCCCTTCTCCAATTTTTGGATAATGTTTTTCCCTGGATTTCCATGCAGTTATTGAATGATGTAGAGTTTCTTGTGTTTCCTCGGGTGATAAAAACAACGGAGTGTCAGGTTTTGAACCTTTAGCAAGAATTTCACCAGACTTGTTTGCAACTGCAACAAATCTAATATTTTCATCTAAATTGAAAAGTCGATTTACAAGATTTTCATATTCTATAACTTGAGCCACAAAGAATTAATCTCATACATGAACATAACTATATTGAAGAAATTTTAAAAAAATGTTTAATTTTTTTAGATAATCTAAAAATTTGTTTAATTTTTGATTTTATCCAAGTCTAACTTGAAGATAAATTAGACAATCGGTTATATTCCTGTTCTGCAAGATTTAAAAATTTTGCAGAGTCATTGCCAGTTTTGAGCATAGATGAGATAATGGTACCCCCAGCACCAACACCTTCTTTTCCATACCCTTCTGAAAACGCCTTCAATCCAGAATATTTTGAATTATTTAATCCAGGGTTTACAGAAATTGCAGGTATATCTGCAATCTGTTTAACTAAATTTGGGAAATTGGCATTTTGATCATTTATTATGTATGATGTTGTTCCAATAGCAGTATTTTCTTCATTAAATCCAATTTTTGATGCAAATGCTAAAACAGCAGTCATTTGAGTTCCACCAGCTAACATTACTTTAGAGACTGCTGATGCAGAACTTAGCATTCCAGCAACAAAAGCAATCATAGGATCACCAACTTTTGCAAGTATACTGTATGGATGATCAGAATCAATTCGTTTAAGTGCAGAATCAACAATTTCATTTTTTAATTTTGTAGGGTTTGTAGGAATACTAGAACTTACTTTTGCATCAAAGTCAAAAGCTCGTAATACAGCTAAAGCAGTTGTCGTTCCAGCAGGAATACTTTCACCAATTACTAAACAATCAGTTAATGATGCCATATTTCTTCCAACAATTCTGCCATATTCAACAGCAGTAGAAACTTCAGAATCAGTCATTGCAGATTCAACAGAAATATTTTTTCCAAAAGACAAACCAGTTTCAATAAAAGGTAGTTGAGGAGTAATCTTACTTCCGGCATTAATTGTTAAATGGGGAATACTTGCAGATTCTAAAGCAGTTTTTGTTAAAAGACCAGGAGTAGGTTTTCCATCAGGAGTCATTGGAATATTATCAATGGTTTTACAATATCCATAGTGAAGATATTCGGCATCAGCAGGGGGAGTGTATTGCATTGAATCAGGATCAGCACCTGCAATAGTGATTCCTGGGATTTCACAAGTTTGAGTATACGACATTACAAAAGAAAAAAGAAATCTTCCTGATTTTACAGATTCAATAAAATTTTGAGCCTGTTTCACATTACCAAATAATTCAAAATCTTCCAAAATAGCACTAACCCATCATATCTAGAAACTGTTGTTCAGTTCGTTTTTGCATTATCATATTAGTCATTTTTTCTTTTCCTATAGTAGATACTTCAGTAGGACCATAATTGTGACCAGGATACATCACTAAATTATCATCCAAAGAGTGAATTACATTAAAAAGACTATGATAAAGTTTTGAGGCACTGCCTCCAGGCAAATCAATTCTACCACAATTACCAACAAATAATGTATCACCTGAAAAAATCTTTCCGTCACCTACCAAACAAATACTGTCATCAGAATGTCCAGGAGTATGAAGAACTTTTAATTTTGAATTACCAAATTCAATAAAATCTCCATCTTTAACTGTAATATCATTTTTCAATGTTGAAGATTCATGTTGGATAATAGGTGCTTGTGTAGATTCTACCATGTCTTGATTTCCTCTAGTATGATCATCATGATAATGGGTATTTACAATGTATTTTATTTTTAAATTGTTATTTTTAATTATTAATTCTAATTCCATTAAATTCCAAGAAGGATCAATGATAATAGATTCCCTAGTATCTTCGTCAACTACAATGTAACAAAAATTTTGCATTGGTCCAACAGGAATTTGATGTACTATCATAGAATTCCATCTTCAGCTTCAACAGGTATTCCAATTTTTTCTGCGAATAATTCACCAGTTAGATCCTTTCTTTTTGGAATACCTTCTTTCATTTTATGAAATGTAATAGTCATATCACATTTTGTAAAAATATTGGCAGTATTTCCTGTTTGAGGGTCTAATCCAGAAGGAACATCTACAGCAAGTTTGTAACAATCAGTTTTATTGATATAATTAATTGCAGATGCGTATGGTTCTCTAATTTCACCACTAATTCCAGTACCCAAAATTCCATCTATAATTATATCAGGTTTAAAATCAAAATCTAAAGAATTTCCATACAATAATTTTATGGATGGCATTTTTTCTAAAATTGACCAATTCCAATTACTTTCTTCAGTTTTAATTTTTTCTGGATCACCAAGTAACATTACAGTAACATTTGAGCCATAACCAGCTAAATGTCTAGCCATTACCAACCCATCTCCACCATTATTTCCCAAACCTGCAAAGACTAAGACATTTTGTGAGCCTATTTTTTCAAATTTAGTGATTAAACGTCTAACTGCTGAAGCGCCAGCATTTTCCATCATAAATTTTTTTAAAAATCCCATATCATGACCTTTATTTTCAATTTGATACATTTGATCTACAGTTATTTCCATATTTTACATGAAAATGATTACCAAAATAAAAGTTTAGCAAACGGCTTTATCCTAGTTTTAGAACATTGTAACATGACATTAAAAAACGTTAAACCGTCATTAAATAAAATTACAAAATCTTTAGCAGCAACTCAGGATTCAAGAGAGTTTTTGCTAAAAAATACTAGAGAAATAATTATTCTTTGTAGTAAATCAATCATTGCAGTTCATAAAGGAGATTTAACAACTGCAAAAAATAATTTAAAACAAGCTGATACATTATTAAAAAAATATAAAAAAAAAGCCACAGGTCAATTAAGAAGATATCTAATTACACCGGAGCAAGAATTTGTTGAAGCAGCATGTTTAATTGCAGTTGTTGAAAAAAAAGATATTCCATCAGATAAAAAATTGGCAGTGATGCCAGAATCATATGTTTTAGGATTACTAGATTGTGTTGGGGAATTAAAAAGAAAAGTCTTTGATGAAATGAGAACTGGTGATATAGACGAAGCTATAAGATTTTTTGAAATAATGGAGAATCTATACCTTCAGCTCTATACGTTCTCTTTATACGATAAAGTTGTAAAAGAAGCAAGACGAAAAATTGATGTAAACAGAATTTTGGTTGATGATGTTAGATCGGCAATTACAGAAGAAAAAAGACGAATTGAATTAATCAAAGCATTAGAAAAAATACAAAAATAATTTTTAAAAATGGTGCGGGCGATGGGATTTGAACCCACGAACTCCTGAGAGACTAGCCCCTCAAGCTAGCGCCTTTGGCCAGGCTGGGCGACGCCCGCAACGAAAGAATCTTGTATGGTTTTTATAATCCTTGACGACTTTTTTCATCGTGTTAATTCCAGTTAGATGTTTTTCATGTGGAAATTTAATTGCAGATAAATTTGATGATTATCAAACTAAACTCAAAGCAGGAGAAGATCCTGAAAAAGTTCTAAATGATTTAGAAATCAACAGATATTGTTGTAGAAGAATGCTTTTGACTACTGTTGAGACAATTCAACAAGTAATTCCATTCTATGAATCAATTCAGAAAAGAAAACAAGAAGTTTTGAATGAATTAGATTAAGTTGTCCAAAATTACATCAATCGAGGGACGAGTATTATTCAATAGCAGAGGTAGTAAGACTATTGAAGTTGACATAAAATCAGATAATAAATTTCTAGGAAGAGTCTGTGCACCATCAGGTGCAAGTGTAGGAAAATATGAAGCAACAAGTTTTCCAAGCGGTGGTCCGGAAGAGAGTCTTAAAATATTAAAACAAAATTCTCAAAAATTCATTGGATTAGATTCATCAGATTTAAAATCTATCCACGATACTTTGAAAACTTTAGACAGCACTGATAATTATTCAATAATTGGTGGCTCACTTGCATTTGCTGTAACAATTGCATCAATGGACTCAGCATCAAAATCATTAGAACAACCACTTTTCAAAACATTGTCACCAAATTCAGAAGGGAAATGTCCATTTCCATTAGGAAATATTTTAGGTGGTGGTGCACATGCAGGTCCTGGAACTCCAGATATTCAAGAAATTTTAATTTGTGCAACAGGTTCAAAAACTATAGAACATGCAATTGAAACAAATTTAGCAGTTCATAAAGAATTACGTAAAGTTTTAGAAAAAGAAGATCCTAATTTTACTAACGGAAGGGGAGATGAAGGTGGATGGGCACCAAAATTAGAAAATGAAAAAGCATTAGAAGTTTCAGCTAAAGCATGTGAAAATTTAGGATTCACTTTAGGTAAAGAAGTTTCATTGGGAGTAGATTTTGCATCATCCACTCAGTGGAATGAAGAACAAGGAAAGTATCTTTATGATAGAGCTGGATTTGAAAATTCTACTGGAGAACAAATTGATTTTGCAGGAAAAATTATTGAAAAATTCAAATTGATTTATGCTGAAGATGCAGTTCATGAAGAAGCATTTGAAGATATGGCAGAATTAACGACAAAATTCCCAAGCACATTGGTAACCGGTGATGATCTGACGGTTACAAGTAAAGACATCTTAACAAAAGCAATTGGAGTAAAAGCATGTAATGCAGCAATTTTGAAAGTAAATCAAGCAGGTAGTCTATTTGATGCACTAGAATTTGCAAATGTTGCAAACCAAAATAATGTCAAATTAATCACATCACACAGATCTGGAGAATCAACAGATTCTCAAATTTCACACATAGGTATAGCAACCAAGTCAAAAATGCTCAAAGTAGGCGTAGTGGGAGGCGAAAGAGTGGCAAAATTAAACGAATTATTACGCTTATCAGGGCATGATTTTATATGTGGCATGACGGAGATTTAAAATCGTCATGAGTGAACAAACTGAAACAGTAGATATCAAGAAGAAAGTAATTTCAACAGGGATCAGAGTTGGAACACAAGTTAAGACAAAATTCATGAAACCATTTATCACAAAAGCAAGTCCCGAAGGACTTTACATGTTAGATATCGATATGACACTAGCAAAAATCAACACATCTGCTAAGTTTATCAACAGATTAGGTGCAGAAAATGTGATTGTATGTTCAGGTAGACAATATGCAGGAATTCCTATTGAAAAATTCTGTGAGATGACAGGGGCCAAACAACTTCTCGGTAGATTCATGCCAGGAACTTTAACAAATCCATCTTTACCATATTACATTGAACCAAAATTAGTTATAATTTCAGATCCAGATATAGATGAACAAGCATTGATAGAAGCAACTAATGCAGGAATTCCAGTAATTGGAATTGCAAATACAGATAACATTACATCAAAATTAGATATAATCATTCCAGCAAATAACAGAGGAAGAAAAGCACTAGCAACAATTTACTGGTTACTAGTTCGTCAAATTCTCATTGAAAAAGGAGAATTAAAAGAAAATGAATCAATGAAATATGAAATTGATGATTTCGAAGCAAAGATGACCGAAGAGGAAATCGAATAAAATTTTCAAGTGTTTAATTGAAATCTAAAGCATCAGCTCCAGGAAAAGTAATTCTTTTTGGAGAACATTTTGTAGTGTATGGAATTAAAGCAATTTTATGTTCTATCAACAAAAGAGTCACAGTTACTGCAGAAAAAACTAATGGGAAAAAAATTTCCATAAATTCCAAGATAGGGAAATTAGTTTTAGAACCTAACAAATCAATTTCGGAGATTAATTCACCACTAAAACCATTTTATTATTTAGCAAACAAAGCAATAAAAAATGAAGATACAGGAATACATATCGAAATAGATTCAGAAATTCCATTAGGTGCAGGTCTAGGCTCATCATCAGCATGTTGTGTTGCAGGTTCTGCAGCAATTTTCAAATTATTTAGAGATATATCTAAAGAAGAAATCTTAGAACATGCAATAGAGGCTGAAAAAACAATTTTTAAAAATACATCAGGGGCAGATTGTACAGTTTGTACATATGGAGGAATTATGGAATATGATAAAAATAATGGCTTTAAAAAAATTGAAGACAAACCTAATTTCCAATTAGTTATTGTAAATTCAAATATAGAACATTCAACTCAATCCATGGTTTCTAAAGTCAAAGAATTTGAAAATAAAAATAAAGAAAAATTTTCTAATTTATCAGATTTAGAATCACAATTAGTAAAAGATGTTTTAAAATTAGTTAAAGAAAACAAAACAAAAGAAATAGGTGAAAAAATGAATAAAAATCAAGAATATTTAGAAATTTTAGGAATTTCAAATAATGAGTTAACAAAGATGATAAGAATAGGACAATCATCATCTTTTGGAGCAAAAATTACAGGTTCAGGAGGAGGCGGATGTATTTTTGTATTAACAAATGAATCAAATTCAAAAAATATACTAAAAAAATTTAAAGATAACAATTACGAATGTTTTTCAACCAAAATTGATTTCAAAGGACTAAATACTTTTTAATTGACTAATTGGTGTGGTACAACATGATTCTGATAAAATTAGGTGGTTCAATTATCACAAATAAAGAAAAGCCATTATCAGCAAGGAAAAAAACAATTGACAACTTATCAAAAAGTTTGAAAAAAATTAAAGAGCCAATCATAATTGTTCATGGAGGTGGATCATATGGACATTATTGGTCTGTAAAATATGATATGCACACAAAAGAAAGAAAATACGATATGAAAGGAGTTTCAATAATTAAAAATTCAATGATCGAGTTAAATAAAATTATTTTAGATTCGTTATTAAAAAATAAATTAAATCCATACGCTTTGCCTCCAACTGATTTTATGTCAGGCAACAAACCAATTTCAAAGAAAATTAAAGAAGTTGAAAAAATAGCAAAATCAGGCTTAACTCCAGTTACATATGGTGATGCATTATGGTTTGGTCAAAATAAAACATACATCTTGTCAGGAGATAAAATAATGACTCACTTTGCAAAAGTTCTAAAACCAAGATTGTGTATTTTTGCATTAAATGAAGATGGATTATATTCTGATCTAAAAACAAAAAAACTAATTCCAGAATTGAAAGGAAATATTCCTTTAATGTCAGAAAACAAAATGGATGTGACAGGTGGAATGAGTAGAAAAGTAGAAGAAGCAATTAAAATTTCCAAAATGGGTATGAATGTATTTTTTGTAAATGGAAAAAAACCTGAAAGAATTGTAAAAGCAGTTCAAAATAGAGAGTTTAAAGGAACCATGTTTAGAGGAAAAAGAAATGCCTGAAGAATTTGTAATACTAGTAGATGAAAATGATAATCCAATTGGAACAGAAGAAAAGGTGAAATGTCATTTACCAAATGGGAAATTACATAGAGCATTTACGGCATTATTATTTGATAGAGATGGAAGATTAGTTCTAACTAAAAGAGCAAAAGAAAAAATGCTATGGCCAGGTGATTGGGATGGAACATTTGCAAGTCATCCAAGAGAATCAGAAGGATATGTTTCATCAGGTGAAAGAAGAATGCCTGAAGAATTAGGAATTTCAGGAAAATTAGATTATTTTCATAAATTTGAATATCATGTACCATACAAAGATGTAGGTTCTGAAAATGAAGTTTGTGGAACTCTAGTGGGAGTGATTGATAAAAATACAGAGTTGAAAGAAATTGAAGGAGAAATTGATGAAATTAAATGGATTTCAGCTAAAGAATTAGTTGCTGAAATTAAAATAAATCCTCAAATTTATTGTCCTTGGATGTTAATTGCATTAGAATTACTTGAAAAATCGGATCAATCTATGCTCAAAAAACATGAAAATGTCTTATCTAAATGGATGAATGGTGAAGTGCATGAAGGATTACAAGAAGCAATTAAAACCCATATTCCAAAAGAGAAATGGAGATTAGTAAATGAAAAAAACTAAACAAATTGAAAACAATGCTAAAATTGTAAACAAATATCTTAATTCAAAATTGAAGGGTAATCCAAAAAAACTCTATGATGCAGCAGGACATCTTATTGTTAACGGCGGGAAAAGACTTAGACCATACATGGTAATTAGAAGTTGTCAAATTTTAGGCGGTAAGTCATCAACTGCAATGATTGCTGCAAGTGCAGTAGAAATGGTACACAATTTTACTTTAGTACACGATGACATCATGGATAATGATGAAATGCGACATGGGGTTCCAACAGTACATAAAAAATTTGGAATGCCAATTGCAATTTTAGCAGGAGATGTATTATTTTCAAAAGCATTTCAAATTATTTCAGAATCAAAATTATCACCAAATGCAAATGCACATTTGATATCTAGACTTGCAAAAGCTTGTGTAGATGTTTGTGAAGGGCAATTATTAGATATTAAAATGGCAGATGAAAAAAGGATTCCAACAGAATCTGAGTATATTACAATGATAGGCAAAAAAACAGCAGCATTATTTGATGTCTCTTGTGCAATGGGAGCAATTTGTGCAACAAACAAACCTAAAGATATTTCAAATCTTTCAACATTTGGAAGAAATTTAGGAATTGCATTTCAAATTACAGATGATTTGATAGGGGTTATGGGAGATCCTAAAGTTACAAAGAAACCAGTAGGAAATGATTTAAGAGAAGGCAAAAAATCTCTCCCAATTTTAATGGCAATTAAATTAGCAAAAGCCAATGAGAAAAAAATAATTCTAAAAGCATTTGGTAATTCTAAAATTTCAAAGAAAGATCTGAATATGGCTGTTGAAGCAATTCGTTCATTAGGCATAGAAGAAAAAGTTAGAAATCAGGCTCTAAAATACGCTGAAAAATCTGAAAAATCACTAACAAATTACAAAGGAACTGCCAAGGTAGAATTAGTAGCATTATTAGATTTTGTAGTTAAGCGAAGTGTATAGTTGCAATAGAGAGAACAATCATGGATCAAGAGATTAAAAAAGAAATTAGAAAAATGACTCTTCAAAATGCATTTGAGCATGAAGGAGAAACTAGAGATAAAATAATTTTAGGAAAAATTCTTGGAACTAAACCAGAATTTAGAACTAAAGTAAAAGAAATTTCAATAGAAATATCTGAAATTGTATCGAGTGTAAATAAATTATCAATTGATGAACAAAAAAAAGAAATTGAAGAAAATTTTCCAGAGATTCTAAAACCTAAAGAAAAAATAAAAGAAAGAGAAGGATTGCCTGAATTAAAAAATGCACAACATGGAAATGTAATTACAAGATTTCCACCAGAACCAAATGGTTATCCACATATAGGACATGCAAAAGCAGCTATCATTAATTCTGAATATGCAAAAATGTATGGAGGAAAATTCATTTTAAGAATGGATGATACAAATCCTGAAGCTGAAAGAATGGAATATCATGCAGCAATTAAAGTAGGATTAGAATGGTTAGGGATAGAATTTGATATAGTAAAAAATACTTCAGACGATATGGAAATATTTTATGAGAAAGGAATGGAATTAATTAATTCTGGAAAAGCCTATGTTTGTAAATGTAAAAGAGACGACATTAGCAAAAATAGGCGAGAAAGAAAAGCATGTAAATGTAGTAAAGAAAATACGGATAAAAATATCAGTAATTGGGAAAAAATGCAAAATAAATTCAAACCAGGTGAAGCAATTGTCAGATTTCGTGGAGATATGAAAGCAGATAATGCAGTAATGAGAGATCCAGTATTATTTAGAATAATAGACGGAAAACACTACACAGTAGGTGAGAAATATAGAATTTGGCCAAGTTATGATTTTGCAGTAGCGATTGAGGATAGTATTGATGGAGTTACTCATGCTTTTCGTTCAAAAGAATTTGAATTAAGAGAAGAGTTGACTGAGACAATTTTAGATTCACTGAATATGAGAAAACCACAGCAAGGCTTTTTCTCAAGATTAGAATTCAAAGGTATGCCAATTTCAAAAAGAATTATCAAACCACTAATTGAAGAACGTAAAGTTTCATGGTATGATGATCCTAGATTACCAACTTTAGAGGCATTAAAGAAAAGAGGAATCAAACCAGATGCAATAAGAAAATTCATCATGTCTTTGGGATTAACCAAAGCAAATACTCTTGCACCTTTTGATTCTCTTGAAGCATTTAATAGAAAATTAGTTGATGAAGATAGTATTCGATTATACATGGTCAATAATCCGAAAAAACTTTTAGTAAAAAATTTATCAATTACATCTGTTGAAATTTCAAATCATCCAATAAATGATATGGGTAAAAGAAAAATAGATGTTGATGGAAATTTCTACATTTCTGGAGATGATGCACAAAATATGAAGGAGGGAGAACAAATTAGACTTTTAGGATTAGGGAATATTTTGATTACAAAACAAGGGGAAGAATTTGAAGGAGAATATGTAAAAGATGGAGACATTAAAAATATTCCAAAAATACAATGGGTTTCACAAAAAACAGCACATCAAATTAAAATGATTATTCCAAAAATATTGTTTATTGATGAAAAATTTAATGAAGGTAGTTTGGAAGAAACAAACGTGTATTGTGAACCACATTACTTACAAATAAAAGAAGGGGATGAAATACAATTTGTTAGATTTGGATATTGTAGAAAAGATTCACAAAATCAAGCAATTTTTACACATAAGTGATCAGATATGAGAATAGTTAGAGTAACAGATGGAACTAGTGAAACATATGGTTTTCTTAAAGATGATAAAATAGCCGTAAAAAGTGAAATTACAGAATTAACAGGCGTGCCAATCCCCATCAATGTCAAAGATTTTTTGTTTGATGGATGGTATGATGAAATTAAAAATAAGACAGATGAATTAGAGTATAGAGAAGATATTTCAAAGTACAAATTATTAGCACCCATTTCAAATCCAAATAAAATAATCTGTCTAGCATTCAACTATGTGGATCATGCAAAAGAACAAGGATTACAAGCACCTGATGACCCAGCACTGGTAATAAAACCTAGAACAACACTAAACCATACAAAATCAGATATCATATGTCCAGACTTTGTCACACAATTAGATTATGAAATTGAATTGGCTTTGATAATTGGTAAAGATTGTAAAAATGTAAGTATTGAAAATGCTTCAGAAATGATATTTGGATACATGATTTTCAATGATGTTTCAGCAAGAGATATTCAAAATAAGGATAAACAATTTACCAGAGGAAAAGGATTCGATTCATTTGCACCATGTGGTCCATGGATAACAACAGCAGATGAGATACAAAATCCTCAGAATCTAAAAATGACAACAAAAGTTAACGGGGAAATAAGACAAAATTCTTCAACAAGTAATATGTTTATTAAAATTCCTGAAATCATTGCAAAAATTACAAAAGTAATGACATTGGAAAAAGGAGACATAATTTCAACTGGAACACCTGCAGGTACAATGTTAAACCAACCAAATGCAGTATATCTAAAGGATGGAGATAAAATAGAAATGGAAATAGAAGGTTTAGGAATGTTAAACAACACAATCAAAGTTATTAAATCAAATTAAAGTAAAAATTTTTTCATTAAATTAAATGAGATTTTATATTCTAAAGAATCAAATGATTGTAATTTTTCTTTAGTTAAAATTTGAATTCGTTCATAATTTTTTTCAATCGCATAGTTTTGTAAATAAAATAGAATGTTAGATAATGTATCAAATGAGCCTGAAAATAAGGTAACAATCAAGGTTTTATCAAGATGTTTGTAGTCACCAAGTATAGCAAAAGAAGTTTTACCATTCAGACTAGATTTTATGATTCTATTTTGTGTAGATAAATCAAGCATAATTTTTTTTGTAGTTTTAATCCATCTCCATGAATCCACATAAAAAGGAAAAATTTCAAAGGGAATCGATTGTTCAAATTCAATATTAAAATTTAGGTTTTTTTCAGGATTCAATGAATAGTAATGCCATATTTGAAATTCTTTATAATTTAAAGAATTAGCCATAAAAATTGATTTTTTATTTTCAGTATCTATTAACATGTAAGAAAAGGACACATCATTATTTTTTCCAATTAATTCAGCATGTGTTACAAGTTTTGATGCAATGTTTTGTCTTTGAAAATTTGGATCAATACGAATACCTTCAATCCAGATTTGATCTCCAGAATAGAACGCATGGCAAATACCAACAGGAAATTCTTTTTCAAATAAAAATAAATTCCCCTCATCTAACCAAGAGGACCAAACTTTGTCAATATAATCTCCCCATGAAAAAGTATTTTTACAAAATTTTAAGACCAAATTTTTATCAAAAGAAGTTGCTTCCCTAATTTCCATATACGAAAAAATATTAACAATGATCAAATAATAAGTGTCATGGGAAGAATAATTGCAGGGAAAACATCAGAGATACCCCCTGGAAAAATGATCAAAGTGTCAATTGACGGAAGAGATATCCTAGTTGCAAACATTGATGGAGAATATTGTGCAACAGATGATTCGTGTACTCATTCAGGCTCCAGTTTATCTGAAGGTAAACTGAACGGATGTACAATAACATGTGGATGGCATGCAGCAGAATTTGATTGTAAAACAGGGAAATTTTTGAAATTTCCAATGAAACTAAGAGATTTAACATCATACAAGATTGTAGTTGAATCAGACAGTGTTTTTGTAGAGATGTAACTATATACTGCTAATTTTTAACAAAATATGTTAGATATGGCAGACGAGGCTCAAAACAAGCAAGCAATGAAAGAAGCAATTGACACTTTAAACTTGATTGTATCAACAAATTCAACTCCAAAAACAATTAAAAAATCAATTACAGATCTTGTCACAGATTTAGTTAAAGAAGAATATTCACTGTCAGTCAGGGCTGCAAATACAATCAGTCTACTTGATGATGTAACACAAGATCCAAACATGCCATCGTATGTTAGAACACAATTATGGCAAGCAGTTTCAAAATTAGAAAGTATAAGAGAATAAATTCTTGTTTAAAATAGAGTAGTTATTGAAATTTGAGGAATATTTAGAAACACTTCCAAAAAATTTGCTTAGTGGGGAAGATGTGCAATTACCAGAAAAATCACTTAGAGAAATATTCAAATTTTCAAATTTAGGAAAAGATGACATATTTTTTCATCTAGGATGCAATAATGAAAAGGGAATACAAATTGCAATTGATGAATTTAAAGTAAAAAAGGCTATAGGAATAGACAACAATTTAGAAAAAATTCAAAATGCACAAAAAAATATTGAAAAGGAAAAAATTAATGCAAAATTAATTCATCAAAATATAGAAGAATCAGAAATATCAGATGCAACTGTAATCTTATTTTGGTTTACTGATGAAGATATCATAAACAAAATGATTAAAAAATTTGAGAAATTGAAACCAGAAACAAAAATTATTACAGTATGGGGACCACTACCAAATTGTCTTCCAGACAAAGTAAACTTTCCATATATTATCAATAAAGTACCATTCAGAAAAGCCAAAAATTTACAAGAACAATTATTATCAGTTTTTGGAGTAAAATGCATAGATTTTGTTACTGCATGGGAATTTGCAGAAAGATATACCAAATCAATTTCTGCATCGGAAGTTAAAAATGATAGATTTCTTACAATCATGCAAACTCTGATTATTTGGATTAATGCAAAAGAATTAGGGGTAGTTTGTACAAAAGAAATTCCAGAATCAATTAAAACATACATTAGTATTATGAAAATGCATTTTGATATTGATTTTGAATATTTACTAAAGGAAAAATAGGTGTAAGCCTTTTATTTTGTACGTTCATTAAAAAATTATGGAAAGCAGATTAAACATCAATGTATCTGCAATAGATTATGATAAAACAAGTAAAGCATTCACACACCAACTTACATTTTTAGAAGAGATGGTTCACGGAGAAGATGATTTTGTTATGACAGACTCAGAATTTGCTTTTGGATGGCACTTTTTTGTATTAAGTGTAAATAGAACATTAATACAAAAATTAGAATCAATGATGGGTGAAGATTTTCAAAAATTGAAAGGTAAAGGAGTGGATAAAAAATTTCTTACATGGCTAACAAAAAAAGTTGAAAAAGAGTCTCCTCGATTCAAAGTTGCAATTAAAGAAGAAATGGAATCAAGTAAATTCGGAATATTTTAAAAATAGAGGGCCCTCGAGGGGAATCGAACTCCTGTCCGAGGATCCACAATCCTCTATACTAACCACTGTACTACGAGGGCCACAAAGAAATTAATTTTTTTATCTAGTAATAATCTTTAAGATTGAATCATAAAGCAAAATGTACAGTATAATCAACTAGTCTCAAATTAAGAAGCAAAAATGATTTGAATAGGCAAATAACGATCGCTTTAAATTTGTAGAATCTGGGTATTTTTCACCATGAGACGAGGATTCATTACTAATAGACTACGTTCAGGAAAGAAATCATTAGAAGTACCTGTTGAGAGAAAAATAGAAACCATACAGGGTAATGAGTTTACATGGATAGATTTACAAAATGCAGATAGAGGTGAGGTGGAAAAACTAGCTCAAAAATACAATTTCAATGAATTAAACATAGAAGATTGTATGACAAAATTTGAACTTCCAAAACTAGATAGTTACGATGACCATTTCTTTGTGATTTTACAATTTCCACCACTTGCACAAAAAATTGGAATATCAAAAAATAGTCAATTATCTATTTTCATTGGAAAAGATTTTCTAGTTACAGTACATCAAGGAGATCTAAAACCATTAGTCGAATTAGTAAATACATGTAAATCAGATTCGGATCAAAAAATAAAAAATAAATTATTAGGAGAATCATCAGGGGATTTACTTCACGAAATTATAGATGCTTTAGTGGATGATCTTTTACATACATCAAGGAAAATTATTGCAAATTTAGATGAAATGGAAGATAATGTATTTGACGAGTCAAAACCAGTTGCCAGAAGTATTGCATTACTCAGGAGGGAAATTAATAGATTAAGAAGAATATCAGTACCACTAAAGAGATTTGTATTAGAAATTGCAAAAAATGTTAAAAGATTTTCAGATGATTCTGATGATGAACTTTCACTATACTTTGATGATGTAATTGATCACATTGACAAAGTAATTGAAACATTAGAGGAGTCAAGGGAAACAATGGAAATTTACAAAGATACAGATTTTGTATTAAGTAATGAAAAAACCAATAAGGTGTTAGCTGTTTTAACTATGATTTTTACATTAGCTATTCCATCAACAGTGATTGGAACATTTTATGGAATGAATGTTAGTCTGCCAGGCGGAATTGAGAATAATTCTATGGCTTTAGGTCCATTTACCACCTTTATAGTCGTAATTCTAGCATCAGCAATACCTGCAATTATCATGTTTATGTATTTCAAAAAATTGGGTTGGATTAACAGTTAATAATTTTATTTTAAATTTTTTCATGCAAATTTACTACTATTTTTGTTAAAGAACGATTCAAATTATCAGGAATTATAATTAAAAGACCTGATTCATAATCAACATTTTGACAAGTACCAGTAAAACTATGATAACTTTGTCCAAAGCAACCATCATCAGTATAGAAATCAAATTTATCAATATCTATATAATTTTCAAATTGTTTTTTTGAATCAACAAAATAAACATCAAACCATGAAGTTTTATCATCAATGGAAATAGAATATTCATAAGAAGTTGTATTTTTATCTGTACATATTGGAATGAATTGAACATAAAAATTTGTGGCATCTGAATTTGTGGATTTTATCTTAGGAAAAATAGAAACGTAAGGATCATTATTTAATTCACTTCCTTGAATTAATTGAATTTGATTTCTAGCAATATCAATTGCATATCTATACAACATAGGTTTCCAGCTTGAATTACAATCACTAAATTGATGTTTTAATTCCACATAACCACGATTATCTTGATATTGTAAATTATTAGAATTATAATTATCAAAATTAGAAACATTAGAGAAATCATTAGAATATGTCTGGTTATTGATATTAGGATTAGACCAAACATTTGTTATATCAAATAAAAGATTTACAGGGTAACTGTTCCATTCTTCTTGAAAATGCACATAGATAGAATATTTGTTAATATCTTGATCATATGGTGATGAAAAAAGTAGATGGCCATAAAGTCCATTTGCAAATACTATTACAAATGCAATTAGAGGTAATATCAAAAATATTTTCTTCACAAAAATTTGAAAAATTTATCTTATTTTATTTTAATCATGATTCTCTAAAAATTATAAATAATATGAATAGTATCATAAAACAAAAAAATTATGATAGTTTGTTTTTAGAGAAAAATTATAGACATATCTTATAAAAGCCCGTAGATGATTTTAGTAAAAACATGGTTAAAGTTAAAATCAGAACAGGTAGAGGTACTGGAACTATAGAAGTTGATGTGGAAGATCTCAAATTCTCCGGTGAAGAATTTAAAAAAATTCAAGCTGAAAGAAAGAAAGCCGCAGGAGGCAGAACAGTTTCAACAGGCAGAGGTACTGGTAGAAGAAAACTTTCAGACACCCCTGAACCAAAAGCTAGACCTTCAACCAAAGGTAAAACAAGAAGTACTGGTAGAGGCACTGGTTCAAGAAAAGGTACAACATAAACTCCTTTTTGGATTTTATTTTTCTTATATTTTTCTAAAATTCACTATATCTTAGTATCAGGATTTTTTTGCTTTAGTTTTTCCCAATCAGCAAGGAAATTATCTAAACCAATTTTTGTTAAAGGATGTAGAAGCATTTTATCTAAAACACCTGGAGGTAATGTAACTACATCTGCACCAATTTTAGCAGCATCAATTACATGTAATGGATGACGAACACTTGCAACAAGAATTTGAGTTTTAAATGTATAATTTGAAAAAATTTCTTTAATTTCTTTAATTAAGTTCATTCCATCTTGACCAATATCATCTAATCTTCCAATAAATGGACTAACATATTTTGCTCCAGATTTTGCTGCAAGTAAAGCTTGGTTTGCAGAAAATATCAAAGTAACATTTACAGGTATTCCTTGGGATGAAAAAGATTTGCATGCTTTGAGACCATCAGGAGTCATTGGAACTTTAACAACAACATTATCACCGTATTCACGAAGACGTTTACCCTCTTCCATCATTCCAGAATATTCAGTACTAACAACTTCTAAACTTACATCACCTTGAATAATTTTTGTGATCTCTTCCATGGCATTTTTTGGATTACCACCTTCTTTTGACATTAAAGAAGGATTTGTCGTAATACCATCTAACAAACCCATGTCATTAAATTTTTTTATAGATTGTAAATTAGCAGTATCAAGAAAAATTTTCATGTTTTTTTGCTCCTTAACTCCTTTGTTTGTTTTGCCATATTAAAAGATGTAATTCCATGCTTCTCTAAAAGTAGAGGGATTTCAGAATCACGAGCAGATTCTCCAAATTTATCTTGAGCTCCAATTCTTTTGATAGGCACAGGATAAGATTCAGATACAGATTCTGCTACGGCTGATCCCATTCCTCCAAAAATATTATGTTCTTCAGTTGTAACAATGCAACCTGTTTCTCGTGCAGCTTTCTCTAAAATTTCATTGTCAATTGGTTTGATTGAAAACATATCTAAAACTCTACAAGAAATTCCATCTTGTTGCAACATCTCTGCTGCCTCTAATGCCATTCTAACTGTAATTCCACATGCAGCAATAGTACAATCGGAACCATCCCTTACAGTAATTCCTTTGCCAATTTTAAATTCTTGAGATTCTGAATGTACAATAGGAGTTTTTGATCTTGCCATCCTCATATAAAATGGCCCATATTCAGATGCCATCAATTGAGTTAATTTTGAAACAGAAATAGTGTCAGCAGGAATAAAAACACGAAAATTTGGAATCACTCTCATAATTGCAATATCTTCAATTTGTTGATGAGAACCACCATCAGGTCCAACAGACAAACCTCCATGAGATGTAACTAATTTAACGTTCAGTCCTTTTTTTCCAGGAGGTGATGGGTATGCAATATTATTTCGAATTTGATCAACAGCTCTGCCAGGTAAAAATATTGCATAGGTACTTGCAAAGGAAATTTTTCCAGATACAGCTAATCCAGCAGATACAGTAACAAGATTTGCTTCAGCAATACCAACATTGAAAAATCGATCAGGAAATTGTTTACCAAATCCAGAAGTCTTTAATGAATCAGTGGTATCAGCACCTAAAACAACTACATTGGAATTATCATGTCCAACTTGAATTAATGATTTCGAATATTCTGAACGCATATCAGTCATAATTGGTTCATTCAAAGATATCCAGACTCCTGTGCAATTTTTTTAATTTCTTCTTGTTTTGCACCTATAACATGTAATCCAATCCATTTATTGACCAATTCAGAACCACCCAATTGATTTGCTTTATCAAGTAACATACGTCTTCTTGATTTTAAAACAGCATTTCTAAAATCTTTGATTGCAGATCTAACATCTTGTTGTCCAACAATTGCACCACCTCCAACAAAAGCACGTGCACCATCTGCGAAAACAGATCCAATATTATCAATATTTACACCACCATCAGCTTCAATACAACCAGAAAAATTATGTTCATTTAGAGTAGAATTAAGCCTAGTCATTTTGGCATGAGTTTCTTCAATGTATTTCTGACCAGATTTTCCAGGAACTACAGACATTACAATAAGTTGATCTAAAGTAGACAAAAATTTGTAAGACCATTCAGGTAATTCAGTATCAGGGTTTATGGCAAAACCAACACCAACTTGATGTTGTTTTAAAAGATCGTGTATTTCTCCAAAACTAGATTCATTAGTGACTTCTGCATGAACTGTTACAATATCACTTCCAGCATCTATGTAATTTTGAACATATTTGACAGGTTCATTAATCATAAGATGTGTATCAAACGGAAGTACAGTTAAGGGTCTTAATTCTTTGATTTTATTATGATCAAAAGTCTTAGTTGGAACAAATTGACCATCCATTACATCAAGATGGATTAAATCAGATCTTCCAGTTACACATCTTTTAACTTCATTTTCTAAATTTGACATATCACCTGCAATAATTGAAGGAGCAATTAAAAATTGAGAATCAAGTTCAGAATTAATTATAGGAACAATATCAGAATCAGGTGCCTTGCCATGCCATTGAGGGTTATCTTCCATATGCTCCAAAGATTTTCCTTTGATAGTTCTTGAAATAATTATTGTAGGAACTCCTTTAGTGGCATTAGCTTTAGTAATTGCTGCATCAATTTGTTCAACTCTATGTCCATCAATTTCAAGAACATTCCAACCAAATGATCTCCACTTATCACCAGTTTTCCATCGTGATGCATCTTTCCACATTTCAGTGATATCATCACCTTCTAATTTTTCATCTAATGGCATAATTTTTTCAGTGTAAGAATCCTGTTGAATAAAATTCCTATCAAGAAAAGCAGTCAAATTATCAACTTTGTATTTTGAAGCTGTCATAGCAGCTTCCCAAACTTGGCCTTCATCAGATTCACCATCACCGATAATTGTATAGACATGGTGATCTTTGGAGTCAATTTTTGCAGCTAGTGCAATTCCAACCGAATAAGATAATCCAGTTCCCAATGAACCTCCACAAAATTCAACTCCGGGACATTTTAGATCAGGATGTCCCTGCAATTTACTACCGAATTTTCGTAAAGTTTCAATTTCAGATTCTGGAAAATATCCTGCAACTGCCATATTAGAAAATAATCCAGGAGCAGCATGGCCTTTTGACAGAACTAAACGATCTCTATCTTCCCATTGAGGGTTTTTAGCATCAAATTTCAAATGTTTGTTAAATAAACAGCCTAAAATTTCAGCCATAGAAAAAGAACCACCAGGATGACCAGAACCAGCCGCATTAGTTCCCTTAATTACTAATTTACGAGCTCTTAGAATATTTTTTTTAATTTGATAATAATTAAGACCCATCTGGAACGTATCTCCATAAATCGAATAAAAATCTACTTCTGTAAAATTTTAATTTGATCGCAATTATAGATAATTATGGAAATTAAAGACGAAATACCGATTGTGCTTTTTGATGATCAATGTTATGTGTGTATAAAATTTGCAACAATTGTAAATTTTTTGGCAAAAGGTAAAATTACAATGGTAGGACACTATTCAAATTTTGGAATAAAAATTAGAAATGAAATTTTAGATGAATCAGCATTAGAGATGTTTTGGTTCATTGATAAAAAAAGGGCAAGCGGAGGAAGAGCAGCATTATTTCCTCTAATTAAAGCAATTTTTTCTACAAAATCAAGAAAAACAAAGTTTGCTCAGATGAACAATATTTGTAGTGATAATTGTAAGAGTACCAAAGCAGTATTTGTTAGATCATTTACACTCATTACAAGTAGTAAAAAAATTGATTTATAGAAAATGTAAATAATGCTTTAAAAAACAAGATTTTATCATGAAGATTAAAACTGAAAATTCTACTAAAAAGAAAACAGAACTTCTATGTGGGTTTGTATTAGAAGATTCTAACAAAGTTTTAGGATTACCAAAATTTGATACAAAGATATCACTTTCAATTAATCAATCATTAAAAGATATGAATGGTAAATTGGGAAAATTAACAATTATTCCAATACCAGGAAAAAAACAGGCGCAAAGAATACTTTTAGCAGGAATTGGTAAAAAAGAAAATTTAACACAAGATACTATAAGATTTGTTTCAGGTAAAATTGCACAAAAAGCAAGAGAATTAAAATTAAAAGAATTTTCAATTATAGCACCTCCTACTTTTGTTATTGATTCAGTTTCATCAGTTTCTCAAATTATTGAAGGTGCAAAAATGTCACTATACAAATTTGACAAATTTAAAACAGAGAAATCAGATAAAGCGCCAGATATGACAATCATAATTTCCAAATCAAATAAAATTTTAAAAGCAATTAAAATTGCTGAATCTGTTGCAGAAGGTGCAATATTCACTAAAAGTATAGCAAATCTACCACCAAACGAATGTACTCCTACAACACTAGCAAATTTTGCTAAAGATATTTCTAAAAAAAATAAAATGAAATGTACAATAATTTCACAACCTGAATTAAAGAAAAAAGGATTTGGAGGAATTACAGCTGTAGGTAAAGGAAGTAGAAATGAACCAAAATTAATGGTGATGGAGCATAATCGTGGACCTAAAAATCAAAAACCAATTGTTTTAGTTGGAAAAGCAGTTACATTTGACACAGGTGGAATTTCATTAAAACCAGGACAAAGTATGGATGAAATGAAATTTGATAAATGTGGTGGATGTACAGTGTTAGGAATAATGAAATCAGTTTCGGAATTAAAATTACCAATTAACGTAGTTGGAATTATTCCATCAGTAGAAAATATGCCAGGTGGGGAGGCATACAGACCAGGAGACATCATAAAATTATACAATGGAAAGACTGCAGAAATTCTAAATACAGATGCTGAAGGTAGGCTCATTTTAGCAGACGCTTTAGCATATGGTGAAAAACAATATTCACCAAAAGCAATAATTGATTTTGCAACATTAACAGGAGCATGTATTGTTGCATTAGGAAATAATGTAGCTGCAATAGTATCTAACAATAAGCAATTAACAAAGAAAATTACAGAGTCATCCAAAACAACAACAGAAGAAATTTGGGAATTACCATTAACACAAGATTACATGGATATGATAAAATCAGATGTTGCAGATATCAAAAATGTGGGCATTGGAAGAGCAGCAGGAACTATTACAGCTGCAGCATTTTTGAAAAGTGCAGTAGAAAATACACCATGGGCACATCTAGATATTGCAGGTGTTGCATGGACTCAAGGAGCAGCAACAAAAGAAAAACCATACAATCCAAAAGGTGCTACAGGTTTTGGTGTCAGATTAGTTTTAGATTATTTACAAAAATTATAAAATTAGTAACCTCTGCTATTTCTATCAGGTGTTCCAACATTTGGATTTCTCCATCCATGTTTTTCCATCATGTGATTTAGTAATCTAATATCATTATCACATTTTTCTCCACAAACACTACAATTTGGCATTGAAATCAATTCAACCAAATGAAATGGGTATTAAAAGATTGATTGAAAATGAAAAATGCCAGCACTGTTGCTTCCCAAGAGCTCTCGCATCTTAGTAGCACAACAGCGACATCAGGTTTGACTTCTAAGTTCGGAACGGGATTAGGTCGCACCCTGACGCTATGGCCGGCTTGACAATCATACCATAATTCTAATGTATTAAGGTAACGACAGATTTGAAATCTACTCAAAATAGGTATAAAGCAAAGAAAATACCGAATTACAACTATGACACACAGAGTTGCAGTATTGGATCAAGATCTATGTCAGCCACAAAAATGTGGATTAGAGTGTATAAAATACTGTCCAGTAAACAAATCAGGTGCAGAATGTGTTACAATAAATGAGGAGTCAAAAAAAGCCCAAATTGATGAAGATATTTGTAATGGGTGCGGAATATGTGTTAAAGTATGTCCATTTGATGCAATTACAATTGTAAATTTAGCAAGTGAATTAGCTACGGATAAAATTCATCAATACGGTACAAACTCATTTCGATTATACAAATTACCAACTCCAAGAAAAGGAGAAGTTGTTGGACTACTAGGAAGAAACGGCATGGGGAAAAGTACAGTAGTCAACATATTATCTGGAAAATTAAAACCAAATCTTGGTAGATATGACAATCCCCCAGAATGGGATGAAATTTTTAAACATTATAGTGGAACTGAATTAAAACAACATTTTCAAAAAATTGAGAAAAATGAAATTCGTGCATCAATTAAACCACAACAAATTCATCACCTTGCAGAAGCGTTTGATGGTACAGGAAATGAGTTACTTGATAAATACGATGAAAGAGGAATTACTAGAGAGTTAGTTAGAGAGTTAGGATTACAAAATTCTATGGAACAAAGTTTGAAAGAACTTAGTGGAGGAGAATTACAAAGAATTGCAGTAGCTGCAGCTGCATCAAAAGATACAGAATTTTATTTTTTCGATGAACCCTCATCATACAATGATGTATTTCAACGAACAGGTGTTGCAAGAGTTATTCAAGGATTAGCCAAAATTGGAAAAAGTGTAATGGTTGTAGAACATGATTTGACATTACTTGATTTTCTTAGTGATTATATTGAGGTATTATATGGCGAACCAACAGCATATGGAATTGTTTCAAATATTTTATCAACAAAAATTGGAATCAATGTTTTTCTTGATGGATATCTACCAAATGAAAACGTTAGATTTAGAGAGAAAAAATTTTCTATGGATGTGTCATCATCAGCTACAGATATTTTCCAAGAAGGTACAGAAATTGTCAATTATCCAAAACTAGAAAAAAAGTTTGATTCATTTTCAGTCTCAATTGAGCCTGGAAAAATAAGAAAAGGTGAAGTTTTAGGGATAATGGGAGCTAATGCACTTGGAAAAACAACAATGATGAAAATGGTTGCAGGGGTAGAAAAACCCGATGTTGGTTCAATTGATAAAAAAATCAAAATTGCATACAAACCACAATATCTTCAAAATGATATCGATGTAGAAGTTATTGCGCTTTTAGAAAAAGCAAATGGTGGGCCTATTGAAGGAAGTCAAGAGGAAGAACAAATTCTAGATCCGTTAAAAATTAGAAAATTATACAATAAATCGGTTAAAAATCTTTCAGGGGGTGAATTACAAAAAGTTGCAGTTGCATCATGTTTAATTCAAAAAGTAGATTTGTATGCATTAGATGAACCTTCAGCATTTTTAGATGTTGAAGATAGAATTGCTGTCGCAAAATTTTTGCAAAAATTTGTTCGTTCATTTGGAAAATCTGCAATTATCATTGATCATGATTTACAATTGATGGATCTAATGTCAGATTCAATGATAATATTTGAAGGTGAATCAGGAAAAGCAGGAACCGCTACAGCACCCATGCCAAAATCAGAAGCAATGAATAGATTTCTAAAATCATTAGATATGTCATTTAGAAGAGATGAAAAAAGTCTCAGACCAAGAGTGAATAAAATAGAAAGTAGATTAGATAAAGATCAAAAGGCATCAGGAAACTTTTACTATAAGCATTGACTCGAATGTTAAAAAAATCATTAGAAAGTGTGTTAACATCAAAAGAAAGTGAAGAGTTAATCTCAGCATTTGATCAAGTGGGAAATATCATTATCGTTAGAATACCAGATTCATTATTATCCAAGAAAAAAATTATTGGTGAAACACTACTAAATGAAGTCAAAATTGTCAGAAGTGTATTTTATCAATCATCAGCTGTAGAAGGGGATTTTCGCACAAGAAATCTCGAAATACTTGCAGGAGAAGACAATACTGAAACAGAATACAAGGAATTCGGTTGCAAATTTATTGTAGATGTAGAAAATGCATTTTTTTCACCTCGTCTCTCAACTGAAAGAGAAAGAATTGCAAAACTAACTGAAGATGGAGAAGTGATGACAAACATGTTTGCTGGTGTAGGTATGTTTTCAATTATGGCTGCAAAAAAGAAAAAATGTACTGTGTATAGTCTTGATCTCAATCCAATAGCATCAAAACTTTGTGAAAGAAATATTGAAATAAACAAACTAGCAGGTGAAGTGATCTCAATTAATGGAGATGCATCTAGAATTATTGATGAACAGTTAATTGATAAATCTGATAGAACATTGACACTATTACCAGAAAGATCTGATGAATTTTTAGATTCAGCAATCAATACAACAAAGAGTGGTGGAATTATTCACTACTATTCACACATACATGCCGATAAAAAATCAGAAGCAGGAAAATTAACTGAAGAACATTATAAAAATATCACAACAGTAAAATCAGAAATTCTTGGTTCAAAAATTGTAAGAGCAGTCGGTCCCAGATATTATCAAACAGTTGTAGATGTAAAAATTACTAAGTAGACGAATCATCAGCTGATGTTATTGTTGCAGATGTAGGCTTAGTTGTAGCCATCACATATCCAATCCAAGCAATAATTCCAAGAATACCACCTACTGCCATTAACACAGATAATTGTAAAACAATTGGAGACCATTCAGAAAGCATTAGTAAATATGCATAAACAAAAAATCCACCAATACAAAGTATGAAAATTAAAGCTCCCATACCTTTACGCTTATCCATGTGAAAAAACTTTTTGTGACTTATTTATCGTTTATCTTCTCAAAAAATTTTTCTAATTCTAATTACGACTATAGCTGGAACTGCAAGATACATTCCAATATTCAACATAATTACTGAAATTCCGATACTCAAAACTTCAGATTCTGATTCTGCATTTTCCATTAAAGATAATGTGGAAATCATTGGAGTGATTGCAAGTTTAACTGCCTCTTTGAATAATGGATTTTCACGCTCATAATCAGCAATTGTTGGAGAGAATGAATAGTAAATGTCATTGAATGTTGTCATGAAAACAGAACCTGATTCTGTTTGAAGTAATTGATTATCTCGAAGTTCTCGTAACTGTTGAACTTGTGGTGCCATTTCACTACCATATGTTGCAGTAGCAATTAGACAACCTCCACCATTACCAGATTTTACACTAGTTGTTTCTTTTGCAGATTCAGTTGAAGCATTTTTAGAAAAAGTTGAAACATCTGTCCATTCTTTTAAAGTATAATCATTAATGTGATTTGCAATTAGCATTGTACCTTCAATAAAATCATAATCGTCATGATAAATTGTAAACTCACCAGAAGTTGTTTCGCCCAATACTGTTGCAATTTCACCATTACTTACAGAAATTATAACTTTACCAGGAGAATCAATAAAAATTGTCAATGGTTTTTCAGGAGTTGGAATTTCATAAACATCCTTATCTAAAAATACAAGTACAACGCCAGAGATGTTTGAAGATGATCCAATCATCATCATAACCGCAATTACAATAATTATTACAATTTTCAATTTAGTTCAATTGCCATTAAATATGCAGATTCACCATCACGGTAATATGCATTAAGTTCTTGTCTAATTACAAATCCAAGTTTTTCATAAAGTCGAACAGCATCAGTATTACTACATCTAACTTCTAAGTAAAACTCATCACAATTTCTTGTCTTTATGCCAGTGACAGATTCTTCGACAAGGGCTTTACCAATTCCTTTTTTTCTATGTTCATCAAGAACAGCAATGGATACTACATGTCCTTTTTTAACAAAACCTAATTTTTTAAAATTTGAAAATCCAAATTCAGTTTTACACATTTCATATCCAACAATTTTACCATCAATTTCTGCAACCAAAAATGCTTCAGGTAATTCCTGCAATAATGATTCATAGAAATAGTCAGAATAGTGCTCAGGTAAGGTTTTGAGGTTAATTTCCATGACTGAAATTAGATCGCTAGGGTCTGCTCTACGTATACTACATTCACCTAATTGTCTCAAAATAACTTGCATAATTATAGCATGAAACTATCAATATTTAATTTTAAACAAAAAGATCATTAATAGAATGAGAGAATAGTAAATAGATGGAAGAGGATTCTCAAGAAGGCATAATTTCATTAGTTAATTCAATTTTTGATGTAGGGGAATTTACAAAAACAGAATTTACATTAGAATTTAAAATTACAAATATTGAATTCCAAACAAAATTTGAAGATTTAGCAAGAGCTTTAGAAAACATGAGTTATGTCTGCAAATTATTAAAAAAAGATGATGGAATTTATATTGAAATTCAAAAATTTACAATAAAAAAATCTAGAAGGTGGTTAAATGCAACGTGGACACCGAGATTATTGTTTGCAATTGTAATTTCATTTGTAATGATTGATGGTTACTATAGGACATCTGGAACAAACGCCATTGTTGAAATTGGAGATCCATTTCAAATGGCAATTGTCTACACACTTGCACTATTAGGAATTTTAGGAACACATGAACTTGGACATATTATTGCAGCAAAAGCCCACAGACTAAAAACAAGTTGGCCATATTTTATTCCAGGTTTACCAGTTGTGGGGATTCCAACATTTGGTGCATTTATTCAATCAAAGGGATTAACAATTAATCGTAGTATATTATTTGATGTGGCAATTGCAGGACCAATTGCAGGACTAGTAATTACAATAATAGTTTCACTATATGGAGCATATACTGCACCAATTCTAGATCAAGGGATAGCTGAAGAATTATTTGCGGATCAAATACTAGTAGAATGGGAACAAGGTGAACCATTACTAATGACTGCGAGTTTGGCAGTATTTGGCAAAGGAGGTCCCGGTCATGAAGTAATTATGACACCAGTAATGTTTGCAGCGTGGATTGGATTTTTAATTACATTTTTGAATTTACTTCCAGCATGGCAACTTGATGGTGGACATATGGCAAGAACTCTTTTGGGTCAAAAAATTCATAGATATGCAACTTATGGAAGTATGTTAGTACTTGTATTACTAAATTATTGGCTCATGGCAATCTTAATTTTAGTAATGTCTGCTAAAAATCCAAGTGCAAGACCACTTGATGATATATCTCCACTGACAAGAAATAGAAAACTGGCATATATTGGAATTATAGCATTAGCAGTATTGTGCGCCCCACTACCATCAGGGTTGTTTTCAGGAATTTTACCTTAGAAAAAGTCTTGCACCATCAGTTACAACTGCAACTTTTTGTCTAACACCTTGAGTTTTTAAAATATAATCCATGGAATATTTAATTCCAGGTAAAGAAATCATGTCAAGTTTTTTTGCATAGAATTCAGGTAAAATAGATATCAAACCAATTTGAAAATTTTTTTGTATTTCTGAAAGAAATAATAAATCTTCCATCCCATTTACATACTTTGTAGGATTACGTAGTTGTTCTATAGTTAATCTATCTTCAATATATTGTTGAATTGCATCAGAACCTAAGCCACTTTTACATTCAGCAACTAAAATTGCAAGACCATCTTTTTTTACAGCATTTGAACAATTCCAAAGTGAAGATAAAGAATTTCCCAAAGTGTCATTGCTTGCATCCTTACCAGTACTCATTATGACAGTCTTGTGTTCACCAATATCTTTTATTGAATTTGATTCCAAAGTTTTTGTTGTAGAAAGTGTTTGGGAAGGATGACCAATTGTAAAATCTAGTATTCCTTCAGAATTTGCAATTATTTCAATTGCTTGAATTTCAAAATTATCAGCAAATTTTTTTGCTTCGGTCAAACTCTCAGGGTATTGTCCAGGGGTTGGAAGATTACTTTGTCTTTTTGCATAGGCTGAAAGCATAGATTCAGAACCAAATTTTTTGATAAGACGAGTTGCAACAGTCTCATAACCAAATAAACCATCGAATCCCATTTCTCCCATAAAGACAAGATTAGAATTTGAAATATCAACATCATCAAATTCATTAATTGAACTTCCTTCAGGCAAGCCTGATTTAACTAAATTTAGAATTTTTTTCTCAGTTAATATTTTTGGGAATGGTTTTGATTTTTGTTCACATAGTGTGAATAAAGATGAAATGATTTTTAGAATAGATTTGGAATTGTGTAATACTACTAATTCCATGGGTTTTGACAAGTCCAGTGAGCTTAGTTTCTCAGTAATTGCAGAATCATCCATAATTTTGCCATCAGAATCAATTTTTTGCTCTAAATTTTCAGCTTTTATGTCTAAAACTACGTCTGTGATCCCATAATTCAACCAAATTTCAGGCATAATAGATACTAAATACAAACCAAAATAAATCCAATGTAGTGAATTTTGATATGGAGTTTGTGAAAGAATTTGTGACCTTTTTACATCAAAAAGAGATAATAAAATTTGGAGATTTTACACTAGCCAGTGGAAAAAAGAGTTCGTACTATGTTGATTTAAGATTAGTGCCAAGTTATCCTCATGAATTTAGGATGATGGTAAAATATCTAGAAAATCAAATAACAGAAGATATAGGATTAGAAAATTTTGAAAGTATAGTTTCAGTCCCTACAGGAGGATTAGTTATTGCTTCAGCATTAGCAATTGAAACAGTAAAGCCACTAATCTATGTCAGAAGTAAACCAAAAGATTACGGTACTTCAAAATCAGTTGAAGGAAAAATTCATGATGGAATGAAAGTTGTAATGATAGATGACGTTGCAACTACTGGTGGTTCAGTTGTAAATGCAATAAAATCACTAACAGAAGTAAATGTTCCAGTAAAAGATGCATATGTGATTGTTGATAGAATGGAAGGTGCAACTGAAGCTCTTGCAGAATTGAAAGTAAAGATGCATTCAATTCTAAATATATTACAAATTACAGAAATATTATATGAACAAAAAATGATTGATGTAGAAATTTTTGATAAAGTAAAAAATCAGATTAGTAAATAAATTGGGCAGCTCAGACAAATGCCTTCCAATCATCAATTCAGATATAACTCTGATTCTTCATTGCAGCCAATAATTTTTGTATTAACTCATTTTAAAACTAATTGAAAATAATGGGCCCGAAGGGCTTCGATCCCTTGGCTCACCGGTTATGAGCCGGTTACTCTACCAAGCTGAGTTACGGGCCCTAAAATCATGAATTTTTTTTGAGGTATAAAATGTTATGAGATTAACAGTATTCGTCATAACAACTGTCAAGTAACAAATTTTGTGCTGAAACAGATTTTTCAGCAATTTCAATAAGGTCACTTGTATCAGCATTTGATTTTTCTAATATATTTCTCCAAGATGCTGTATGTCTAATATCGGCTTCAGTGTGGAGTTTAAAGTATTCAGTTGCATTATCACTTGTCATTTGATAGAATTCAGATAATCCATCTAATTTTGTTTGACTAATTTTTGGAATTTCTTTTTCAAATGCATACATTGCACATGCACCACCATCAAAAGTATTCATTAATTCAGACAAGTCAGATACTGCTTTTTTGGTTTTATTTAATCCAGAATATGGAATTAATTCACCTTCAGAAATACCGAGTTCACCTGCAAAGCTAATCCAAGGTTTAATGTGATCAGATTCTTCTTGTTGATTATCAGTTAATTCAGTTATTACAGAATTTGGTGCTTTTTCAATAATTGGAGTCATAAATTCGGGAACTGCTTTTACAAGTTGAAAATATTCCTTTGAATATCCAGCTAATGATTCCTGAGTTAGTTTTCCATCAGACCACATTTCATAAAATGGGTGTTTTAGTAAGCTTCTTTCTTCAATTATTTCATCAATTCTTTGAATTAGGTTCATAATTCATCTTAAAATTTGCCAATACAAAAATCTTTGTTGTGTACCAAAAGATTTTATGATCTAAAAGAGGAATTTTTATGGGTTCCAGTGGTGTAGACCGGTCAAGCATACTGCCCTTTCAAGGCAGTGATCCCGGGTTCAAATCCCGGCTGGAGCACCAAGATTTAATTACTAATAACGAAGGCTTTTGATCAATTATCTTGGACAGGAAAAATATCGAAATTAACCCTCTGCTTGAGAAATATGGAGAATATATTAAAAAAATTGATCATGCATTAGATAAAGAACTTGCATTATATTCTGAATCAGAATTTATCGAGCCTCTAAAATATTCATTGGAAGGAGGAAAAAGGATTAGACCTATTATTTTGAGTTTATCTGCAGAAAGTATAGGTAAAATAGATGAAAATGTATTATCAGCATCTTGTGCTGTAGAATTTTTACATATGGAATCAATTATCCATGATGACATCATAGATAATGAGACTATGAGAAGACAAAAAGATCCATTTCATGTCAAATACGGATACAATACAAGTGTTCTAACAGGAGATTTTGTTTTAGGATTAATTCTTGCAATATCATCTAGATTAGATAATGCTAGAATTACAAAAGATTTGGCTACAACTGCAATGTTAATGAGTGAAGGAGAAATGATTGAAGGTAGATTAGAAGATAGCGGAGATATTACATTTGATGATTATCTAAAAGTCATAGAATACAAAACTGCAACTGCATTTGAAGTTTCAGCTAGAATTGGAGGTATAATTGCAAATGGAACAGAAGAACAAATTGAAGCATTAACAGGTTATGGACGAAATCTTGGAATTGCATATCAAATTAGAGATGACTTGTTAGATTGGAAAAATGAAGAAAAATTATTTAATTTGCTAATTAAGAAAAGTGTAGATCCTAGAGATGGATTTAACAAAATGGAAGAATTGTTAAAAGAGTATTCTGAAAAAGCAAGATCATTTTTGAGAAAAATTCCAGATAATGATGCAAAAAATCACTTAGAAGAATTAATTAAATTTACTTCGTTTAAGGCATAATACCTAAATCAATTACAGGTGTTGCAAGTTCTACAAATTTGAGTAATGGTTCTGGATAAACACCAAATCCTACTAAGAAGATTGTTGAGAATATCATTACTGCCATAACAGATTTTGGTTCAATAACTCGTTTTTGAGTTTCACCTTCAAAGTACATTTTTCTAGTTAACCAACCATAGTAAGCAAGGGATAATGCACTGTTTAGTACACCTGCAATTGCTAGCCATGGAGCCCACCACAATGCAGAGCCTGCATCCAATGCACTTCCAAATAACATCAATTTACTCCAAAATCCAGAAAGTGGAGGTATACCAGCTAATGCAAATAGAGCAATTACCAAACCTAGAGCAGTAATAGGCATTCGTCTTCCAAGTCCCTTTAATTTATCAATATGAGTTACTGCAAGAGTTGTGACAATTCCTGCAATTGCAATAAATGCAGCACCTTTCATTACTGCGTGATTCATTATTTGATACAATGAACCTTGTAAACCAAGAGAACTATGTGGTGCTACTGCAAGTCCAATCAAGATGTAACCAGCGTGTGCAATACTAGAATAAGCTAACATTCTTGAAATGTTCTTTTGCATAATTGCTGCAACATTACCAATAGTCATTGTCATTACTGCAATAATACCAAGTGCCAGAGTCCAATCAACATGTAAAACTACCATTCCCAAAACTACAATTCTAATCGTTGCAGCAAATCCAGCTTTTTTGGTTGCTGCTGCAAGTAGAGCAGTAATTGGTGCAGGAGCACCTTCATAGGTATCAGGAAGCCATTGATGGAATGGAATAAGTCCCATTTTAAATCCAAATCCTGCAATAAACAATCCAACGGAAAGTAACGCAAGTGGAAGCAGTGATGGGTCAAGTGTTGAATAACCCTGAATGACTTCTCCAATATTTGTAGAACCAGTTAATCCGTATGAAAGTGAAATACCATAAACAATGATTGCAGAAGATAATGCACCAAACAAGAAATATTTTAAAGCTGCTTCATTTGAGCTTGGATTCTTTTTCATAAATCCAACTAAAATGTATGTTGGAATACTCATAAGCTCCCATGCCACAAATAGCATTACAAGGTCAGTTGAGTATGCAACTAGAACCATACCAATAGTTGCAAGTAAAATTAGAGAGTAGTAAACCGCAGGAGAATTATGTTTTCTCATATAATTAAAAGAGCCAACAGTGGTGAACAAAGCAACTATCAACATGGCTATTGCAAAGAACCCACCAAATGCATCATCAACTACAACATCTTCAGAGAATAATGCAGATGGAGAAACATTATCTTCAATGAATTGGTATCCAACATATCCCATAGATACGATTAATGCAGAAAATGCAATTATAGCATAAAATGAATTAGAACCCTGTTCTTTTCTTGCAATACTAATGATTGGCAGAAGAATACCAACAGTACCCAATATTGCCATGACTACAAGAGGAGTTGAAGTAATTTCTAACATATCATCAAATCTCCTATATCAACAATATCAAGACTACGAATAATAATCCTGCTCCAAATACAAATAGATACGATTGTGATACACCAGTTTGAGTTCCCTGAATCACTTTAGCACTCCAACTAACTGCTTTTTGAACTCCATCATTCATACCGTAATCAATTGCTGTCTTCTCAAAGTATCTAGAAACACCTCTTGCTAACCATAATGGTGTTGTGACAAAGCACCAGTATACCAAGGCGTTAAGATACCATCTGTTTAAGAAAAGTTTGTGAATTGAATAAAAGACAATATTTGAATTTACAAATTTAACAGGATCAACCCATCTACCAATGTAAAAGATGTAACCCAGTCCAATACCAGTAGCAAATGCAACTAGTGATGCACCAAGTGCAACTGGATTAAGTCCTTGTAAGAATTCGGGCAATATTGAAGATTCATCTGCTGCATGGGAACTGTAAATTCCAAATGAGTTTTTAAGATAATATTCAAATGTATGATGTAATCCTTCTTCTGCAGATAATCCAATAATACCAATACCAATTGTAAGTACTGCAAGAATACCATATGGAACCCACATAGATACTGATGCTTCATGAATATGATGTCCTTCTTCTTCCATCTTTTCAATATGTTTACTCTTCTTACCAAAGAATACCAAACCAATCATTCTTGTTGTATAGAATGCTGTAATGATAGCAGTTAAAACTGCAATAATGAATAATGGTAATGCCCATTCATTTCCAGATTCATATACTGCAGCAAAGATTGCATCCTTACTCCAGAAACCTGTTGTGATAAATGGTGCTCCCATCAAACCAAGGCCTGCAGCCCACATGAAAGCATAAGTTTTCTTCATCTGTTTTCTCAGACCTCCCATATCTGTCATAAATCTAGAACCAACAATATGCAAGAGGGATCCTGCTGCCATGAATAATGAAGCTTTAAACATTGCGTGAGAGATTAAGTGGAAG
>JAONKT010000054.1 GCA_028377625.1 Candidatus Nitrosopumilus sp. | reverse complement strand
ATTTATGTTGAATTCAAATACTGAACCCATACCTATTGATGTGATGATTGATGATATATCTTACACCTTTGGGAATGTATTTTTAGATAGAATTATTTGAGAATTTTAATGATGTCTGATCTAAAAATATTACTTAGTAAGGGACAATCATCTCTTAATCTTGGTAATCCTAAAGAGGCTTTATCATTTTATCAACAAGTCCTTGATCAGGATCCTACTCATTTGGAAGCATTACTGAAAAAAGGTAACATCTTTGGTAGGTTTGGAAGATTTAATGATGCTATCATTTGTTATGATGGTGTTATTTTGCAAGATAACGAAAATATTTTGGCATTATTGAACAAAGGACTTTGTTATCATAAAATTGGACAATATGATGTTGCCATAGAATGCTTTAATGTTGTTTTAAAAATAAAACCTCAAAACAAGACTGCATTATACAACAAATCATCATCTGTTATCAAGTCTGGTAAAATTAAGGATGGTTTGGAGATGTTGTCTCAATTAATAAAATTAGATTCATCATACAAAATACAGGCAAAATGTGATATTGATTTTGTTGATATCAAACTTTTAAATGAATTTAAAGAATTGACTGGTTGATTTTATTTTTATATATCAACATAAAGTCCGTCGTCTCTGGACTGAACTGAATATGTTTCTAATTTTATGTCTTTGAGGTAGTCTACAAGCTCTCCTGTTTTGATATTATACTTCCAAAAATGTAATGGACATTCAACTATGTCTCCGTCTAATTTTCCTGGTGCAATTGAACCGTCTTGATGAACACATAGATCATCCATGGCATGATATCCGCCTTGATTAAAAACTGCAATTTGTTTTCCATCTATTTTGAATGCCTTGCCCTTTCCTGAATCTACTTCGCCTTTTTCTGCAATTTTCTTCCATGCCATTGGTTTAATCAAATATTTGTCATTTATTTACATTCGCATGATAGTATTTTATAGCCCCTGACTGGGGTTTGTTTATTGAGTAAAGTAAAATCTAGTCCAAAATTGATCAAAGAGGGCAAACTTTCGTATGAGTGGGCTAGATCTCATATGCAAATTTTAGATAATACCATTAATCGATTAAAAAAATCAAAGCCTCTCAAAGGAATCACTATTGGTTTTTGTTTACACGTAACAAAAGAAACTTCTGTTTTGTTAATGGGCGCTAAAGAATTAGGTGCAACAGTTGCAGTTTGTGGCGGTAATCCATTAACGACACAAGATAATATTGCTGCATTTTTGGCTTCCCAAGGAATCAATGTTTATGCATGGCATGGGCAATCTGTAAAAGACTATGATTGGTCAATTGATCAAGTACTCAAACACAAGCCAACTATTCTAACTGATGATGGTGCTGATATGAATATCAAAGCACATTTCGATAAAAGATTCAAAGATATGAAAGTCTTAGGTGCTACTGAGGAAACTACTGCAGGTGTAACTAGAATTAGGGCTGTAGAAAATCAAGGAAAATTACGTTATCCTGTAATTTTAGTTAATGAAGCAGTTACCAAACATATGTTCGATAATCAATATGGAACTGGTCAAAGTACAATTGATGGTTACTTACGTGCCATGAATTTGTTGATGGCTTCTAAACGTATTGTTGTAGTTGGTTATGGATGGGTAGGACGTGGTGTTGCATCTAGATGTCGTGGAATGGGCTCTAAAGTAATTGTAACTGAGGTTGATCCTGTGAAAGCACTAGAAGCTCACATGGATGGATTTGAAGTCATGCCAATGTCCCAAGCAGCAAAAATTGGTGATATGTTTATCACTTGTACTGGAATGACCAGTGTAATTAGAGAAGAGCACATTTTGAAAATGAAAGATGGTGCAATTATGGGCAACGTTGGACACTTTGATGTTGAAATAGACGCCGAATTTTTACTAAAGAAATCTAAATCTGTAAAAGAAGTTAGACCAACACTTGACGAATGTACTTTGAAAAATGGTAGAAAAGTTTACCTGATTGGACAAGGACGTCTTGCTAACTTGGTATCTGCTGAAGGACATCCACCA
>JAONKT010000053.1 GCA_028377625.1 Candidatus Nitrosopumilus sp. | reverse complement strand
TCTAATATTATGAATATTTTTTTACGACCGGCAGACATGAATCTATAATTCGTAACATTTCTGAGCGTATTACTTTCTTATCTATTGAAACCCACACTATGGCTTTTTTTATTGCAAATGATATTGTTTGTACCTTTTTTCGTTCTTCCCATGCAAATTCCACTTTACCTAAATTTTTATCAAAGAAACCTTCTAGATCTGAATTCATTGCGATATGTGAAAATTGATATTTTGTATTTTTTTCATCTAATAATGGTGTTAATTCCTGTCTTCTAGTGTATGCAAGCAACTCTCCCCTTTCCCCTATTATTCCTACAAATCTAATAAATGGACTAATTGAACTTATATTTTCACAAATTGATTTGTACTTTTTTACTGTCATGCTCATTCTTCAATTTTGATTGTATTTTAATCCTGTCGTTGACTCTTGTCTATTTTTAATTTAATGTACTGTTTTTTAAAATATTGTTCCTAACCCTAATACCACGACAATTGTTTTAATTATTTTCCCTGAAACCATAAAAATTGAAAATTTTGCAAATTTCATTTTTTTAACACCTGCTGAAATTAAAATTAGATCTCCTATGATTGGTATCCATGCTGCAAAAAATATTGCAGTCCATCCAAATTTATCTAATAATTTGTTATGTTTTTTTTCATGTTTCTCTATATCTGATTTTTTTTTAATTTTTTTAATTAATTTATTTCCTCCAAATCCTAGAAAATAATTTAAAATCCCTCCAATTGTTGATCCTATGATTAACACGATTGCTACAAGAACAATATTTTCTCCTCCTATCAATAATGCTGATGTTAAAATCTCTGTTGGTAGTGGTATTGCTGTAGCTGCTAATAATGAATTTAAAAATAAACCAATTATTCCATATTCTTGAAATGTATTGTTAGTTAGAACTTCTTGCATTTGTTGATAATATTCTAAAAATAATTCATAACTCATGAATATCATTTTGTGGTATGTTTATTATTCACTTTGATTCAAAATTATTCGTTTTGATTAAATATCGCCTAAAATTCATTTGATTAATGGAGTTAACTGATATTTTCCCGTTTGCTCCAGATGATGGCTATCTTATACTAATTTTAGTTAATTTTATTGGCTCTCTTGTGCCTTTTGTACCTCTACCTGGATTTCTGTTACTTGCAACAATGTCTGTTGGGTCTGAATATGATTTGCATCTATTGGCTATTTTATCTGCAGTTAGTGCTGCAGTAGCAAAACAAATCATCTTTTTTGTAAGCTTTAGTGGCCGTAGAATAATGAATCAGAAAACACGAAAAAGAATGCGTCCTTTTGAGCGATTAGTAAAACGATATGGTGCAGCTGCTGCATTTTTTGCTGCTGCAACCCCTATGCCTGATGATATAATCTTCATACCTTTGGGTCTTGCAAAATATAATCCAAAACGATTTTTTGCTGCAACTCTTGCTGGTAAACTTGTTCTTAGTTACATCATTGTATTTATTTCTCATTATGTTGGACTATCGTTTATTGAACCTTATTTAGAAAATGTTGACGATGTTACTCCTGTATATATTGGAATTGCAATTTTTGCTGCTGCCATGACTGGTGTAATAATTTTAGTTTTAAAATTAGATTGGCAGAGAATCATGGTGAAATTTGCTCCTTGGACATTGGATGAAAATTCTGATGAACATAGTAGTGACGATGATAAAAAGACTGAAAAATAATTCCTATATTTTAAAATTCCAAAGTAGTTCTTTCCCCTCCTTTATTCCTACTCTGGTTGATTTTTTTATTTTTTCTATTTCTAATCCCTCTTCTATGTAAATTTGTGATTTTTTTGTTAAGTCTATTCCATAATGTTCTTTTGTAATTTCTAATGCTTGTGTTAACTTTGCAGGACCGTTTGTTAAATTTTCTAAATTTTTATTTTTTCTATTTACTTGCATTCTTTTAATTCCTTTTTCTGGATTAATGCCACGAATTAATACTGCACCTGCAGAAATTTTATCTTTTTTTGCAACAACATTGAAACAATAATGCATACCGTATGTGAAATAGACATATGCCTTTCCTACTTCTCCAAACATTATGCAATTTCTGTCTGTAATTTTTCTAAATGCGTGACTTGCAGGATCATCTTTGTGCCTGTATGCTTCAGTTTCAGTAATAATTCCTGAC
>JAONKT010000052.1 GCA_028377625.1 Candidatus Nitrosopumilus sp. | reverse complement strand
ATTGTCATTAGTAAGGAATTGTAACAATAAAACTCCAATTAACACTACAATCAGGATAGCTGGTAATGTTTTAGATGATATGTCCATAAAAAACCATAATTAATTTTAAACTTAAGCGTATTGAATTAATTATCTTTTTTAATTAAAGTGGCTGTTGAGCGAACTTTATCTAATTTTTGGATATTCCATGAGACTATTTCTCTAATTTTCTCAAAATTTTCACCTTGAAGTTTAACCATCATATCATGAGTTCCAATGGTTTCAAAAACATCCACTACTTGTTCTAATTCTTTTAATTGTTCAATAATTTTTTCCTCTGCTCCTAATTCACAATTTAACATTACGTATGCGTCAGTCATAAAATAAAGAAATTATATTGATTATTTAAAGATGGAGAATTTTAGGCATAGCTACCACACAACATTAACTAAATCTTTAAGATTACGTCTTGATTTGGGGAATTTGGTTTGTTTAGGGTAACCAAGACATAGTACAGATGAAGGAACTAAATCAGTTTGAAGTAGATCCATTATTTTCTGTTCATCAAACATTCCAATCCAAATAGAACTCAAACCCAGAGCTTGTGCAGCAAGTTGAGAATAGCCAGCAGCTAGAGTTGCATCCTGAATAGCAAATTTTCTAAGAATGTAAGGTGGAAAATTGAATTTTACTCTAGTGGGGTTTTTACAAAAAACTAGCACTACAGGTGCATCAACGTAAGATTGATGATTACATGCATCAATTAGTAATCGTTTCTTTTCAGGACTTTTAATGTAAAATATTTCAAACCCTTGAAAATTTCCAGCAGTAGGTGCAGTATCAGCTGCAGCAATTATTTTATCAATTTTAGTAGTTTCAACAAGCTTATCAGAAAACTTTCTAGTTGACCGTCTTTTTTTCATTACGGCAAATAAATCGGTGTCAACTACCTCAGTGGGTTCAGTTCTTAAAATAAAATCAAGCATTTGATTGGGAATTCCAGGATCAAAATCTTCAGGGGTTATTTGAGGGGCATATCCCTCAGGAGAAGCTACATCATCGTCAGGGTGAAAATCTCTCATGAGGAGTATAACACCTAATGGATATTAAAGATTATTAGAAAAAGGAATTACTCTGCTTCAAATTTATCGCAACCAGAAGTACAAGGTTTATTCATTACACCTTCACATTTACCCACATCATCATGCATAATTCTATGATGACCGCAAATTGTACATTTTTCTCGAAAATGACTAATTAACTCAGCGTTGGAAATATCTGATTTTTCAATTTTTGATTCTACTAAAGTCATAATGAAAATTAGGTTAATTCGGTTATTTTAAAGATATGTCCAAAAATATTTCAGATTAAAAAATGAAAACAATAATTCTAAATAAAATTAAAAATCTACCAGAATGATCGAATTCTAGCAACATTACGATATCTATCATGTAGTAGGAATCCAGACATCAATCCCAATACAGAACCAAACAAGACATGAAGTAATGCAGAATACCATAATACAAAGTCATTACCTTGTATCAATTCTAACAAAGCTTCTTTTTCTTCAGGCAATATACTTGCAATTGAATCTGGTGAAGCAAGAGTGGTTTCTAGAATTGGCATCATCACCATAGTATGCAAAGGTAAGAACGCTAAACTAAACACTATCGCACCAGTTACTGCACCAGTTAAGATTCCTTTTGGAACTGTTATAATTCTAAATGTTCTCCAATAGGATGCTGCCAAATTAAATGCAATTCCAATTAATGCTGCAACTGTAATGTGCATCAATAAACCAATTATTACAGCACCAAAACCTTCAACACCCATTGGAATTCCTATGGTTTTGTAAAAGGTACCATGTGGGATGTTTAATTGTTGATCAATTGAAAGGAATGATGAAAATAATGCACAGCCTGCGACTAGACCAGCTCCAAAACCTACTTTGATAGTACCAAATAGACCTTCAGAATCATCATGATTATCGGAACTCATCATAAAACCTCAGAATTAGGTTATTTATTAAGGAATAACAAGATCTCAATAGTGGAAAGATCAGTACATTTTTGGTAAAATTAAGTCAAACTGTAAAAAATTATGCATTTTTCAGAATTTATTTATAAAAATTGAAACCATACTACCTATTGTATCTAAGAATTTTTGTATTAGGGATCATTTCAGTAATGATTTTAACAATATTTTCAAATGAATTAGTAGATGC
>JAONKT010000051.1 GCA_028377625.1 Candidatus Nitrosopumilus sp. | reverse complement strand
CACGAATAGAAATAATTGATCTTAGTACTAATGCAGACAATCCAAGATTAGTAGTTAGAAATGTAAAAGATCTAGACAATGCATCATCCCCAAGAAATCCCTCATCATAAATCATTTCAATAGTACCCATATCAGTTTTAACAAAGGAAGTAATCAAAGAGTAAAGACCTAGATTGTCATCTATTTTTTCTCTGTAAAGTCGTAACTCAATTTGTGAAATAGTAAATTCATCTTGAATAAAATTTCCAGTTTGAAGTAAGATCTTTACATCGTCAGGAGTCTTGTTTACTCTATCAGGGTCGTGTAAATCAATTATTTTCATGTAATTATATCACCATTAATTCCTAGATAAGTAATATTTCATTGAAGGATAACTAAAACAGATACAAGATTGTTCCAATAAGTATTATTTACAGTAAAAGAAAACGTAGTAGAAATGGATCATCATAAATTTCATGGCAAGGACATACCACACATAAAATTAGATCCAAAAATGAATATTGAAGAATTAGTAGATGTTTTTGCCAGTTCAGGGTTTAATGGAAGACAACTAGGTGAAGCTGCAAAACTATATGCAAAAATGATAGAAGAAGATGCAACAATTTGTCTCACAGTATCCGGTGCAATGACACCAGTTGGATTTGGAGGCATAATTAAAACACTAATCGAAAGAGGTTTTGTAGATTGGATCGTTACCACAGGTGCAAATGTATATCATGAAGATCATTTTGCATTGGGTTTACCAGTAAAACAAGGTAGTTTTGATGTGGATGATATGAAACTATATGAAAATGAGATTGTAAGAATTAGAGATGTTTTTATTAAATTTGAAGAAACATTAGAAGCTGAAGATCAAGTTATTCAAAAAATGTTTGTGGATGATTTTCAAGATAAATCATTTACAACGGCAGAATTTTGTAATTTGTTAGGTAAACGAAGTAAAACAAGTGCAAAATACCCAGAAAAAAGTTTCATAACATCAGCTTTTGACTATGATGTTCCAGTATACATTTCAACAATTAAAGATTCATCATTAGCATTAAATTTAGCAGTCCATAGATTAGAAGATAAAAAATTTGATTTAGATTTTGTTAGAGAAATAATTGAACAAGCTGCAATTGTATATGATTCAAAAAAATCTGGAATTTTAGAATTAGGCGGGGGCGTTCCAAAAAATACAGCACAACAAACAGGCCCACTATTAGATCAAATTTTAAAACGAAATGATGGAGGTCAAGAATACATCATACAAATAACAGATGCACGTCCAGATACAGGAGGATTATCAGGTGCAACATTGCAAGAAGGGAAAAGCTGGGGGAAAATTCAAGATTCTCATGAAGGCATAGTTACAGTTTATGCAGATGCAACAATTGCATTCCCAATTTTAGCACTTTATGTATTAAGTAATCAAAAATCTAGAGAGCCAAAAAGACTGTATAAAAAAATAGGAAAGTTATACGACAAACTAAGCAAAGATTATTTTAAAAATCCGAGTAAACAATAAAATCTAAAATTTACTAAATCTAGCACGTTCAAGATCTCTATCATCTTTAGATTCTTTTTTCCATTCTTTGTAGTGATCCTTACAAAGGATTGTTTTCTTACCTTTAGAATTAACTCTCAAACCAGCATTTTCAACTTTAGTAGTATTAAGTGAACGAGCACCATCTTGGTCACATCCTTCCACATTACATGTTGCACCTTTAGATACAATACCCATAAAATATAGTAATTGAGATGTTATTTATATTTGAGATAAATTCAACTTTTTTCTAATATTTATAAAAATTTATTTAAAAAATTTGTTCATCGTTTATAAGAGGATTATTTTTTTCTAGTTTTATGGCCGGAGCAAACAAACCAAGTGGATCTAAGGATTCAAAGAAAGGTAAAAAAGATAAAGGCGAAGGTGGAGTAAGAAAAGCTGAAATCACAGTTATGATTGACGAGAAACAAGCAATCAAAATAATTCAAAATTCAAAAGTGGTAACAGTTCAAGATCTTGCAAGACAAACAGGTGTTAAAATATCAGCAGCAAATTCATTCTTAAAACAAGCAGCAATTAAAGGAACTGTGAAAAAAATTGGTGGATATTCAGGACATCATTTGTATCAAGCAGTTTCTTCATAGAGACGTAATACATCTCCAGGTTTAACTTTCTTTAATTCATCATTTTCATCATAGAATTTTCCAATAGGAGTCATAGTTTTTGCAGA
>JAONKT010000050.1 GCA_028377625.1 Candidatus Nitrosopumilus sp. | reverse complement strand
TAAAACAGCATCAGGAGTATCAGTGGTAGCATTAATGCCAAAACCATATGCCTGTCCACATGGAAGATGCACGTATTGTCCAGGAGGAATCGAATTTAATTCTCCAAATAGTTACACAGGAAAAGAACCATCATCATTAAATGCAATTCAAAACGAATTTGATCCAAAATTACAGATTACATCAAAGATTGAAAAATTAATTGCATTTGGACATGATCCATCCAAGATGGAAATTGTGATTGTTGGTGGAACTTTTCTGTTTATGCCAAAAGATTATCAAAAAGATTTCATTAAATCATGTTATGACGCACAAAATGGAATAGATTCGGAAAATCTAGAAGAAGCTAAATCAAATAACGAACACGCAGAAATAAGAAATGTAGGATTTACAATTGAAACAAAACCAGATTATTGCAAAAAAGAACATGTAGATTTAATGTTAAGTTACGGAATTACGAGAGTCGAAATAGGAGTTCAATCATTACAAGAAAGAGTTTACAAAATCATCAATAGAGGACATGATTATAATGATGTAATAGAGTCATTTCAAATTTCAAAAGATGCAGGATACAAAATTGTTGCACATATGATGCCAGGATTACCTACCATGACACCAGAAGGAGACATTGCAGATTTTAAAAAATTATTTTCAGACTCACAATTACGTCCAGATATGTTGAAAATTTATCCGTCACTAGTAATTGAAAATACACCATTGTATGAAGAATACAAAGAAGGAAAATACACTCCATATTCAGATGAAGATATGATCAAAGTATTAACAGAAGCAAAAAAGAACATTCCAAAATGGGTGAGAATTATGAGAGTACAAAGAGAAATATCACCAAAAGAGATCATAGCAGGACCAAAATCAGGTAACTTGAGACAAATTGTACATCAAAATCTTGCAAAACAGGGATTATCATGTAAATGTATTAGATGTAGGGAAGCAGGATTAACAGATAAAAAAATAGGAAGTGAAGACATAAAATTAACTAGAATAGACTATGACTCTTCAGGAGGAAAAGAAGTTTTCTTATCGTATGAGGACAAGAATGAATCAATTTATGGATTTTTGAGATTAAGAAAACCAAGTAGTGAAGCACATAGAGACGAAATTAATGAAGACACATGCATAGTTAGAGAAATTCACGTATATGGAAAATCATTAAAATTAGGTGAAAAAGAAACAGATGAAATTCAACATTCAGGGTTGGGTAAAAATTTGATGAAAGAAGCTGAAAAAATATCTAAAGAAGAATTTAATGCAAAGAAAATACTAGTGATTAGTGCAGTAGGTACAAGAGAATATTATCAAAAAATAGGGTATTCGTTATATGGGCCATACATGTCCAAAATATTGAATTAGTGAAAAGAAATGTCGGAAGAAAAAATTATCGGTAAAGGAACATGGATAGATAAATTAGCAGCAGAATTAATTGAACGTGAAAAAAAAATTGGAAGAAATTTAGATCTAATAAGAGTAGAAAGCGGTTTAGGTGCTTCAGGAATTCCACACATTGGAAGTTTAGGAGATGCAGTCAGAGCATACGGAGTAAAACTAGCATTAGAAAATCAAGGATACAAATCAGAATTAATTGCATATTCAGATGATCTAGATGGATTAAGAAAAATTCCAGAAGGAATGCAAGAATTTGGATTAGAAGAACACATTGGAAAACCAGTGTCATTAATACCGGATCCCTATGGATGTCATGATTCATACGGGATGCATATGAGCAGTATTCTTTTAGACGGATTAGATAAAGTTGGAATAAAATATGAATTTAGAAGAGCCATAGATACATACAAACAAGGATTGTTAAAGGATCACATACATACAATATTACAAAACAGTACAAAGATAGGAAACGCAATTTCAGAGTTAGTAGGACAAGAAAAATATCAGAAATATTTACCGTATTTTCCAGTATGTGCAAAATGTAACAGACTCTATACAGCAGAAGCTACAGAATATCTAAGTGACAAAAAGAAAGTAAAATACAATTGTCACGATACAGAAATTGGCTCAAAGATTATCAAAGGTTGTGGTCACGAAGGAGAAGCAGATATTACAAAAGATCTTGGGAAATTAGCCTGGAAAGTAGAATTTGCAGCACGTTGGTCTGCATTTGACATTAGATTTGAAGCATATGGAAAAGATATCATGGACTCAGTAAAAGTAAATGATTGGGTAGCAGATGAAATTTTAGAAGTTCCACATCCTCATCATGTAAAATATGAAATGTTTTTAGATAAAGGAGGAAAGAAAATTTCA
>JAONKT010000005.1 GCA_028377625.1 Candidatus Nitrosopumilus sp. | reverse complement strand
GCAATTGCATCAGAAGAAAAAGGAGTTTATGGAATTCAATTTCATCCCGAAGTTGTCCACACTGAACAGGGTACAGAAATTCTCAAAAATTTTGTTCTAAAAGTATGTGGTGCAAAACAAGATTGGACAATGAAAGGTTTTATTGAGACAGCAGTAGAAAAAATTTCTAAAATCGAAGGAAATGTATTGTGTGGTGTTAGTGGTGGAATAGATTCTACTGTAGTAGCATTACTAATTGATAAAGCAATTGGAAATAGATTGAAATGTGTATTTGTGGATAATGGTTTGTTACGATTAAATGAAGAAAAAGAAGTAGAGGAAATGTTTAAAGAAAATTTTAAAGTTAATTTTACATCAATTAATGCAGGTCAACAGTTTCTTGAAAAATTAAAGGGTGTAGAAGATCCAGAACATAAAAGAAAAATTGTTGGTGAAGAATTTGTTCATGTTTTTACTAATTTTGCTGAAAAAGAAGGTCCATTCAAATGGTTAGCTCAAGGAACCTTATATCCAGATGTAATTGAAAGTGGAGTTTCAAAAGGTCCAGCAGATGTAATAAAATCTCATCACAATGTAGGAGGATTACCAGATTGGTTGAAATTAGAAATTTTAGAACCACTTAGAGAACTTTACAAGGACGAAGTTAGAGAAATTGCTAAAATTTTAGGTGTTCCTGAAAACCTTTTCATGAGACATCCATTTCCAGGTCCAGGGTTATCAGTTAGAATAATTGGAGAAATTACTCCAGTAAAATTAGAGATTTCAAAAGTAGCAAGTAAAATTGTTGAAGAAGAATTAATGGAATCCGGATTTTATACCAAAGTGTGGCAAGCATATGCAGCTGTAGGCGATGATAAGGCAGTAGGCGTGGTAGGAGATGAGAGAAAATATGGAAACATAGTTATGATTAGAGTTGTAGATTCTATTGACGCAATGACTGCTGATTGGACTAGACTGCCACATGGAGTATTAGAAAAAATGAGTAATAGAATTACTAATGAAATTGAGGATGTAACTTGGGTAACATATACAATTTCCAGTAAACCACCAGCAACCATTGAGCCACAGTAGTGAAAAATTATGAGTTATGAAAAAATCTGTGATGAAATATTAGCATGTAATGAAAAAATTAGATATGCAGCAGTTTACGATTATGGTGAGCTACATGATAAAATAAGACCAGGGGTCACATCTCACTTAACTAGAGAAGAAACTGAAACATCATTATCACAAGCAATCTACAGATGGTCAACAAGGAAAAAAACTGCAGATAAAATTGGTGTTCCAGTTTTTGCATTAGCAAAATATGAAAAAATCTATAGAATAACAGTACCAATTGGCGGAGCAGGTTTAATTTTGATAACCACAGAATTAGATGCAAATGTAAATGAAATTGTAGATAAAACTCTTGAAATTAGAGATGTATATGCAAAAAATTTGTGACAAATATGACCTTTCATGTTTTTGACACTTATGTAAAAGCAAATGATGGTCATACAATACATTTTGATGTAATTACAGACAAAAATGATTCATTAGCTGCAATTTCTTTTGCAAAAGAATGGTTAAAATCAATTGGAGAAAATAATGCAGTGGTGACTACAGAAGAATGTAAATTTTGTCATTCAGAATCTGTTTCAGAGGATATTGAAATTGAGATAATGACAAATGGTTATTTTATTATCAAAATGGAAGGATGTCCAAAAAATTAATCTAAAAGTGCAGCTCCAAATACTCCTGAAGAATCACCAAGTTTATTTTTTAATATAGGAGTTTCAACAATATCTGAGAATACTTTTGAATAAATTGAGTTTACACCTTCAGTGTATAAAAAATCAATATTAGATAACCCACCTCCAAGAATTATTGCATCAGGATCTAAAATATCAATTACATTTGCAATACCATAACCAAAATTTTCCAAGAATTCTTCTTTCCATTGTCTACCGATATTGTTATCAAAATTACGAATAATTTCAGGCATAGATTGAGTGAATCCAGTTAATTGACTCCAGCGTTTTTCTAAAGAAGGTCCACTAATGTACGTCTCAACACAACCAGATTTACCACAATAACAAGAATTACCATTTTGATGTAAAGTGTGATGTCCCCATTCACCAGCAATATTAGTTCTACCAGAATGAAGAACATCATTAATTACAATTCCTCCACCGACTCCAGTTCCCATAATAACACCAAAAATTAAGTTAAAATTAACTCCAGCACCAATTTTAGATTCAGACAAAGCAAAACAATTTGCATCATTTTCAATAGAAATATTTTTTTGGATTTTATTTTCTAAATCTTTTTTTAAAGATTTACCAATTAAACATTGGGTATTACTATTTTTAATTAATCCAGTTTGTTTTGAAATTGCACCAGGACAACAAATTCCTAAAGAGAAATCAGAGATATTTTCAGATACATCTGAAACTAAAGTTTCAATTGTATGTATAATTTCATTATAATCATTTTGAGGAGTAGGTACTCTTTTTCTTTCTAAAATATTTAGATTTTCATCAAGAACAATAATTTCTGTTTTAGTACCACCTAAATCTACACCGATTTTGTACAACAATAATTTATGATACCTGTTATGATTAAGTTTTAACTAAATTTATCCCATCGGAGGCATACCGCCACCGCCACCTGGACCACCAGATATTGCAATGACATCATCAATTCTAAGAATCATGCATGCTGCTTCTGTTGCAGATTTAATTATTTGTTCTTTAACTACAATTGGCTCTACAACGTTAATTGCCATCATATCAGCAATTTTTGTATTTTTTGCATCAATTCCAGTCCATTTTTGACCTTGGTTTTGTTTTGATCTTAAAGTAGCCATTGTATCAATTGGATCCATTCCAGCATTTTCAGAAATTGTTAATGGTATAATCTCTAAAGCTTCAGCATATTTTTTAATTGCAAGTTGTTCTCTTCCACTGAAGTTATCTGCCCAGTCTTTGAGTTGAGATGCTGCAAATGCTTCTGGGGCACCGCCACCAGCAACAATTTCTGGTTTTTCAATTACATCTTTTACAACCATTAATGAATCATGAATAGAACGATCAACCTCATCAATTACTCTTTGGGTTCCTCCACGAATTAATAGTGTAACAGATTGTGGCTGTTTACAACCTTCAATGAATACCCATTTATCAGATTCAACTTTCTTTTGGTGAGCCAAATCTGCAGAACCAAGATCTTTTTCAGATAAATCATCTAAGTTACTAATTACACGACCGTCAGTAGCTTTAGCAAGTTTTATCATATCACTTTCTTTAACACGACGAATTGCCATAATTCCATGTTTTGAAAGATAATGTTGTGCAATGTCATCAATTCCTTTTTGACAAATCAAAACATTAGCGCCAACATCATGTAATTTTTCAACCATTGTTTTTAGCATTCTATTTTCTTCTTCCAAAAACATTTGCATTTGAGTAGGGTCAGTAATTCTAATTTCTGCACTCATTTCTGTTTTTTCAATTTCTAATGCGGAATTAATTAATGCAATATTTGCTTTTTCAATTCTAGTAGGCATTCCACTATGAACAATTTCTTTATCTAAAACAATACCTTTTACAATTTGTGTATCTTCAATTGAGCCGCCTGGCTTTTTTTCAACTTTAATGTTTTCTAAATCAACAAAATATTGATCTCCTTTTTTTGTTGCAATACTAAGAATTGCGTCAACTACAATTTTTGACAAACTACTACTATCTTCAGAAATTAATTTTGATTGCATGCTTGTTGAGGCAATTTTAAGAAGTGATGCTTTATCATCAGGTTGAATTTTTTTAGATAATTGTGAGTAAATTTCAAGAACTTTTTCAGATGCTGCTTGAAAACCTTCAATAATTGTTGAAGAATGAACGTCTTTTTTCAAAAGGTCTTCTGCTCTTGCTAATAATGCGCCACCAAAAACAACAGAAGAAGTTGTTCCATCACCTACTTCATTATCTACAGTTTTAGAAATCTCAACGATCATTTTTGCTGCTGGGTGTTGAACATCAATTTCTTTAAGAATAGTTGCACCATCATTTGTAATTGTAACGTCGCCTAAGGAATCTACTAACATTTTATCCAGACCACGTGGACCTAAACTACTTTTAACTAATTCTGCAACTAATTTTGCTGCAGCAATATTATTTTGTTGTGCATCTTTGCCTTTTTGTTGTAAAGCACTCTCTTTGAGAACTAATACAGGTCCGTTTGGTCCTTGTTGAATTGATGCCATTTAGATTCATTTTCAATTCTTAAAATCCCCCTTTTTAACATTGCCTAATTGATGGGTGAAATGTAAGATCTTTTTTTTACATCAATAATTCCGCCAGCAAGAATTCGAATAGAAGGTAGGGCTAGAAAAGGTAAGAATAGAGGGATCAAGTGCGGTCTAGTAAATTTACACCCCAAATCTACGATAGAATTATTGATCTTCTCAAAATTAGATGAAACAGTCTCAAAAGAATCAGTTGAAACAATTCCACCAAATTGTAGAGGTAATGAGGCAAGAATTTTCCCAGACTTAACTACGACTAACCCACCTTGATTTTTAATTAAATGGTTTGATGCTATTACCATATCAGAATCATTGGAACCAAGTACAATCAAATCATTTTCATGAAAACTCCAAGTTGAAGCAAATGCTCCTATATCAGCACCAAAATTTTGAAGAAATCCAATAGAATGTTGATTTGTTCCATGAATTCTATCAAATGCTGCAATTTTCCAAATATCATTATCAATTGATGCAGAAACATTACCATCCTTAGGAATAAGTTCCGATGTTCCCAATTTAGTAATTATTTCATTTTGCATAAAAATTGTATTTGCTATTACATGATCTTTTTTAGATTTAATTTGAAAATCATTTTTAGAGAATTTTTTTAATTTAACAGTTTTTTTAATCCATGGAGAAATAATATTTTTTCTAATACGAGCTACAAAAGAGCCATTAGAAACAACAAGTTTTCCACCAACAAAAACATGTTTTGGTTTAAATGATTTTAAATTATCAAAAACTAAGATATCAGCTAATTTTCCAGGTGCAATGCCACCAAGATCTTTATCCATATTATAATAATCAAAATTATTTTTAGATGCCATTGTAACTGCATCAATAGGTTCTAAACCAAGTTTAATGGATTCACGTATACAATAATCAATATGACCAAATTTAGAAATATCTAACGGATCAAGACCATCAGAACAAAACATTAACCTATCAAGATATGTTCCATGTGATAGTATACGTGGAATAATTTCTTTTAAATCACGACGTATAGAACCTTCTCTAATCATTATCCACATTCCTAAACGTAATCTTTCCAATACTTGATCAAAATTAATTGGTTCATGACATGAAAGTATACCAGATGAAACATATGCATTAAGTTTCTTATCACTTGCACCTGCAGTATGTCCATTAATTATGCAATCACATTCTAACATTGTTGAAAGAGATTTCATTGTTTTAGGTTCACGTAAAATTACTTTAGTCCATGAAAAAACTTCACCCATTCCAATTACATGTGGATGTTTTATTGCATTTTTTTCTTGAAATGAACTTAATGATTTACTATTACTAAATTTTGCATCAACAGGGAGTCCTCCAGGAACTGCTTGAAATATTCTAATGGGTAAATTTTCTCCTAGCTTGAGAAATTCTTGAAAACCCTTGTAACCTGCTACACTAACAATATCAATTGGATCTGAAAAAAGTGAAGTTACACCACAAAGAAGTGCTTGTTTTGCAAATTCCGATGGCAACACAAATTGATCAATGTGTAAATGAGGATCTGCAAATCCTGGACTGACAAATTTATCATGAATATCAATCACTTTTGTTTTTGGTCCAATTGTGTGTGTTGCATCAGGACCAACATATGCAATACGATCGTCAATTATTGCGATCTGACTTTTTGGAATAATTTCTCTAGTATAGACTGATAATAATTTACAATTTGTTAAGACAAGATTAGCTTTTTTATCACCAAGTGCTACCGAATTTAAAGAACCGATTGAATCAGCTAGGCTTGAATTCATAATAATAAATGAAATTTATGACTATTATAGGTTCAATGCTTAAATTACGGATGAAGAGGTTTTGTTGATATGAACATTCCAAAGGTGATCAGAAAGTATTGTGCAAAATGTAAAACACATACTGACCAAAAGGTCTCCATTTACAAGGCTGGAAAGAGACGTGGTTCTGCTAGAGGTGAACGCCGTCACGCTGAACGTAAGAAAGGTTATGGTGGACAAAAATTCCCAAAACTTGCAAAACCAGCTAAAGTTACTAAGAAAGTTACTCCTATTATGACATGTACTGTCTGTAAAAAGAAATACAATAAAACAGGGGTTAGAATTAAGAAATTTGAGTTGGTAGCAGCATGAAGAAAGATCACATCGAAGTTCCAAAACCATCAAGTAAGTTTCAAAAAGTTAATTGTGAAGAATGTGGTGAATTACAAATAATATATTCTCATGCATCTACAATTATTGCATGCAATTCTTGTGGCAATACAATTTCAGAACCAACAGGTTCTAAAGCTAAAATAAACGGTAAAGTTTCAGGTAGTGCTGAGTAATTCATAATCCTGTTTTGTGTTTAAATTAAATGCAATTCGCTTATCATCAATTATAATATAATTTTCATCCAAATTTTTAGATGAATTAATTTTATTTGCATTAATTAAAGAAATTCCAGTATAATTACATTTTTGATTATTATGAGTTACAAAGTAATCAGATTCTAATCCTAGTTTAGTTAAAAACTGATTAGTAACAAGTATACTTGTCCAAATTTTTTCCGGTTCATAATTTTTAACAATTTTTTGTATAATTTCTGCATCCAATAACGGTAAATCACCTGAAGTAACTAACACCGAATCATTTGTAGATTGAAGTAGCAAAGTTAAATCTTCAACATATCCAATTCCAGTAGTATCAAAAATTTCAATATTATTTTTTTGTAATAATGTTCTTGTGTTTGGAGAATTTGAACTAGTTAATGCTAAAATTTTTGAAAAACAATTAGAATTTTTTAAAGAATCAAATACATGAAAGATGATTGGTTTTTTATATTTAAGTAATAATTTTTCATTTTCTAAATTCATACGTGTACCTTTACCACCTGCCATTATCAAACCAATCATAATGACACAAACACCATCAAAGATGACAGGCGAGTTAATTCATTAGTTGTTCCTAGAACATCTCCAGTAACTCCGCCAAAACTACGGTTAGATATTGCCAAAATTATCAATGTTACAAGAAAAGTTACAACTAACATGACTAACCCAGTAGTTTCAGCAACTAAAGCAACAGGAATTATCATAATTACAAAAGCCACCATTAGTTTTTTCCTATCTTTCATAATTTTCATAAAAGGAGAGTTTGAGCCTATTGATGCTGAGTTTCCTAAACTTGCCAATAGAACCATTGAAAATTTTGCTAAAATTTCACTAATCAAAATTGCCTTAAACAAATCAAATCCATTCGTAAGTGAAATTGTGACAACCAAGCCAATCAAATATAAAACAATTGCAACTACTCCTGCAGAACCTGTAGAAAGATCCTTCATTGCATTAAGTTTTTTTTCTTTACTACCTTTCACCATAAGACCATCAGCAAAATCAGCTAAACCATCTGCATGATGAATTCCAGTTATTATTACAATTGATGTAACTACAAGAAAACTAACTAGAATTGGATCTAAAAGAAATGATAAACCAAAACCAAATGAACCTACTAAAATTCCAATGAAGATTCCAACAATAGGAAATAGATACATGTATTTTGCAATATCATCTAATGTAGAATTTGATGTTGGTAAAATTGTTAAAAAAGAAAAAATTGAACCAATTTGTTTAAACATAGAGCCACCATCCAATCATAGATAAAATTAGAATAATTGGAACTGTAACAAGTCCAAAGAAAAGAATTGATGTTAATTTCATAATCTTAATTGCAGAATAAACATGATATTTTGTGAGTGTAATCTCACCATCACCTAATTTGTAATGATTTATTTTTTCAAATTTAGTTTCTAAAGCTCCGGCTAATGCTGCCATCGGGTATCCAGCATTAGGACTTTCAGTTGTGTTACCATCCCTCATCATCACTTTGTAAGAATTTCTCCAATTATTTTGTAAAATAGCTGCTGAAACAATCATTATCAATCCTGTAAGCCTAGATGGAATATAATTTAAGATTGTGTCACTGATAGCAGTAAACCATCCTAAATTTTTAAAAAAATCATTTTTGTACCCAATCATTGAATCTGCTGTATTGATTATTCGATAAACAAAAGCTCCCCATAACCCAAAAAAAGCATAATAAAACATTGGACCAGTTATACCATCAACAGTATTTTCACTGATGCTTTCTAGTACGCCTGAAAGTACATGATTTTTGTCTAAATTAGTAGTATTTCGTTTAACAATCATAGATAGATAATTTCTGGCCAAATCAAGATTATTACTTTCCAATGATTCCAATACACTAGTTGCATGTTTTTCCATTCCACGAATAGCTATAGTTGTCTTAAGCAATAAGGCTCCAATTAATACAGAGACAATTAATGAAATATAATCAATAGAAATTAAAGAAATTCCAATATTAAGACCAGACAATAATGAAATAACAATACCAGAAATAATTATTATAATTAAAATCCCATTAATTTTTTCAAATATTGGGTTATGATGTTTTGCAGGAGGAGTAAATTTTGCAATTAATATTCCTATCCAAGCTGTTGGATGATAACGATTTTTTGGATCTCCAAATATTAAATCAATTAAAATTGCAAAACCAATAATAAAAATAGATTCAAGAATCATTGTAATATTTTCTCAATTGTATTAATATCTATATTTGATTTAACAATTTTTGATAATTTATTTAATTCATTATTAATTTTAGAAATATTTTTTTTATTAAAAGTAATATCTTTAGGTTTTGCATTAAGAGAATCTTCTTCAGGTAAATTTAATGTCATTAATGGGATAGTTCCAATTGTTGGAATTTTTGTAATATTTTTTAATTTTTTAAATCCAGGTTTCAATACAGTAAGATCGCCACGAAATTTATTAAAAACAAATCCTTTTACAAGCTTTTGATATTTTTTATCAATTAAATTCATTGTTCCAACTAAACTTGCAAAAGATCCTCCTTTATCAATATCAGTTACAAGTAATACATGTGCATTTGCTTTTTTAGCAATTTTCATATTTGCAATATCATACTTTTGTAAATTAATTTCTGCAGGAGAACCTGCACCTTCTAGAATTACCAAATCAAAATTTTTCTGTAAAGTCTGTAATGATTTTGTGGCTATTTTCATACCTTGAGTATTTACAAATTTTTCGTAGTACTCTTGAGCATGCATTTTTTTGAAGCGTTTTCCATTCAAGTAAACAATACTAGAATAATTTCCAACTGGTTTTAATAAAATAGGATTCAAATCAGAAGTTATGTTACAACGTGCACCAAAAGCTTGAATTGCTTGAGCACGAGAAATTTCAAAATCAGGCGTACTATAAGCAAAATTAGACATATTTTGAGATTTAAAAGGAGCAACACTGTAGCCTTTGTCTGAAAAAATTCTACATAAGGCTGCAACTAATGTTGTTTTACCAGCACCAGAGGAAGTTCCCTGAATCATTAAAGATTTCATTTGATTTTCTCCAATGCTGCTACTAATTTTACATTATCTTTGTGAGATTTTACTGCAATTCTAACATAATGATTATCTAAACCTCTAAAATTTTTACAGTCACGAATTAAAATTTTACTTTTTAATAATTTTGTTTGTAATTTTGTAGAATCATATTTTGTTTTAATTAAAATGAAATTAGTAGATGAAGAAATACATTCAAATCCATTTAAAATAGAAATTGCATTTTCTAAATATTTTAACTCTTTTTTAATTATGAAATTAGATTTTTTAATATGAGACACATTTTTAATTACAACATTTGCTGCATCCTGTGCCAATGAATTTACACTCCATGGAATTTTTATTTTTTGTAAAATTTTAATTATTTCTTTAGAACCACATCCATATCCTATTCTTAATCCAGGTAATCCAAATGATTTTGTTAGAGATCTTAAAATAAAAAGATTATCATATTTTTTTACATAAGATAGAACAGATTCATTAGATTTTGGTACTAATTCAATAAAACATTCATCAATAAACACAATGGTTTTTAATTTTTTTGCTGTAATTATTACAGATAATAATTCTTTTTTAGATAATAATTCACCTGTAGGATTATTAGGATTACAAAGAAAAATACATCCATTTTTTGGAATTTTTGAAATAAACAAATCAATATTTTTTGATAAATTCAATGAATTAAAATAAGAAATTTTACAATTACTTAGTTTTACTGCAGTTTCATATTCTTGAAATGTTGGTACATGAATTAACACTTTAGTTGTTTTCGATAATAATGCAAAACAGAAATTATAAAGAATTTCTATTGCACCATTTCCAACAATAATATTTGATTTTGATAAATGAGTATATTTTTCTAAACTTGAAACTACAGTGTCAGAATGTGGATCAGGATAAAATTTGACGTTATCTAAATTTTTTTTAATGATTGATTTTACAGAATTAGGAATTCCTAAAGGAGTAATATTTGAACTAAAATCAATAATTTTGTGATCGCTATTTTTTGAAGGAATTTTTCCTCCATGAATTACAGGAGAATGCTTACGAATGGATGATTTTGTGTTTATTTTCACAGTTCAAAATAGAATTGGCTAATTTAGTATGTTTTGGTAATCTGAAAACGATTATTAATTGAAACCGATCTAAATTCTCATTATGGAGAAGAAAAAAGTTGCAATAATTGGGGTTACAGGTTCTGTAGGTCAAGAATTTGTCCAATCATTGAATAATCACCCATGGTTTGAGGTAACTCAAATTGCAGCTTCAGAACGCTCTGCAGGTAAAAATTATCTAGAAGCCATTAGAAATGATGGAGGCATCATCATGTGGGATGTTGGTGGCGAAATTCCAGAATATATCAAATCAATGGTAGTCAAGAAAGTTGATGATCTTGACACATCACAATTAGACTTAGTATTTTCAGCAGTAGAATCACAAGCTGCTATAGACATTGAAACTAAAATGGCAGCAGAACTACCTGTAGTGTCAACTAGTTCTGCATATAGATATGAAGACGATGTTCCAATACTTATTCCAGGAATAAATGATGAACAAACAGAATTATTAGAAATTCAAAAGAAAAACCGTAACTGGAAAGGATTTGTAGCACCGCTACCAAACTGTACAACTACAGGTTTAGCAATTACACTAAAACCATTACTTGAGCAATATGGTGCAAAAAAAGTCATGATGACTTCAATGCAAGCAATTTCGGGTGGAGGTAAATCAGGTGTTTCTGCAATGGGAATTACAGATAATATCATTCCATATATTCCAAAAGAAGAAGGAAAAGTAAGACTAGAAACAAGAAAAATTTTGGGTAAACTAATCAATGGAAAAATTGAAGATGCAGATATCAAAATCAGTTGTACTTGTACCAGAGTTCCAGTAATTGATGGTCATACTGAATCAGTTTTTGTAGAAACTACAAAAGAAATTAATCCAGAAATGGCAAAAGAAACTTACAATCAAAGTAATAAAGACAGTTCAGTAATTGGATTACCTTCTGCTCCCAAAGATTACTATGCATTTCATGAAGATCCAACCAGACCACAACCCAGAATGGAAAGAACAGTGGGTGATGGAATGACAACGACAATTGGAAGAGTTGAAAAAGAAGAGTTATTTGATAATGGTTTGAAGTACATGTTATTTTCACATAATAAAAAAATGGGTTCTGCAAAAGGAGCTGTTCTTTTAGCAGAAATGTTATACAAAAAAGGTAAAATTTAGAAATTAATTGTAATTTTTACAATAATAACTTTATAAGAACCAGAAATCCACATCGGTTTAGGTGTTTTAGATGGTAAAAGTTGATGATTTAGATTTACAGATTTTATCAGAATTATCTAATGATGCTTCAATTTCAGTTCCACGATTATCAAAAAAAATAGATGTAAATTCATCAGTAGTTTATTCAAGAATCAAAAGATTAGTAAAAAGAAAATTAATTCAACGTTTTACAATAGATGTCAATGATGCTGAACTTGGATACGAAGTTAAAGCATTAACAGGAATCAACATAGATACAAAACAAAGAGATAATGTAATTGAACAATTATTCAGTATTGATGGAGTGAGAGAAGTTGCAGAAGTTACAGGTAGGTTTGACATACTAGTCACAATGTATTCAAGATCATTGGATCAAATGCACAAAATGGTTTCAGAAAAGATAGGTAGAGTTGAAGGTATTCAGTCATCAGAGTCATTTATTGAAATGAAATCACGAACTAAAGCAATGCCATATATGCCATCAAATAGTGGTGACTAATATTGCAAAAACAAACAGCTAGTTCAAGGGTAGCAGTTTATTATGAATTAACAAAACCAAAAATTTGGTATTTACTTGTATTTACTGCATTTGGAGCCGCACTAACAGCATCAAATATTTACAATATTCCAATTTCAATTGAAACTTGGGCATTGATGTTATTTTCAGTAGCATCAGGTTCTGCAGCAGCTAATACTTTGACAAACTATCACGATAGAGATATTGATGCTATCATGGAAAGAACAAAAGATAGACCTCTTCCATCAAAGAGAATTTACCCTGCAGTTAAAGCAAGAAATTTTGGATTAGCATTAGCAGGTATATCATTGGTGTTGGCTTTTGCAATTTCATTTACTACAACATTTGAGCAAGGAATATGGGCAACAATTTTCATTGCATTTGCATTAGTAAACAATATCATTGTTTATTCATATGTACTAAAACGAAATTCTAGAACTAATATTATTTTAGGAGGACTATGCGGAGGTTCGCCACCTATGATTGGATGGGTTGCAGTAAGTATGTCAGATTTATGGACAATGGGTCTTGCAATGGCAGGATTAGTGTTTATTTGGATTCCAATGCACATTTGGGCGTTAACATTACATTTCAAAGAAGATTACAATAAAGTAAATGTTCCAATGTTAACTGCAGTACAATCTGAGAAAACATCAGCAAGAGCTATTGCATTATCTACTGTTGTAATGGTATTATTTTCAATTGCACCATTTTTCATTACAACTGAAAACGGTGAAAACATGGTAGGTGATGTATATTTGTGGACTGCAATTGCATCAGGTGCATTAATGTTAGGATTATCAGTTTGGGTTACAATAAAACCTATGGAAACAGCCGCATGGACATTGTTTAAATTTTCTAGTCCCTATTTAGCAGTCTTATTTATTGCATTAATGGTAGATTCCGGATTATAAAATACTGTTATTGTTATCTAAACTGTTAAGATCTTTAGTTATTTTATAATGATCATTTACTAAAGTCTCAATTTCACTTTTTAATTCTGTAGAATTCCATTCAGATTTAATTAAAGAAGATAATTTTGCAACAATATTCCACTGAACAGTATTTTGATCATCAATTAATTTTAAAAATTCTTTCCCTTTTTCATCATCTTCCATAATTGTGCAATAATTTACAATGATAAAAAAGTTAGGAAGGGTAATTGTATAATTTCAAAGTTTTATTAAGAAAAATGAATTATTTACTATATTGCAATGCAGTATTTCAGAATGTAAAGAAAAGGCAATACAAACTGTAAAAATTAGCTTTAAAGAAAATAGAAATTTATGTAAAAAACATTACATATTATTTAAAAATAAAGATGAAAAGCACATACCAACTTTTTCTAAAGCTTCAAAATTTTAATTTTGAATATAATGAAATTTAATTATGACTAATTTTCCATAATAATATGACTAAAGCGATCGTTTTAGGAGGTTCACGTGGAATAGGTAAAGCTATTTCAAATTCATTAAAATCAATAGAGATCGATGTATTTGCTGCATCCAAAAAAGATATTGATACATCAAATTTAGACAGTGTAAAAAAATTTTTAGAAATACATACTGAAACAGATATTTTAATTCTAAATACTGGAGGTCCTGAACCAAAACCATTTTCAACTATTACTGAAGAGGATTGGAGAAAATACCACAATCAATTATTTTTAGGATTTTGTACTATTTTACAAAAAATAAAAATTAATGAAAATGGATATATTTTTCTAATTAGTTCAAATGTGATTAAAGAACCAAATGCAAAATTAATTATTTCTTCAGCATATCGTGCAGCATTTGCAGAAGTTTTCAAAGTTTTAAGTAAAGAGTATGCTCAAAATAATATTAGTTGCATCAATATTGCACCAGGTCCTGTCAATACGGATAGAACTAAAGAATTAATAGAAAATATTCAAGAATTTGAAAAAACATTACCAATGAAAAGATTAGGAGAGCCTGAAGAGATTGGAAGTTTTGTAAAAGCAATAATTCAAAATAAAATAAAATATCTATCAGGCGTTACAATTAATTTTGATGGTGCAAATTCTAATTATATTTTTTAAAAATTATTTCTTAAATTCAACATTTGGTACGTCTGGTTGACCTGCAATTGCAATTAATCCACCATCACGAAGTTGTTGCAATAATTGCATTACTTCTTTTTCAACTTGATTTCTTTGTAATCCTGTTTGATTAGCAAATACTTCTACAAGATCTGTCACTTTACGTTGACCATTACAAGATTTCCAGAAATCAACAATAGCTTGATTTACCATAAATCCTTGATCATGTTCATTAGCTAAAACCATAGAACCATCTTCTTGTTGTACTAATTTTCCAACTCCTTGAGGTAATGCAGTTTCATAATTAATTGGAGCAGGAGTATTTACTCCAGCAGCTCCCATTTCTTTAATTTTGAGTTTTCCTTCTTCAGTCATTTTATCCATTGTCCAAACTGGTTCCCATACAATTTCAATATTGACATTATTTACCCCAGGAACTTTTTTTGCAAATCTTGTTGCATCAGCAACTAAAGTTTCATGTAAAGGACAACCTTGAGTTGTCATTGTCATTTTAATATCAACGTCATTATTTTCTTTAACATCAATTCCATAGATTAATCCCATTTCCACAATATTAAGAGGAACTTCAGGATCCATACATTGTTTCAAAGATTCCTCAATTGCTTGGGAAGTAACTGTACTCATATTTTATACAGCAGTTTGAAAAACAATAAAAACTTTGTATTAATTAGCTTGGAATAATTTTGCAATAGATTCTTCATAAGGGGCTGTAGCCACGCCTTTTTCAGTAATTATTCCTGCAATTAATTCAGGAGGAGTCATATCAAAGGCAGGGTTGATTACACCAATATCATCAGGTGCAGTTTTGTTGTTACCAATGCCTGTAACTTCAGATCCTTTTCGCATTTCAATAATTACATCATCAGATTTTGTTTGCATGTCAATTGTAGATAATGGTGCTGCAACATAAAACGGAATTCCATGTTGTTTTGCCATTGTTGCTACTTGGTAAGTTCCAATTTTATTAAAAACGTGACCAGTTTTTACAATTCTATCAGCACCTACTACAACTTTGTTAACTAATCCATTTGCCATGGAATATCCAACTGCAGTGTCAGGAACTAAACTAACATCAAATCCATCATGTTTTAATTCAAAAGCTGTTAATCTAGAACCTTGTTGAATTGGTCTTGTTTCAGTGGCAATTACTTTAACATTTTTTCCACTTTCTCTGGTTGCTCTAATTACACCTAGTGCAGTTCCATATGCTACAGTAGCTAATGCACCTGCATTACAATGAGTCATAATTGTATCATTATCATCAAAAAGAACTGAACCATTTTTTCCCATAGCCTTGTTAATTTCAATATCTTCATCTGCCATTTTTTTAGCAGTAGAGATTACTATTTCTCTAATTTTTTCAGCAGTTTCTCCAGTCTTAGCAACGTTCATAATTTTTTCTAATCCCCAACCCAGATTTACAGCAGTTGGTCTTGTTGCAAAGAGAATTTTTCTTGCATCTTCTAAATCAGATAATAATTCTGCTTTTGAAGTTGCCTTACTTTGTAAAGCAGCTAACCCTAATCCAAATGCGCCAGATACTCCGATTGCAGGAGCACCTCTAACTATCAAAGTTTTGATAGCATTTGCAACTTGATTAAAATCATCATATTCCACAAAAACTAATTCATTTGGAAGCTTTGTTTGTTCAATCATTATCACTTTATTATTTTTCCACTCTACAGTTCTTAGTGAAGAATCAATGGCAATATTTCCATCCATACAACAAAAAAATTTCTTCCATATTTAAAATAATTAATTATTAAAAAATTTAACAATTATTTCATGAAAATAATAATTTCAAGTATTTATCAATAAAGCCTCTGAATATAGAAATTTAGCCAAAAAAAGTCAATTTAAATCAAAAATAGGCATATAATTCAAACAATAGTTTTATTGATAAATTTAGAATAGATTACTAGGAGAAAAAATGTTAAAACAACTATATCATAAAATGCGATTAGGTCAATCTGTTATTTTTCCAGTGTTATCAATGATAAATTTTCTAATTATCTCATATTCATTGACAACAATAAAAGATGTAATTCCGATTTATGTATACATTCCAATTTTTGCAATAATTTTAATTTCAATTCTTATGATAATTGGAAATATTTTTCATAATAAACAACAGTCAACTGATTTTAACATGAATTTTAGTAAACAAACAAGTTTAATCAAATCAATAAGATTAATGCTAGAATCACAACAAAATAAAACATCAGAAACTGAAGCATGGATAAAAGAATTAGAAAAGATGGAAAATGGACAAAATAAATTATGATGTGTTAATTCCTGCAAGGGACGAAGAAGAAAATATTAAAAAAACATTAGAAGGTATTACCAATCAAACAATTAAAGCTAATTCCATAATTGTTGTAAATGATAATTCAAAAGATAAAACAGAAAAAATTGCAATTTCTTATGGAGCAAAAGTGATAAATTTTCCATATGAACATAAAAACTGGGTAATTAGTGGAGAATTAGGAATTTTATTCTCATTTGGTATGAATTTTTTTAATAAAGATAATTCTTATTTCATGATTTTGGGTGCTGATCATATTTTACCTGAAAATTATATTGAAGAAATTATCAAAAATATGGAAAAAGATGATGTCGATATGGCATCGGGGATTATAGAAAATGAAATTACAGTATCGCCAAGGGGTTCAGGAAGAATTTTTACAAAAAAAGCTATGGAGTGTATAGAATGGAAATATGAGTCAAATTGGGGTTATGAAACTTACGCTTTATTTAAAATACAATCAGAAGGTATGAAAGTATCAGTATATCCAATCACAACTAAAACTCAGAGACCAACTGGAAAAAATTATAGTATAAAAAAATTTTATCATATGGGTTTTTCCTACAAGGCTTTAGGATATACTTCATTTTATGGAATTGGTAGAGGTTTAACAATAACAAAAAAGAATGGAATCCATAAGGGTTTCATGTTTACATTAGGTTTCTTTTCAAATCACAGTATTCGGTATAACAAAAAAATTCGTGATCATTGTAAAAAAAATTTAAAATATTCGTGGAAAGATATTATAAATAATCCAAAGCAATTATTCAAAAGTTTTTGAATCAGATAAATTTTGAGATGAAATATAATTTTTATTAACTTCATAAACAAAAACACCAATCATCACTCCAGGTTTTTGTTCAGTAAATGAAGATGATGCATAAACTAATTTTAATGGACCATTGCCATCCTCAGGATATTTAATGTCATTTGTATAAATTCCAATAAATCCTGGTACATATGTTGGAAAAATTTGATTGTTAGGATGTGTATATGCAACTAAAGAAAAAGGAATCATTTTACCTAAGAGAGTTTCATTCCAAAAATAATCTGTTCCACTAAAACCGTCAGAATGAAGATATTTTTCAATTGGTACACCTGCTATTTTCATAAACCACATTTTTTTTGATTCATCTCCTCCACCCTCAAGTAAATACAATAAATTTTCATCAGTAGTTTGGAATTTTTGTCCAGCAACAAATATCACTACATAATCACTACCTGTTTCTTGAAGCATATTCCATGCTTCATCAGGAGAGCTAACAAGTATTTTGGCAACTTTCTGAATTTGTTTTGAGTCTATTGTTGCATTATCTACAACTGTAGTTCTTTCAGATACTGTAGTAATCCAATATCCATAATCCCACCAAGATAAAATTACAGAATCAGGTGGAGTGTTTAGTTTAATCCATTCTAAAGATTCTTTCCAATCATTTGTTACTACTTTATATCCAGATCCTCCATTTAGAATTGTAGCAGGTGTATCTAATATTGAAACCCAGTTTGAGGCAGGAAATATCAGTGGAAGAATCATTAGAATCAAAATTCCTCCCACGTAAGAAACTTTAATGATATTATTTTGAATTGAATGTAATTGTTTTTTGTAGTTAAAAACTTCTTTTGTAATTATAGATAGTCCAATTGAAGATAAAAATATCACAGATATTGATGTAAATAATTCTAATCTAACAAATGCCGAACCAACATAGACTCCTGTTAAACCTAGAATTAGTGTAAATATCATCAAATCTCTTGGAAAATCTTCAGATGGTTTAGATTTTAATTTGTTAAAAATTATCCAAAATGCTACCAAATGTTTTGGGAAAATTTGAGATGGTTTAGATTTTAATTTGTTAAAAATTATCCAAGCTCCTAAACCTGCAAAAATCATCAATATAGAATGCATAAAAAAGGACTCATGAATTGTTGTTGTTGCATGTTCAGAAACTGAATCAACTAATGGATTGGTCGTTGTTAAAAATGGGTTTATTGCATTTAGATAACGAAAGCTTGGAGAAGGTAAAAAATGATTTTCTATATTAATTATCAATATAGATGAACTAATCAAGATTATACCTACCAACAAAATTAAATAATTTCGAGTTTGATTTTTAGAATTATTGAATTTTTGAATAAATGAACAAATAACTAAAAATATTGTAGGTATAATTAAACAGAATCCTCCTATTCCCAATACAAATTCCATACCAGGCCTCTCAAAAACTGCTGTAGTTAGTAGTAATGAAGTAACAAATACAGGAATACTCCAAATTAAAAATCTGAAATCCTTTCGAAGAAATGGAAGAATTAAAATGAATATTCCAATAGGAATTATAAAAAATTGTGTTCCTCCCCATGATGCAAGACCAAATGCTAGAAAAATTCCACCTCCAATTAATTTAGAAATTGAAATTTTTTTATTATCAGATTTAATGCCACTTAAAAATAAATATAATCCAAGTAGACCATAAAATAATCCTAAAGGTTCAGATTTGAACCATCCCATAAATCCTCTTACTAGGATTGGTGCAGATATTGCAAAAAGCAAAGATGCAATTAATCCAGCTGTAGTTCCACCCACTACTCTAACAAGTGCAAAAATTATGATAGCAGTTAAAGCTCCGATTATACCAGGAAATAAAATTGTGAAATTGTACAACTCCATTTGACCAGCAAAAATTTGATATGTTGTTGCTGCAGTTAAATGCAACATGGTTTGTGATGTTGCTGAAATATCTCGTCCATTGGGATACCAACTTAACACATCATGCCAATCAAAATATTCCAAAAGACCATTATTTACAAGGAATTCTGTTGCACGAAAATTAAAGAATGGATCAAATTCATATAATTCAGTTCCATAATCTAGAACTTGTGAACGAAGCATGAGGGATATTGAAAACGATAAAATCAATATTCCAATTACTAATAGATGATGTAATTTGAAATTAAAATTGCCAATTTTGAATAATTGATTCTCTATGATCATTAAATCAGTCCCACAATTAGAACTAGTAATACTCTTTTAAAATAAGGTATAACTTATTGTAAAAAATCAGTTTTACATTGTTGCTTGAGATGCATCATGGAACATCTGACTCTTTGCACAGCCAGCGGCAAGTTCATCACCTGCTCCACGTCTCATTAGACCTCTGTATAGACCATCTTCAAGTTTTACACCTTCACGCTCTTCCCATTCTTCTACAGTGATAGAATATTTCTTTTGAATTCTGTCTCTGTACCATTCTGGAATTACATTGAATGCACAGAATGGAACTATTCTAAGATCTGGGGTAACATAATGGATATCACATCTTTGTAATCTTTCTAAATCTTCATTGTATTTGTCTTGGAAGTGCATCATACCAAGGAATAATCCTTTGACGTGCCATGAACCAACTGAATCAAATGATCTCTTCATAAGAATATTACCAAACATTTTGGCTAAATCTAATCCTGCTGGTTGTTTTTTAGTATCAACAAAACCTTTTAGTTTTCTAACAACTTCGAGCATTGTAAAGTATTTGTTTTTACCAGAACGAATTTCTTCGGATTTATCTTCAAACAGTTCTAACATTCCTTGTATATCACAGAATTTAGTTAACGGAACAAATTTCTTTGTATCTGCATCTTCAAAGATGTATGTTCCTGCACCACAAGCAAAGTGAATAGATAATTCGTATTTTGGTTTACTTGAGAATGCTTCAATTACATTAGTTAATGGCATACAACTTGGAACTGGGAACCAATCGTCAACAGTTACTTGACCATCTGTTTGTTCTTCAATTCTTTGAACACAGTCAGGAACTGTAATTCTATATTTTTCACGTTCAGATTTACCCATTCTTCCGGTTAATGATACTGGTTGGAAGTTAACAGCATGAACTACATCCATGTTCTTTTGTGCATATCTGATAATTCCGCCTAATTCATGATCATTAATTGATTTGATTACGGTTGGAACAAATACTACAGTAGTACCTGTTTTTCTACAACTGTCAAGAGCATATGGAATTTCCCAGTGATTTTTAGGATTTGTTCTTGCAGTTACACCATCAAAAGAAAGATACAAGTTATTACATCCAGCAAGTCTTACTTCTCTTGCTGCTTCTGGATCCATTGCATGTCTAATACCATTAGTGTTCATTTGAATATGGTCAACACCTTCTTCTTTCATAATTTGAATAACATCAGCAATATCTTCTCTGAGCATTGGTTCACCACCAGTAATTTGCATAGAGTTTCCTGGAATTGGTCTTTCTGCTCTTAGAGTTTTCATCATACCTCTAACTTGAGTATGGTCTGGTTCATACATGTAAGCGCCTTCAAGGCCTTTCTTTACATAAAAGAAACAATACCAACATGTTAAATCACATCTATTAGTTACAATCATGTTTGCTAATCCACTGTGAGATAAGTGGTTTGAACATAAACCACAGTTATTTGGACAAGAACATTTGTCAATCATTACATTTGGAGAATGTGCGCCTTTGCCATCCATCCAGTAAGTACTGAATTTTTTGTACATTTCGTAAGAACCAAAGTATAATTCCTCACATTCACCGTGAGTTGGACAAACTTTTGACATGAAAACTTGACTATCTCTTTCAAATACTTCAGCGTCTAAAATCATGTTACAGTCAGGACAGATACTTTGAGTAAATCTGATAGTAGATTTTTTGCCTAAATTTTTACTTGATTGATTGGAAATTTGAATTAGTGCCATGACTGTATTATCAGTTTTCAAAAAACAGTATATAATCTGTTACATACTTGCCCCCGTGTGGAATTTAGGAAACAGGCGTGACGGGTTTAAATATCAAAACTGATCGACTAGATCGCATGAGCATTACAGATAAGACGAAAAAATCTCTAGAAAAAATTGGGCTTACTAGTTATGAAATCAAAACATTTTCAGCATTACTAAAATCAGGGGAAATGACAGCATCTGATCTTAGTCAAAAATCAGGTGTACCATACTCAAAAATCTATGAGGTATTAGGTTCATTAGAAGATAAAGGATGGATTGGCTCAGATGATTCAAGACCAACAAAATATTTTGCAAAGTCACCATCTACTGGAGTAGAAAGTACAAAACAAAAAATGGAAAGTGATTTTTTACAAAATCAAAATATTATTTTAAATGAATTAGTTCCACTATACGAAAAAAGTGGAACAAGTGAAAGACCAGACATATGGGTACTTTCAGGAGCAGTCAATATCACTGCCAAAATTTTAGAAATGGTAGATAGTTGTAGAGATGAAGTAATGATCACATTACCAGAAGCTGGTATAGAATTAGTTAAGCAAGCATTACCAAAATTAAGAGCATTGCATGATAAAGGAGTTAAAATTACAATCCTTACATCAGATAAAATAAATAAAGAATCAGTAACTGCAATTAAAAGAGTTGCAGATGTGAAAATCAAAAAAGGTTTGTTTGGAGGAGGAATAATTTCTGATAAAAGATATGTTGTAATTTTACTAGGTCCAGAAATTGCAGGTGAAAATTCTTCAGAGATTATTGCAATTTGGGCAGATCATATAGGTTTGGCAGGATTTGCACGTCAGTATTTTGAATATTTATTAAAAGATTCAAAGAAGGTATAGTCATGGATATACGCAAGGAAGAAAAACTATTTGTTGGAACTGCAGAAGCAGAACATGTTGAAATGTATCTTAAAGCAATTTGGCACATAAGGGAAAGAGGCGATGATGTTAAAATTAGTACAATTGCAAAAATTCTCAATATTAGACAACCAAGTGTTGTTCAAATGCTAAAAAAATTAAATGGTAAAAATCTTGTGGAGTATAACAAAGCAGGTGTAAATCTTACAGAGGAAGGAGAAAAAATTGGTGCTAGTATGTTGAGAAATAGTAGATTATTAGAAGTTCTAATGGATAGCGCATTAAAAGTAGAAATTGATGAAGAAATGGTATGTGGAATTGAACATCATATGAATAAACAATTTACTGATGCATTATGTACAATGTTAGGTCATCCGAGAAAAAGTCCACATAACCATGATATTCCAATGGGCGAATGCTGTAAAAAAATTAAAGATATCCCAAAAGATATATCAGATTAAAAATTACAATAGTCATGGCATGTTTTTGTGGATGCGAAACTTATGTTAAAAATGAAGATGGTTTTAAAATTGCATGTGTAAAATGTGAGCACGGACCTCAAAATCATGATGATGCATTTAGAGATGCTGCAAGAAAGAATGAATCACAAAGTCAAAAACGTGATGCAGATTTCGGATAAAATATTATTCTCCAATAATTTTAACTAAAACTCTTTTTGATCTTTTACCATCAAATTCACCATAGAAGATTTGTTCCCATGGACCAAAATCTAATTGTCCATTTGTAATTGCAACGACAACTTCTCTTCCCATAATTTGTCTCTTTAAATGAGCATCTGCATTATCTTCACCGGTATTATTATGTTCATATTGTTCAATTGGTTCATGTGGTGCTAATTCTTCTAACCATTTTTCATAATCATGATGCAATCCACTTTCATTATCATTAATGAAAACACTTGCAGTGATATGCATTGCATTAACAAGACATAGACCTTCCTGAATTTCACTTTTTAAAACTAATTTTGAAATATCAGGAGTAATGTTAACAAATCCTCGACGTTTTTTAATACGAAAACTGAGGTACTCAGTTAAGAATTTCATATCATAACAATATAGATCAAGCATTAAAATCATAAGACAGGCTCAGAACTCAAGATCCTCATCATTAGTCAGAAGGATAGGGATCATCACAGCCTGCAAGCCAAATTTTAAAGATTATACTATTGAGTCTTTCAAGAAGCTTGATAAATGGCGAATAGTTAGTCAAGCAAAATGGTCACAATTAGCACTCCAGCAACATTAGAAAGTTTTAGAAGATTTATCATCTCTAGTACTTGCAAATCATACGCTCCAAGAAGTTATTTGGAAGATGCAGAAGTATTTGCAGAAAGAGAAGATAATTTGGGTGCAATATACGTCGAAGCTGCAGATAAAGTAACTTTGAAAAAAATTAGAGATATTACATTTATGAACGCAAGAGATGTTCTTGGAATTATTTATAATTCAAAAAGTGGAAACACATCTCTAAAATGGCGTCAAATAAGAAGAATGGAAGGTAAAGTAACAGGTGAAGCTTCTCCAAATTCTTTAACAAACTTAGCAGAATCCGGAGTTCTTACTTTGGATTGGGTTGAAAATTATCTAAAGAAAAAAGCACAAGAAGAAAAAACTACTGAAACAACAAAGTAAACACTTTACTTTTTGTAAATTATAACAATATCATGATTACAAAGACAATAGATGAAAATTTAATTTCAGTTATTCCAGAAGACTCAGAAGATTTATTGAATTTACGACGTATAATTAAAGAAAATGACAAAGTAATTGGGGATACAACAAGAGTGTTAAAACAAGATAAAGAATATTCAAGACCAGATAAAGGAGAAAGAATTAAAATTAGAATTGCATTAACAGTAGAAAAAATTTCACTAGATGAAGTTTTAGATAAATTAAGAATTGGTGGAATAATTTCTGAATCAAGTAATGAATCAGTACCACATGGTTCACACCATTCATTTATTTTACAACTCAATGATGGAATAACAATTTCAAAGAAAAAATGGTTACCAGTTGAAAAGAAACTTTTGAAATCAAGTAATAATCAAGTAAGCTTTGTTTTAATTGCAATTGATACTGCAGATTGTGGAATTGCGAGATTAAGAGGAACCCATTTAGAATTTATGCCAAATATTTATTCAGGATCTGGTGGAAAGAGGTACAAAACTAGTTTTAATATTGAAAAATTTTTTGAGCATGTACATCAAGCAATAACTTCTATTTTCAAAGAGGGTGACATGATAGTAATTTTTGGTCCTGGTGAAACAAAAAAAAGATTTTCAAATCACTTACAAAAATCACAAAAATATAAAATTCAAGTTGTTGACGGGATTGATTCAGGTGGAGAAGATGGGATTTACACATTTACAAAATCTCAGACAATGCATGAAATAATGTCGGATAGTAAATTATCAAAAGCTGCAGCAATAATTGATGAAATAATGATTCTTGCAAATAAAAAAAGTAAAAAATTTACAATGGGTTATAGTGAAACTTTGAATGCAAATCAATTGGGTGCAGTGGAATCAATAGTATTTTCAGATAAAATAATTCAAGACAATAATGAGCAAGAAATAATGAATTTTTTAAATGATGTTGAAAATAAAGGAGTTAAAATTTACAGTGTTGATTCATCTACAGATATTGGACTAAGAGTTACAGGTCTTGGTGGAATAGTTTCTCTATTACGATATTCTCTAGAAACTTAGTTGGTTGATTCAATTAACCAATTCAAATATGATTTATTTATTGAAGTAATATCAATTTCTGCTATTTCTGGAACATCATATGGATGAGTTTCTGCAATTATTTTTTTGAGTTTAGTTTTATTTTTAGATACAGTTTTGAATATTGCAATATATTCTGGTAAATTTTGAATTTTGCCATTCCATGAATAAATTGAATCAATTTTTGAAATATTGACACAACCTATTATCTTAGTTTTGACAAGTTGATTGGCGATTTTTAAAATAGATTTTTTGTTAGGATATGTAGAGATAATCAAGACAGGTTTCATAGTAACCGATAAATGGCTCTACTTTAAAAAATTAGCAATTAGTTTGGAACTTGATTTTATTACTGAAAATGCGATAATCTACGTCTTAATGGCTTGGGTAGCTATTTTCATAACCGCAAAAGCTCTAAAATTAGAAAAATATGGTGTTGAAATTAAACCGTACAGCCTAGTTTACAAAAATAAAAGTGTCAATGATGTTTTAATTCGAGTTCTTGGAAGAACAAAAGCGGCAGTATCAGTATTTGCAAATGTTAGTGTAGTTGCAGGTTTTATCATGATGGGTTTTGCATTTTGGTTTTTACTAAATAATGTTTCAAACTTTTTTGTTGCACAATCAGAATTTAATGAATTAACTGTACTAATTCCAGGAATTACTTTAACTTCAGCACCAGCTATTACGTACTTTTTACTTTCAATTCCAATCGTACTTGTAATGCATGAAGGTGGACATGGAATTGTAGCTGCACTTGAAAAAATTAAAATAAAAACAGGTGGTTTTGCAATTTTTATCGCAATGTTTGCAGGATTTGTAGAACCAGATGAAGAAGAATTTGAAAAAGCTAAAAAGATTTCAAAACTAAGAGTAATTGGAGCAGGTGCAACTTCAAATGTATTATTTGCATTAGTGTTAGGTGTCATACTATTAACAAATCCATTTTTTGCAATGGTAGTGCCTGAGCCATTATTGAGTATATTTTATGAATTACCTGAAGGTGTTTTGATACTTTCAATTATAGAAAATTCGGGTGCTGAACAAGCAGGGTTACTTGCAAATGATATAATCACTTCAATTAACGGTATACCGATTATTAGTCCAGCAGATTTTCCTAGTTTAAGTCCAGGTGATGTAGCTACTGTATCTGTACTTAGAGATGGTCAACCATTAGACTTTGGATTAACAGTAATGCCAGCACCAGATGATCCTGAAAGAGGATTAATTGGAATTATGCGAGATAATTCATTTGCATATACACCTGTAATGAATTTCATCGAATGGAATGATCCAACTGTTTCAATGTTCTTGTTATGGTTATGGATGATTTCATTTTTTATAGGCATAATCAACATGCTGCCATTACCAATCTTAGATGGTGGAAAATTTATTCATATTATTATCGATAAAAGATTTTCAGATAAAGCAGTTAAAACTATAATGTGGGCAATTTACGCATTTACGTTTATTCTATTTGGTCTCAATATCGCTTTATCATATGTAAAATCTGGATGGTTTACAATCTAGAAAATAATCTATGCTTTAATTAATTATTTTCTAATTCTTTTTTAATATTTTGTAAAAGAAGTTTGTTAATTATTTCACCTGAAACTTTGCCTCTTAATTCTTTCATTGCAATACCCATCAATGGTCCCATTGCTCTCTCTTTTTGATTTTTAATAATTTCTTGATTTTTATCTACTATATCTTTGATAATTTTATCTAAATCTCCTTCATTAATGGATTCAATTGAAGTGTTTTTCATAGCTTCTTCTACACTTTTTGATTTTTTTGACATTATGTTTTCAAATATTATCTCAATTGATTCTTTTGCAATTTCGCCTCTTTCTAATAATTCAAATAATTTGAAAATATTTTCATTTTTTAATAAATTTGAATCCAATCCTTTTCTTTCTAAATTTGTAATTGTTGAACAAAGAATGGATGCAACAAATGTTGGATTTGTTTTAATTTTTTCAACTATATTTTCAAATAATTCAATATATTTAGAATCAAAAATTTGTTCTGCAAGTTGTGAATTTATTTTATACTTAGTTTCTATTTCTTTAATTGACTCATCCCATAGTTTTGGAATATTTTTTTCTGCATCTATTAAGTCATCTTTACCAATTATTATTAGAGGAATATCTGTTTCTGGATACATTCGTGCAGCCCCTGGTCTTGGTCTAAGAAATTTTGTTTCACCAGATTGAGTAGCTAATCTTGTATCAATTGGGATACCATGATTTTTGATATGTTCTATTCTTAAAATAATTTGATCAATCACTATGTGAATTTTTTCTTCAGGAGATGCTAAAATTAAAAATGCATCATTTTCATTACTTTGTAAAAATTTCTTTAATTCTTCTATATCTGATTCTTCAATACCATAGTTTGGTAATTCATCTGAATGAAATACTCCACCAATTCCAAAAAATCTTACTAATTCAGCTACTTCTTTCCCCAGCCTAATTCCCTCATAAGGAGAATATCCAAATATTCCTGCCATGTTTTTAAAGGAAACTGCTATTATTTTCTGATTTTTCTTTAATGCATTTTGAATAATTTTTGAATTACATTTTGTAAATAATTCGGTAATATCTTTTTTATTTTGATCATTAAATAACCAATTATTTTCTTGTATTTTTTTTGAAATTTTTAATAGTCCATGTTGTCTTTTTGCTTCATATTCTACAACTTTTTCTAATTGATCTAGTTGTTGTACTCCCTTAACTTCAATTACAACTCCATTTCCATCTTTAATTGATACATTAACATCTTGTCGAATTGATCCCAATCCTCGTTTTACTTTTTTTGTACTTCTCAAAATTCGTCCTAAAGATAATGCAATTTCTTTAATTTCTGCTGAATCTACTTCGAAAGGATCTGTTGCAATTTCAACTAGCGGTACACCTAAACGTTCTAATCCAAATTTTCTAACACTACCTTCCTCTCCTAAAATTTTTGCTGCATCTTCTTCTAAACAAATTGATTGTATTCCAATTTTTGTTTCTCCAACATTATAAAATCCACCTTGTGAAATTAACATTGTACGTTGAAATCCAGTTGTATTGGAACCATCAATTACAGTTTTTCTCATAGGATAAATTTCACTAAAAATATTTGACTTTAGGGCAGCAGCAATAACTAATGCAATCTTTCTTGCATCTTCATCTAATTCGTGAGGTGGTTCTTCATCTTGTTCAACTAAACAACTATTTTCTTCATTTGCATAATACATTATAGTTTTTGATTTTGTACTTTCAAATAATGCAGCAGGATCAAATTCCCCTAATTCACTTTTAGAAGCTCTTAATTTTCGTTGAAATTTAATTGAATAATTATCTAATTCAACAGGAGCACAATTACAAAATAATTTCTTATTAGTTTCAAGCTGTTGATGGATTTCTAAGCCTACTTTAACACCTGCATCTTTAATTGAAAATTTTTCCATTTTAGTCTCCAATCATGTTGTAAATTCTGATGCAATTTGATTAAGCATATTTTCTTTAATTTCATCATATTTTTCAGTATTTCCTGTTACCCACATTGCTTTAACTAGTGCAATTTCTGGAATCATATTTTCAAGTGGAGTTATTCCTAAATTTAATAGATCTCTACCACTCTCATAAACTGTCATTCTTACTCTACCATCAATGCATTGTGAAGTCATACCCATGAAAATTCCTTTTTCATTTGCAATTTTTACTACTGGATACATATTTTTTCCAATATGTCCCAAGCCCGTACCTTCAAAAATTATTGCTTTATATCCTAAATCGATAATATTTTTTAATGAATCTGGATTATATCCTGGATGGTATTTCACTAGAGCAACTTTTTCATTAATTTTTATTTTTGGAATAAAGTCATCAGTTGTAAAAAAATTACTTTTCATATTTTTATGAATTTCATTATTTACAATCAAAAATGCGGGTTCACTACCTACTGTTTGAAATGCTCCTCTTCTACTAGTATGATTTTTTCTTACACGTGTACCAATATGACATGCAATTGTTTCATCATTTTCATCTTGATGCATTGCTACGTAAATTCCATTTGTTTTAGATTCAATAAGAAATTTTGTTGCTGCAATAAGATTTAATGCTGCATCTGATGATGCACGATCTGATGATCTTTGTGATCCAACTAATGCTACAGGTATTGGAAAACCTGCTAATGAAAAAGAAAGATATGATGATGTATAATGCATGGTGTCTGTTCCATGAGCAATAATTATTCCAGCATAATTGGATTTACTGTATTCTTTTATTGTCTCAGCAATTTTTAACCAATGTTCAGGCATAATATTTTCAGAATATTCTGAAAACAGTACTTTTGTGTCAATGTTTGCAATTTTAGCAAGTTCTGGAACTGATGAATTTAATTCTTCAGCTGTTAATACCGGTGTAACTGCACCTGTTCTATAATCAATTTTACTTGCAATTGTACCTCCAGTTGATAATAATAAAATATTTGGTAAGTTAGTGTTTTTTTTAATTTCTTGATTTTTTTCAATAAATTTTTTTATTGTTGGTTTTTTCTCAATTTTTTCAATCTTATTAATTTCTAGACCTATATTGTATCCACTTTTTAATTTTAAAACAATATGTTTATCATCACTGTGTTCATATCTTGGCATTATTATTCCTGAATATGTTATGTCAGCCAAAATTTTTACAGAGTCTCCTACCAAAATTTTATTTATCTTAAGAAATTCTAATGAATTTCCATGATATCCTGTATATTCTGACATTTATGAGAATTAGATTTACTATTTTATTAAAACTACCTGTAATAGGAAGCTACTAGTTTTTCGCCTAACTTTAGGTCTTTTTGTTCTCTTACTTTCTTTACAGCTTCTTCAAAATGCTTCATACTTACTTTAGCATCAATACTGGCTTTCTCAATATCTTTCACATCTGGATGTGAATCTAAGAATTCATGAATTACTAATGATACTGCAGTATTTGCAATTGATGCTGTATCTGCACCACTAAGTCCATCGGTTATCTCTGAAAGTTTTTCAAAGTCAATATGTTTTGGATCATTTTCTTCTGTGATTGTTGGTATTTTTTCTGCATTAATTTTCAAAATACTCTTTCTACTTTCTTTATCTGGAAGTGGAATTTGAATAATTTTGTCAAATCTTCCTGGTCTCAATAATGCTGGATCAATCATATCTGCTCTATTTGTTGCAGCTAAAACTATAACTCCATGCATATTTTCCATACCATCTAATTCTGTTAATAATTGACTGACAACTCTTTCAGTAACTGCAGTTTCTCCACCTGCTCCTCTAATTGGTGCAATTGAATCTATTTCATCAAAGAACACTACACAAGGAGATGATTGTCTTGCTCTTTTGAAAATTTCTCTGATACCTCTTTCTGATTCACCTACCCATTTTGATAATAGTTCAGGTCCTCTTACTGAAATGAAATTTGCTTCGCTTTGTGTTGCTACTGCTTTTGCAAGTAATGTTTTACCAGTTCCACTTGGACCATGAAGTAATATACCTCTTGGCATACTATGTCCTAGTTTATCATATAATCCTGGATATTTCATTGGCCATTCTACAGCTTCTTGTAATTCTCGTTTAACATCTTCTAAACCTCCTACTTCTTCCCATTTAATATCTGGATTTTCAATGAATACTTCTCTCATTCCAGATGGAGTTACTTCAATCAATGCTTTTGTAAAATCATCATGATTGACAATTAATTTATCTAAAGTTTCAGGTGGAAGTTTTTCTTCTTCCAAATTAAGTTCTGGCAATAATCTTCTCAAACACTTCATTGCTGCTTCTTTACAAAGATATTCTAAATCTGCACCAACATATCCATGACTAACTGATGCAATTTTATCAATATCTACTGGTAATTCTTGATCATCTGCTGCTAAAGGCATATTTCTACTATGAATTGCAAGAATGTCTTTTCTTCCTTTTTTATCTGGAACTTTAATCTCAATTTCTCTATCAAATCTTCCTGGTCTTCTAAGTGCAGGATCAATTGCATTTGGTCTATTTGTTGCTGCAATTACAATTACTTTTCCTCTACCTTCTAATCCATCCATTAATGATAACATCTGTGATACTACTCTACGTTCTACTTCTCCTGTAACTTCTTCTCTCTTTGGTGCAATTGAGTCTATTTCATCTACAAAAATTATTGAAGGTGCTTTTTCTCTTGCCTCTTTGAAAATTTCTCTTAATCTAGCTTCACTTTCTCCATAAAACTTACTCATTATTTCTGGACCAGATATACTAATGAAATGTGCTTGACTTTCATTTGCTACTGCTTTTGCAAGTAATGTTTTACCAGTACCTGGTGGACCATAAAGTAAAACTCCTTTTGGAGCTTCAATACCCAATTTTTCAAAAATTTCCGGATGTCTTAATGGAAGTTCAATCATCTCTCGAACTTTTTTAATTTCATTATGTATACCGCCAATGTCTTCATAAGTGACTTGAGGAACGCCACGTAATGTTTCACCTTTCTCTGCAATATGGAAAACTGTTTTTTGTGTAATCAAAACTGCATCAGCTGCTGGTGTTACACCAATTACTTGGAATGTTAAACGTCCACCAAAGTATGGTACCATTACATTATCACCTTTGATTAATGGAACACTTTCTAAAGCATCTGCAAGATATCTTTCATCTATTGGAGGAATTGCTTCTAATGGTGCAACTACTACTTTTTCAGCAGCAACTGCTTTAATTTTTCTAACCGAAATTGTATCACCAATTGCTATTCCTGAATTATTTCTACCAAGTCCATCAATTCTAATAATTCCTTTACCTTCATCAGATGGATATAGAGGAAGACATTTTGCAACTGTTCTTCTTTTACCTTTAATTTCAATTACATCACCTGTTGATGCATTTAGAGTATCCATTGAATCATAATCAATTCTTGCCACTCCTCGTCCAACATCTCTTGTATATGCTTCAAGGACTTTGAGAGAAAGTGCATTTTGACTCATATACAAAGAACTTCTAATCTAATTTTTATACCTTTGTGGTAATTCTTTCATGTTTTGCTCCATACCAAAGCTTAAAATTCTCTTTTCAGTTGGAAACGATCAACTTGGGTAAAAGACCATTAGTACGTAGACGAGGCCGTGGAGGCAATCAATTTAGATCAACTTCTACAGGCAAAGTAGGAAAAACTGCTACTTATCCACGTTTTCCACTAGCAGAAAATCATACTGGTGAAATTATAGATTTAGTTCATGAGCGTGGAAGAGAGGCACCGCTATCTAAGGTTAGATTTGAGGATGGTTCTGTATCCTTCATTCCAGCAGTTCTTGGAACTAAAGTAGGTGAATCATTAGAATTTGGCTTAAAATCAAAAATTGAAAAAGGAAATGTGATTAGTGTTCAGAATATCCCTGATGGTACTATTGTTTGTAATATTGAAAGGCATTTTGGAGACGGTGGTGCCATAGTAAAATCAGCAGGAACAGATGCAACTATTTTCTCACATGGTGATGATGGGGTTACAATTAAACTTCCTTCAGGTAAATTTGCAACTCTTAATCCAAAAAATAGAGCTATGATTGGTACTCTTTCAGGTGGTGGAGCCACCGAACGTCATTTTATGAGTGCCGGTAACAAATGGCGTAGTTTTAAAGCTAAAGGAAAAAAATATCCAATTGTCAGAGGTGTTGCACAAGCAGCATATGTTCACCCACACGGTGGTGGTCGTCACCAACACGTTGGACAAAGTTCTACTGTTTCTAGAGATGCACCTCCTGGAGCAAAAGTTGGAAGTATTGCTGCTAGAAAAACTGGTAGAGCTAGAATTAAAGAAAGAAGATAGTTTTTCTTTAAACCTAAAATTGATTAACAAGTTTCTTAAATTTTATATCAATGTCTAATGAGTGTGTGAGACTTTTTGTAACGGGTAGAGTACAAGGAGTTTTTTTCCGTCAGAGTTTAAAAGCTAAATCCATACAAAATAATATTTTCGGATGGGTAAAAAATCTCCATGATGGTCGTGTTGAATGTATTTTAGAAGGTACTGAAGAAAATATTTCTAAAATTATTACATGGGCTCATACTGGTCCTGCAAATGCAATAGTTGAAAATGTTGAAATTCACAATGAAGAATTTAATAATAAATTTACAAAGTTTGATGTCTTATACTAGTGAATATTTTCATATGCAGTTTTGAATAATTCAGTAAATTCTGAAATTTGTTGATCTTTTTTAATTTGAATAGTTTCAATTGGATCTTTTCTACTCTTTTGAATTTTAATGATAACACCATCTTTTTCTGGTTGAACATCAAGAAACCATCTAAATGTCATTGATTTACAAAAAACTACCCTGTGCATTCTAACATCTTCTAATACATTTTCACCTAATTTAAAACAGAATTCTCTTATTGAATCAAAAAGTGGTAATACTGTTATTGGAATTTGTTTCTTAAAATCATCATAATTTCTTTTATTTCCAAATGAAATTATTCCTTCCATAACCCATGCAAATTTAATTTTAATTATAAAGGTAGTAGATCCGCTGGTTCCAGTCTAGACGAATAGCCCCATTTCAAGGCGTACAAGATCCGCCACGTAGACGAGGAAGCGTGGATGCTCCACCTTAGGATTGCTCCCTCCCGGACCTCATCCCTTTCGATAGTTCGGTCTTAGAAGTTATTCCTTCGAATATTTCTAGTCCTGCAACCACCCGCCTCGGCGTGATTTCATTTCCGCACACCAAGCGGGAATTACCCATCTAGAGATTTACCCAACAGTTACTGATCTCTGCATATAGCCGGTTTCAGAATAGGGCACGGCTAGCACCCCAATCCTACCTACTACCATTTTTTCTAGGATGGTATGTTATATTTGCATTAGGTTTGATTTGATTTTAATTTTAAAACCAAGGTACAAACTGAGCATATATTGCCTGTACATTCACTTCCACATTTTTCACAATTCATTTTTTCTTTATTGGTTGAACTAGAATTTTTCATCACTTCAGAAACTTTGATGATTGATTGATACAAATTATTTTTAATTCCACTACGTTGATTTTCTAATGAATTTAAAAATTCACGAATATCTGTTCTTATTCCTTCATTCATGTGAGGACATGGTTCAGATTGAAATGGCATATTATTTGTAAATGCATAAAATACAATTTCAGATTCATATATTTCACAAAAAGGTTTTATTTTTCTTAAAGAATTAGCTGATGTGTCTGGATTCATCCAACCCACTTTTGTTGTATCACCTGAAAGCATATTTATCACAAAAGTTTGCAAGGTATCATCTAAATTATGACCTGTTGCAATTACATCTGCTCCAATATCTTTTGCAGCATAATCCATTGCACGTCTTCTAAATGTTCCACACATTGAACATGAAGATGTTTTTTCATTTTCTCGTAAATCTAATGCTTCATCAAGTGTTAATTCAAATAGATTTTTGTAAGAAAATATTTTGTAATCCACATTAAGTTGACTACAAACATTTTTAACAATTTCTAATGCTTCATTTCTATATCCTGGAATTCCCTCATCAATTGTTATTACTTTAATTCTAAAATTATGTGTTAGTGACATTTCATGAATAACTTTGAGTAATGCTAATGAATCTTTTCCACCTGATACAGCAACTGCAACTAATTCATTATTCTTAATCATTTTATATTTTGAAATAGTTTTAGCAGTTTTTTTTACAATAGATTTTGAAAAACATTGAGAGCAGAGCTTTTCACCAGAGTATTTTCTTGTATATGCTTCCTGATTTTCACATCTATCACAGGTCATAAATTTTATAATTGTTTTTCATTAATGATTCTTTAGGAAAATCAATATTTTAGAATTTTTGTAGTTAATTTTAATAGTAAATAACTGAATTATTGGACATTAATTCAGCGTGATTTGGTCGAAACCTGTTATTAAATTAGAAAGCATTCCCTCGAATTCATAAAGTGGATTAAAAACAAAAACAATTATTGTATCGTGAATTTAAAATTCTAACATAAGTTCTTTATTATACAAGAAAAAAGTATATCAAATAATTAAGTGATAAAATGGAATTTAGAGAAATTTATTGTACAAGTTGTAAAAAAATAATTGGTAGGTATAACATAAAATTTTTCAGTGAAGATAAAATTGCAGAGTTGATGAAAACAAGTCATGTTACTCATGTTAGAAATGGACATGAAATAACCATTAGAAAATTTGTAAAAGATTAGTATGATTTGATTTTTTCAATTGCTTCAGAAAGATTAGAAATTCTAGATAAATTATGATTTGAAATGTGTTGATTCCAAGGTTGTGAGTATAAAATTACTTTTTTATTATTTTCAAGGAATTTTATTGTATTCAAAGGTGAATCATCAATAAATATATCATAATCTAAATCAGCTTTCATTGGACCATCTATTACTGATACATAATTATCATATGAAATATTATAATAGTTTAGCCAATTTTTTACAAAAGAATTAGTTGAATGTTCTCTAGCAGTTACAATATCAATTTGACCAAGAGCTGAAAGATTTTTTGTAATATCTGATAAGTTTGCTTGTGTAGTAGGAATAGATTTCCAGTTTTTCCAACAAGAGCTTAATTCTGAATAAAAATCAAAAGGATCAATATCAAATTTTTTCCAAAATTCCCAATCAGTAACTTGATTTTTAGAAATATGCGGTCTAATTGAATTACTATAATTTATCCAAGAAACAATAACATCTGCAAGAACTCCATCAACATCTAATGCAATTTTCATTATTATCAACTAATCAGAAGTTTTTTGAAATTCATCTAAGAGATTTTTTTGATGTTTACTAAGTTTTTTAGGAATATTTACTACCATTCGAACATATTGATCTCCGGTTCCTCTTGAATTAATATGAGAAACTCCTTTTCCTTTTAGTTTTATTATTGTATTTGGTTGACTACCAGATTGAACTTTAATTTTTTCATCTCCTTGAAGCGTAGGGACAGTAATTTCACAACCTAATGCCGCCTCAATCATAGAAATATCTTGATCATAAAAAATATCTTTTCCATCTCTATTAAAATGTCTATGAGGTTGTACTTTAACTCGTATTACTAAATCACCATTTATTCCATCAGGAATTTCATTCCCCTCATTAGAAACAATATAATCACCTGAATCTATTCCAGGTGGGATTTCAAAATCAACTTTTTTATTTCCTTTAACTCTACCTTGGCCTTTACAATTTTTACATGGAGTTTCTATCATTGAACCTTGACCTCTACAAGTAGGACATGGGGCAGCAGTTACAAATGAAGCAAATCCCATATTACGAGTTTGTCTTACTTCTCCCTGACCATTACATGTTGTACATGTTTTTTTATTAGTACCAGGTTTACAACCAGAACCCTGACAATTATCACATTTGATTTGTTTTTGTAAATTAATTTCCATTTTTTTGCCATGTAACACATCTTCTAATGTTACTGTTGTTTGGTAAAGAAGATCAGAACCACGTTGTTGTTGAGTAAAACCGCCACCGCCACGACCAAAAATGGATTCAAAAATATCATTAAAACCACCGCCACCGCCACGACCAAAGATGTCATCATTACTGTATCTACCATCTACTCCTTCATGTCCATGTTGATCATAGGTTTGCTTTTTTTCTGAATCTGAAAGAACAGCATAAGCTTCAGAAATTTCTTTGAAATGCTCTCCAGCATCTGCAGATTGATTACGATCCGGATGGAATTTTAATGCTAATTTTCGATATTGATTCTTTATTTCATCTGGAGAAGAAGTTTTTGTCACTCCTAAAACTTCATAATAATCACGTTTTGCACTCATGAGTTATTTCTTCATTTTAATTACACTATAAATGATTAAATCTGAA
>JAONKT010000049.1 GCA_028377625.1 Candidatus Nitrosopumilus sp. | reverse complement strand
TATTGAAGACGTAGTAGTAAAGAAAGAGTTTCAAGGAGAGAAAATAGGCAATAAAATTATTAAACATGTTTTAGAACTTGCAAAAAATCATGGGTGCTATAAAACAATTTTAGATTGTTCAGACGAAGTTAAACCATTTTATGAAAAAATGGGATTCAAACAACACTCAAATGAATTAAGGTTTAATCATATCTAGAAAAATTGTTTCTTTGGACGTTTTTTTCGTCTTAAAATTAAGGATGCACCTACTCCCATTACAGGTGCAGATAATATTATGAATAATATTGGAAGGTATTGTACTGCATCCGTGACATATTTTTCATTTAATGAATCAATCATGGAATAAGAAACAATATTACCAGCAAGTAAAATAATTCCTCCAACAATAATTAAACCTCCAATTTGTTTGGAACCATAATTCCTAGACATAATAAAAGCAACTGCGGCTAAAATTCCAGCTGGTGCAACTCCAATTGAAACGAATTGAATCAATTTTGGATCTGGTGAAAATCCCTGTGCAACAACAGCATCTTCAGGAACAGTCATCATAAAATAATAAACAGAAATCATTTCACCTGCAAACATTACAAAAAGAGCTACACTAGTAATTGCAAGCCATTTTTCAATTGCCATAATTTATAGTCAATATAGTTGATAAATAAACCATTCAAAAAATTAGATAATGCCAACAAGATTGGCTAATTCTTTCCTACATGCGGCTCCAAGTTTTTCAGCAGCTTCTTCAGGTGAAACATCATTTAAGAAAATTCCATAACCACGCTCTAATCCCGAATAGGACTTTGTAATGGGGTAAATTTCAATATGCCAATGAATTTGTCGAGTATTTTTCTTTTCAGGAGAAAGATGAAATACTAAATTATATGAAACATTTTTGACAGTGTTCGTCAATCCACCTAAAGTTGCACGTAAAATCAAAGATAAGTCATTTATTTCCTTTTGAGTAATTTTTGAGAAACTTGTGGTATGTTTTTTTGGAGAAATCCAAAATTCATAAGGATGAGAAGGAGCCCAAGGACAAAAGGCAATAAATCCATCAGTTTGTAGAATTTGTCTGGGTCCACTAAGTTCATCATTAATGGTTTGACACATATGGCAAATCCCTTTTTCATTAAGAATTTGATGTGATGCTTCAGCTTCTGCATCAATGATAGGAGGAATTGTTGAAAGAGTTAAGAGGTTTAGATGAGGATGAGGATTAGTAGTTCCAGATAGAATTCCCTCGTCACCATAAATTGAAACATATGTGACACCCTTTTGTGTATAAAGCCATCTCAATCTATCTTGGACAACAACTAAAACATTAGACCATTGATCAGGAGAAATTGTTGCAAAGGTATCTTTAGTGTTTTGAGAAGCAACAATAATGTAATGATACCCATATGCAGGTTCACTGTAAAATGGCTTTTCACTGTAAGAATTTTCGGCCTCAGTAGAAACAATGGGATTTTTACTTTCAAAAACACGGATAGACCAACCTTCAACATAATCATCCTCACTATCTTGAAGACGTTGTAACATGCCATCTTTTTCAACAAGAGATAAAACAGAAGGTTTAGTCATAGATTCATTTCCAGGAGCAAAAGGATTTTTTTTAGATTCAACTACCTTGCCATTGTTTTTAGAAACAATCATGAAACGCTCAGAAACATAATCTTTGCGCATATCACCCATAATGGTAACTGAAAGTAATTGTAAGTTAAAATGTTTTCTTAAATTAAATGTAAAATAAATTAATAAAAAATAATAAAATTATTTTTGAGTTGAAACAAGTCTATAGAATTAAAATTTAAAAAAAATGATCGCAAACATATTGCAAGATTTAAAACAGAGATCAAAAGTTTTCATAAATAGAGATCTAATGGATAATTCGGACATTCACATGATTTACGTTCTTTTAGATGGTGTAGGAGATCTCCCACATCCAGATTTAGATGGGAAAACACCATTGGAAGCTGCAAATACACCAACACTAGATAAAATTGCCAAAAACGGTTCAATTGGAGAAGTTATTTCAGTTGGAAAAGGAATAGCCCCAGAATCGGACATTGCAGTTTTCAACATGTTAGGTTACAAATTTGAGCATGCAGATTATGCAGGTAGAGGTGTAATAGAAGCAATAGGTGTTGGAATTGATTTTAAAAACGGAGATTTAGCATTAAGAGGCAACTACTCAACATTAAATGAAGAAGAAGTAATTACAGATAGAAGGGCAGGTAGGCAAATTGAAAAAGATGATGCAGATGGAATTGCAAGAGAATTAGAACAAAAAATAAAATTTTCAGTACCAGATACCGAAATAGTAGTCGCACCAACAATAGGACACAGAGTTACAGTTAGAATTAGATCAACATCAAATCAATTATCATCAAGAATTACAAATACAGATCC
>JAONKT010000048.1 GCA_028377625.1 Candidatus Nitrosopumilus sp. | reverse complement strand
AGAATATCTCAAAGTAAAGGGTAGTTACGTTGTTGGACTAGATATTGTTAACCAAATGAAAGATGATTCAATAATTTTACATCCATTGCCTAGAATTGATGAAATTTCCACTGAAGTTGACAAAACAAAAAATGCTAAATATTTTCAACAGGCTGAATATGGAAAACATACTCGTGCCGCTTTATTGGGTTTGATATTAAATGAAAATGGGTTTTAATTTTCCAAATTTCCGTATTCCATATATTTAGAAACCATAAAAGATGATTCAATGACAGAAACAAAAATTATTCCAATTTTTCCTTTAGATTTGGTCTTATTTCCAAGACAAGAACTTCCACTTAGAATTTTTGAGCCACGTTACAAACAACTAGTTGATGACTGTATGCTTGGAGATGGGCAATTTGGTGTTTGTTTGATAGATGAGCAAAATTCTGTTAATGGATGGAACTCACCAAAAATGATAGGAACTATTGCTAAAATTAGTAAATGTGAAGATGTTGAACTTGATGGATTACAACTCCATATTGAAACAATGGGTAGAAATTCATTTAAAATAAAAAAAATTATTCCACCTGCTATTTCTCAACCTACAAACTATGATCCACTTTCAGTTGAAGGCCATCAGGAGGTTTCAAAAATTCATGAGGAAATTGGTACTCAAGAAAAAATGTACATACAAGCTGAAGTAGAAATGATTCCTGAAATTGATGAAAATATTTCTTTGGTTAGATGGAAGGCATTAATTGAATTATGGAAAAATAAAATCATCCATCAAGCATTACCTCAAATTGTAGATTCTCATGCACTTGATCATGTTTTAGACCAGTACTATCTTAACAGTGATACTCCAACAATTGATTACATCTATTCTCTTGCTGCACTTGGTGCAAAAGATCCTAATGAACTTCAACCACTCTTAGAGGCACCTACAATTGATGATTTAATTGAGAAAACTAAGGAATTACTGACAGTAAAATAGGCCTGTATATTGAAAATAATGTTGTCAATAACAAAAGTTTTAATTTTTTCAATGATTTTTTGCTTGCTTTTTCCAGCTAGTAGTGTTTATGGTCATGGTTTAGGAATTGATACAATTTCTTCAATTAGTATTCAAGAAAAACAAATTTCAGTTTCTATTGAAATGCCTATGTATTTTGAAAATCCTCAAGAAAAAATTACAATCACTGCAACAGACAATGAAACTGATGAAACTGCAAAGAACGTTACATATCTAATTGGAATCTTTTACAATGATGAAATGATTTTAAGAAATTACTTTTTTACTGAAAATGGAGTTTTACCAATTATTGTAAATCCAACTGATAATGGAGATATTACAATTATTGGCCAGCAAGACTCCTTACTTGGAGCCTGGAGTGGTACTGAATCAAATCCTGTAGAAATTACAGGTCCTTTGTTTAATTCAGGTGGGTTGTACACTTTTGAAATTGAGGTACGAACTATTGATGAGCCTACAAATGTAATTGAAAACTCTGGAGTGTATGAGGCTGATTTGACTATAGTTGAATCAGTATCTTTTCCACAAAAAGATCAAAATAATCAAGACGTAGAATTTAGTACAAAATCATATTTTGATTCAATATCAAATTTCAATTATGATTCTAATGTTAAAGAAGTAACATTTGAGATGCCATTTGATTGGAATGAAACTAAAATGTCTCACGTATCTGTTGTACATGTGGAAACACATTTTCCAAAAGATTTTGCTGAATTTTTGAGTCCCAGCTATGTTGGCTATGTTAACGATATCAAACTATTCAAATCTTCAGTAACCGTTGATGATTATACATATGACAACGATCGTACGGTTCATTTTGTTTTATTACAAGATCACTTACGATATTTAAAAAATGAAATGAGAGAATCAGAACAACCACTACCAGACAATATTGTGTTTAAATTATCTGCTAGTCAAGAAACTAAATTTCCACTAATTGCTTATAGTGAAAGTGAAGAATTCAAAGTAAATCTTGCCTGGGATCCTAAAGATATTGAAGCTGGAGTTCCTACAAATTTTGTTTTTACAATTAGGGATAGTTACACTGATTCCCCTATGAGACTCTCTGATTACACATTTGTAATTATGCAAAATAATGAAGAAATTCATCGTGTATCAGATAATGCGGCAGTAGGTGGAGATTTTGAGAAATTTACTTTTTCTGAAGATCAAACAGGACCTACAGTAATTAAATTTGAAAATATTAGAAATACTGGACAAGAAACTGAATTTGCTTTAGTTGTTGTTGATAAAACAGTTGGAGAAAAGAAAGTTGTAGTTGCAGAAGAACCAACAACAGCACCTCAAGAATCATCTGAAGAAGGTGGAGGTTGTCTCATAGCTACTGCAGCATACGGCTCAGAACTAGCACCACAAGTTCAAATGCTTAGAGAAATTCGTGACAATCAATTAATGAACACAGAATCTGGTTCAGCATTC
>JAONKT010000047.1 GCA_028377625.1 Candidatus Nitrosopumilus sp. | reverse complement strand
TAAAAATTCAAAAATTTCTTTTGTAAAATTTTCCCATGAATTAAGACCTTCATCATTAACTTCACTAAGTTCTGTATCTTCAAATTCGTATTGTACTTTTGCATGTCTGTTTGTTCTGAATAATTTAATTTTTTTAATTTCTGACAATTCTGGAAATTTATCTTTTAAAATTTCTGTTTCATATTCGTTTAATTCAAATTCTCCCTCGGCAAGTTTTATTTCCTCTTTGAGTTCTTCAGACATTTCATCACAAAGATCTAAGTCCGAGATAGTTTCATCTCTATTTAGTAATGTAAGTGCTTGGAGGATGGTTGTTTTTCCACTTTCATTTCTTCCTACAAATGCTGCTAGATCTCCTACGGTAATCTCCCCAGAATCATGAATGCATCGATATGCTCTAACCCTGAATTTTCTAAGTCGCATATAGCGATATTTACACGGATACGTTTTAACTTATTCGTCAGATTGTAGTCTTAAACTCAATTTTTGCTAAATAGATATAAGGGAATTGTCGATTTATTACAAAATGGTATCTTCAAGACTAATTGTTGTATTTGTTTTACCTATAATTTTCACAATCGTTACTGGTTCAGTAGTAATGTATGATATTCTTCAAAAACCTGATAGAGAATTGAATATGTGGCCTATGTCTTCAGAAAACTCTTCACATGGCTCTTCACATGATTCTACTCTGACAATTATTGGACTTTCAAGTCAATATCTTATTTCAGAACCAATAGAAGTTCAAGTTCAAGTTAGTAATTCCTCGTTTAGTTGTGGAGATCTGTATCTAACTATTCATCATACTGGAAAAAGTGATGCAGTATCTCAGGGAGGTTTCTTTAACCAATGTTTTGAGAATGAATCTAACCTATTGCCTGTTGACGATACTTTTTCCAAAATAATTGATGTTCCTGGTTCATACAAATTAACTGCAGAGATGGTTTCAAAGGATCTCCAAAATATCTCTACTACTGGAATATTTACTGTTAAATAGGAATGATTTCTTGTATCAAAAGTAATCAATTGACTTTAAAACGTATGGTGATTAAATGACAGTAATGGATAAAGCAGAAAAAATTAGATTAGAAATTGCAGAATTAAAAAAGAAAACAAAAATTCTAGAGGCAAAACCAGCTAAAAAAGTAACCAAAAAAGCTGAGACAAAACCAGCTAAAAAAGTAACCAAAAAAGCTGAGACAAAACCACCAAAACCAAAAAAATTAACTAAAAAAGAATTAGAAGAACAAAAAAGAATTGCTGAAAGAACCGTTGAGGATGAATTAGAAGAACAATTAACTGAAGCAGAAATTGAAAATTTCCAAATTGAAAAAGTAGACATGGAAAGACTCACAAACAAGATATGTGATATTTTGGCAGAGCGTGAATCTGATGGAATGTTACAAAGTGAATTGTGGAAAAAACTTAAACTTTCAAGTCGTGATGGTTCTAGATTATCATTAAAACTTGAACGAATGGGGACTATCAATAGAGAAAAATTACTTGAAAATGATCGTTGGACATACAAATTAATTTTAAAGAAAACTCCTATCAGTACTCAGTCCATTGAAAATTCTCCTTGTTTGGTTTGTACTGTTGAACAAAAATGTTCGCTAGATGGTGAAATAAGCCCAAAAACTTGTCAACTAATTGAAGATTGGGTAATTGCTGAATACAAAAAACCTTCGAAGGCCAAATGAAATTAGCAGATGCACGTAAAGATCATTATAGAAGATTAGCTCACGAACAAGGTTTTAGAGCAAGATCTGCATTTAAGTTAAAAGAACTCAATCAATCTTACCGTTTAATTGGACCCGGATTTTATGTATTAGATCTTGGATGTGCTCCTGGTGGTTGGACTCAGGTTGCTGTAAAACTAGTTGGAAATCAAGGAAAAGTTATGGGTGTTGATTTATCATATGTTGAAGAAATTCCTGGTGCTCATATTGTCAGAGATAATATCGAGAATGAACATTTAGTTGATGATGTTTTATCTTATTTTGGGCGTAAAGTTGGTGCTGTTATTTGTGATCTTTCACCTCAGGTTACTGGAAATTGGTCTGTAGATCATGCTAGACAAATTTCTCTTAATTATGATTGCACTAAAATCATGGATAAAGTTTTAGCTCATAGAGGAAATGCTGTGTTTAAAGTATTTGACGGTGAATACTCTTTGGAGTTTAGAGACTATGTTAAGAAAAAATTTGCTAGAATAAATCTTACAAAACCTGATGCTAGTAGAAAACAAAGTAGTGAGCTGTACTGTGTATGTATGGGTTTCACTGGATAAATTAAAAAATTTTAATTATTTGATTTATGTTTGCATTAGTTTTAAATCCTGTCGGATTAAATGATGTTGTACTTGATGTAAAGCCACTATCTTTTAAATTTAAAATTATTTTTTCTAATTTTGGCGGTGATGATTTTATTTTTTTAGCAATTTCATCTAAAGTAAAATAAATTGCAGGCATTTCTGCTTCGTCTAGACATTTTTG
>JAONKT010000046.1 GCA_028377625.1 Candidatus Nitrosopumilus sp. | reverse complement strand
ATCATTAGGAGAAATATCACATAATTTTTTTAAGCATTGAACTTTATTTTCTAGATCAGAAATTTCAACATAACAAGCATACAATTCAATTAAAATTTTTGAATTAGTAGGATTTAATTCGGATATATTTTTTAATTCTAAAATTTTCTTCTCAGTTTTTTTAATAGAGTCAAGTTTTGGCATACTTTGCTTTAATTCAATATTTTTTTTAATTTTATCAAGAAATCCCATAAAAATATATGAATTTAGTAGAAATTAAGAATGTTTATGAAAAAATAAACTAATACCCATTTGCAAAATCAGATACCATATTCTTATCTTTAGTCAATCGATTCATGGCATAAAATGCACCACCTACAATACCAGCCTGGTAAAAAGTATACAAGAATATACCAGAAGAAGTAGGATCAGATTTTGTAAAACTTAAAGCAAGAACAGTAACAAAAACAAAGGTACTGGCAGAAGACACAAGTCTATTTAAAAATCCAGAATCTAAACCTACAATTCTTTTTGTAGCAGCAGCCATCAGCATAATACTAGAAATAATAAGAAAAGTAGCACCACCGTTAGCCACAACAAATGTTTGTACCCATGTCAATAATCCATCTTCGAAAATAGACACATCAGGCATTACACTTCCACCATTAATTGCAAAATTTACAGAACTAAACATTCCACCCATTACAAAAAAGAATAAAAATATTTTTACGATTGATCTTTTTATCGGACTACGAATTTCAGAAGGATTTACAGCTCGCTTAGTAATTTTAATTCCATAAAGAAATCCAACAGCCATTGCAGGAAGAAACATCAAATTGATTAAAATAGGAGATTCTCGATTAATAGCATCAATTTGAGGATGAAAGATAAGGAATAACAAAAGAGCCAATAAAGCAGAGGAGGAAAATAAAATCAATCCAAGATATTTGTGTCCAGAGGATTCAGATTGTCCATTCCAGTCGTACATTTTATGTAGTCATGAGAAAATGATTAAAGACAGAATCCGAAAATGATTTGCTCAAAGTATCAATTCTCTTTACCCTTTTTAATAGAAATTTACTACAATAGTCATGAGTAAAGGATATCCAATTATTGGAATTGGCATAATTTCATTCATTTTTGGTTTAATTTTTGATCTTCAAGGACAATCAATAGTAGGTCCAGAATCATCTTTCATGTATGCCAATCCAGATTGGATCACATATGGAATTCAGATAATGGTAGGAGGAATAATCATAATTGGAATTGGCAGTGTATTAAAAATATTAAAAAAATAACAGGTTAAAAACCAGATTCAATCGGATTAGATGGTTTCATTATTTCTCTCAACAGAATTGTTGCAAAGGAACCACGAGATAAAGAAAATTCAACATGATTGTCATGGGAAACGTAATCGGAGCAATGAATTGCAGCTTGTCGAAATCCACCTTCGCTACTAACTTCCTGCATTTCTTTAATGAAAAAATCTTTTGGGGTAATTTCTTCTTGAATTAAAATTTTAGAAATTTGAGGATTAAATCTTGTTTTTTTATAATAAGAATAACCAACAAAAGGTAATGAAAGATATTGTTCAACACCATCTTTGAATTTACCAATTATGCTTTTAGAATCATAACAAACATCACCAGATTGAGATTCAAATAAATTCTCTCCATCCAAAAATGCAGAACTAAGAGATTGATTAAAAATGAATGATTGATAAGCTTGAATGTAAAATCTTCGTAAAGATAAAGGAATTGCACGTATAGCACGAATTGAATCATCATGTTCAATCATTTCTTTTAAAACAATTTTCTCTATATCCATTTGAGATGGTACTTTATCATAATATTTTTTATAGTTAATTTTATCAGATAATTTATTTCGAATTTCAGTATTTTCTGTAGAATCATATGAAGATGTAAATGACAGAATCAGTTCAACAGCCATATCAAAATTTCTTTGCAAAATAGCCTTACCAATTAAATGAGTAACAGGTCTTTTTGAACCAAATCTCTGATATCCATAGAAATTTAAAATACGATTATGTTCAGTAAAAGAAGATAAATCATCAGAACAATCAGAAATTTGAATTTTAAAATTATTACCAATCATATCTTTTTTAGACAATGGTTTTTTTGTAAATCCAATTTTTCTAAGGGAATATTTTTCAGTAGAAAAATCATCAATAGGTTTACCCTTATGAGGGGAACCAACAAATTGTTCAGTAACAGCAGAAGCATCTTTCAGACCAAGAGACTTTAACCTGACACCTGTTTTACGAAATATGCCAGATAATGCATGATTAGTATCAATTTTTTTCTTTTGTAATTTGTAAACAGCATAACCACTTTCATCAGTAATTGAATTTGTTGCACGTTTAGAAATTAATTCAGATACCTCAAAATCTTCAGGATAAATTCGAATTTTTCCACCAATACCAGAAAATTTTGTAGTATAGAGAGAGATTCCTATTTTAGAATCAATTTCAGGTATCACTCGATTATCACTGTAAGAAATTTACTAATTGTAACATCAGAGGATTGTGCGCCAAGTAAAATTTTGTATGTTCCAGGCAATGCATTATCTGAAGTAGAAATTTGTACATTATACACAATAGGAT
>JAONKT010000045.1 GCA_028377625.1 Candidatus Nitrosopumilus sp. | reverse complement strand
AAGTGCTATTGAGATGACTATTGATTTAGGTAAACAAGTGAAGGGGTTAAAAATTGGACAAAGTGTAGCACTTAATGGTGTATGTCTTACTGCAACAAAACTATCAAAATCAAAATGTATTTTTGAAATGATTGAGGAGACAACAAAAAAAACTGATCTTGGAAATCTAAAAGTTGGTGGAGTGGTAAACATTGAACGAAGTTTAAAGGCTGGTGATAGATTAGAGGGCCATTTTGTTTTAGGACATGTTGATGGTGTTGGAGTAATTAAAAAAATTCTAAAAAAACCTAAGGAGGTTCAAGTTTATTTTGAAGTTCCAAAAAATTTAGCAAAATATGTTGTTAAGAAAGGTTCTATTGCTATTGATGGAATTAGTCTAACTGTTGTAGACATAAAAAAAACATTAGCATCTGTTTCTTTGATTCCTCATACTATTGAAATTACAAATTTTCATACCAAGAAAGTTGGAGATAAGGTTAATATTGAAACTGACATTCTCGGTAAGTATATTTTAAAACAAGGGTAATAATCTACCATAATAGTGGTAATTACTCATTTTTTAGTAAACTATATACCTAGATTGAAATTATTTTTGTATATGTCACTCGAAACTGGACTTGAATCTCTTAAACGTGGAGAATTTGTATTATTATTTGATTCAGCAGGACGTGAAAATGAAATTGATATGGTTGTAGCAGCAGAATTCATCACTCCTGAACATGTTGCACGAATGAGACAAAATGCAGGTGGATTACTTTGTATTGCTCTTGAAAATAATTTTGCAAAATCTCTTGAATTGCAATATATGCATGATATACTTGCAAGTTCATCTATGTCAAATAAAGAAATGATAATGGGGTTAGCTCCTTATGGTGATTATCCAACTTTTACATTATCTGTAAATCATTATCAAACTTACACAGGAATCACAGATAAAGATAGAGCATTAACAATTTTGGAAATGGCTAATATTTTTAAAGTTGAAAATAAACAGAAAAAATTCTCATCTTCATTTAAAACTCCAGGACATGTTCCTTTATTGATTGCATCCGAAGGATTAGTAGCATCACGTCAAGGACATACAGAAATGTCTGTATATTTGGCTAAGACTGCAGGATTGACCCCAGTAACAGCTATTTGTGAAATGATGGATGCAGAAACCTATACTGCATTATCTGTTGACAAAGCAGAAAAATTTGGAAAACAAAATGGAATTCCATTAATTGATGGAAAAGAACTTTTGGAATATGCTAAGGTGAATTAATTTTGAATATAGCCATTGTAGTTTCAGAATTTAATGAGGAGATAACATCCCGCATGTTAGAAGTTGCAAAAGAAAAAGCAGATTCTATGCAATTAACAATTTCTCATGTTTGCAAGGTTCCTGGAGCCTATGATATGCCTATAATTGTAGATAAATTGTTACAAAATCAAGAAGTTGAAGGTGTTGCAACTTTGGGTGCTATAATAAAAGGACAAACTAAACATGATGAAGTGATTTCTCATGCTGCAGCTAGATCCTTAACTGATTTATCACTAAAATATCAAAAACCTGTTTCTCTTGGAATAACTGGACCTGGAATGCAAGAAAGACATGCTTATGCCCGAATTAGACCTGTTGCAGAACGAGCTATCGAAGCACTTGTTACAATTTCTAAAGAATTGGAAAAAATTTAAGAATGATCCAATTAAGTATCTTAAAAATTACTGAATATGGGCCTTGGACTTTAACATTAGGTAGTGATAGAGAACATGAATTACAGATGCTACAGGCTTCTCTTTACAAACAATTGCAAAAATTATTTTCTGCAAAAAATTGTTTAGTATTTTTAAATAAATCTGACGAATTTTTTGTTGTATCAAATGGTCTTAGTTTAGAAGATCATATTGAAATTCAAAAATCACTTAAAGAATCATTTGAAATTAGTTTAACTATTTCAATTGGATATGGGGAATCTCCATTTGATGCTAATCTAAAAGCATATGATGCTAAACAAAATAGTGTAATATTAAATGAAGAACATAGTATCTATGGATTCATTGATAGTAGTTTAAAGTTTAATGTTTCAATAATGCATTTAGATGTTGATGATCTTAAATCAAAAAGAGAAGATAATTCTCCATATGAAATTTCATTAAAAGTTTTTGAATTACATTCAAAAATTGGTAGATATTTTATTGAAAAAAATTCTCTTTCATTTTTCTTGGGAGGTGATAATTATATGGTAATTGCAAGCGATGATGCAAAAAATTCTGTTCAAAATTTTATTAATATGATTAAACATGATGAACAAATTTCTTTGAATTGTGGCATTGGAAATGCTAAAACCAGTAGGGATGCAGCTAAATTAGCCACAAAATCTCTTGATACTATACGTGCCATACGAGATTCAGGAAAACAAAAACCTGATGTATATGAATTATAATGTTATTAAAAAATATCAGTGCATTAATTGGTGAAAATTTAGATTTTGTTTCAAATATAGATATTCAGATTAAAGATGGAAAATTTCAAAAAATTAATTCTAATATTAAACCTGATTCAAAAAAAAATATAATTAATTGTGAAGGTTTATTATTAATTCCTGGATTCATAAATGCTCATACACATATTGCTGATTCAATTGGAAAAGATATTACATTAAACAGTACAGTTAATCAAAAAATTCACCCAATGTTTGGAATTAAATCTAAAATACTAAAAAACACATCAAAAGAAAATCTTTCTATATTTATGAAAAATACTTGTCATTCTATGATTCAAAAAGGCATAACTACATTTGTTGATTTTAGAGAGGGTGGATTAGATGGATCAGTTTTACTCAAAAAAGTGTCTGAAGAGACTCCAATACGTTCAATTATTCTAGGACGACTTGATTTTCATCAAAATTCTTCAGAAATCAAAAAAAATATTTCTTTTCCAAAAGAAAAACTTCATGAACTTCCTTCTTTACTCAAAATATGTGATGGAATTGGTATTAGTGGTGCAAATGAGCATAGTAATTCGGTCTTAACCTCATATTCAAAAACAAAAAAACTCCGAGCAATTCATTCATCTGAAACCAAAGAGAGTGTACGTAAATCTAAACAAA
>JAONKT010000044.1 GCA_028377625.1 Candidatus Nitrosopumilus sp. | reverse complement strand
TCAATTACGTCTGGCATAATTGCAGTTTCTCCGCCAACAATTGGCATCAAAGATTTTTTTGCTCCTTTTACTAATCCTTCTACAATTTTTTTAAATATTGTTACGTCGTTTTTATTTGCAGCAATGTAATCTACAAATGATATTGGTGTTGCCCCAATACAAATTATGTCGTTTACATTCATTGCAACACAATCAATTCCTATTGTGTTGTATTTTTTCATCATGTTTGCAATTACTACTTTGGTTCCTACTCCATCGGTATGTGTTGCTAACATTTTTCCTCCTGGGATTTCTACAATTCCTGCATAATGTCCAAATCCGTGAGCCATCTTTGCTTTCTTTTGAAGTTTATGAGTTGATGTAATTAATTTTCCAATTGCTTTCTGGCTTTGTTTGATTTTTGAAATATCTACCCCTGCTTTTTTGTATGTTAAAGCCATAGTTTGTTCCGCATTTATTATTAATAAAAGAATTTGCCTGCCACTTCGATCACATATACATTCCAGATATCTCTTCTCTATGTTCTACATATTTCTGCGATAATTCACTGAATTCTGAATGGATCCTTTCTTTTTCTTTTTGAAGTTCTGCTGTATTGATTTCCATTTCATAGAATCTGTTTAATGCTTCAATTAATGTTGCAGCTGCTCCTGAATCAGGCTCTATTTTATTGGCTTTTGCCAATAATGTTAACCCTTGAATTTTTCTTACTAAGCACTCGTTTAGTATGCCTCCTGGAATTCCTGTGATGAATCCTTGAGGAATTAAACTGATATCTTTATCTGCCATTGTTCTGACCAAGTCCTCTTCTGCTGCACAATATGCTTTATCATCGTGTTCTGTGCTTGCAACTCCATCTAAAATCACTATTTCTTTTGAACCATTATTTTCTGCCCAATCTAAAATTGATGATACTAATGAATACAATCCTTCCATTCTTAATGTAATTTCACAAATTATTGCACAAATTGTTCCTTCTGGATTTGCATAAAATCTAAACGGATGACGTAGTCTACCTCTCATGAATACTGTTGACGGTGGAAGATATTTTGATCTCATTACTGCAATTTCTGTCATTTTTAATTCTGTAATTATATGATTAATTGCTAAAGGTCCTACTAACCCTGCACCAACAAATCCTGCAAAAATTATTGGACTTTTTAACTCTGTTTTTTTAGTTGTAAATATTTCAGCTTCTGGAAATCCTTTTTGCACAGTTTGCATCGATATATCTGTCTAATTACTTTTTTGCATAAATAGATTTAACATCAATCTTCCTTTATCTGTAATTGTATAGATTACATTTGGTCCAACTGCTTCTTTTTCAATGAAGTTATAATCTACACAAAGATGTAGGTAATTCAAAAATGACCTTTTCATTCTAATTTTTGATTTGGAATATAGATGTGAAAATGTCATTGGATTTCCTTTGAGTTGATATAACAACTTTAACAAAGATAACGTGCTGAAATCTCTGGTTCTTGCTTTTACTGCATCTAGAACTTGTTCTTCTCTTTCTATGATGAAGTCTTCAAATTGTTCTGCCACTTCTAATGGGACATAAGTTAGTCTTGCTTTCATTATACTGTATGGTACGGTACATTACCTTATTAGTCTTTGACTTGTTTATTTTTGATCTTTCTAAGTAGTTTTTTTACACCTAATTTTGTATTTTGGCATGAATAATTGTACTATTTGAGTAATTTTTGATCTTTTTGAACTTAACTTGAATTGGTAAACTTGTAAAATTATAGTGAATCATCTCCTTTAAACAACCACTATCTAAAATTTGATTATGGAAGTGATCCTGAGTGCAGTGCTATTGTTAATTGGATTAGTAATGCTATGTTTTGGTGGAAATTGGTTAGTTAGCGGTGGTGTGGCAATTGCTAAAAAATTTCGTATTAGTAATCTTGTAATTGGCATGACTATTGTTGCATATGGTACATCCACCCCGGAACTTGCTGCAAGTATTGCAGCTGCTGGAGATCATAGTGCAATTATTTTGGGAAATATTATTGGGAGTAATATTGCTAATGTTGGAATGGTCATCGGTGTTGCCGCAATTCTTGTTCCACTTGCAGTTCAAAAATCTGTTTTAAGAAAAGAAATTCCAATAATGTTGGGTGTTTCTGCATTAATTGTTCTACTTTCTGTTGATGGTGAAATTTCTCAATCTGATGGTGCTATACTTCTTGTTGGATTGGGTATTTTTGCAGTCTATACTTTTAGAAGTGCATTAAAACAAAGAGAACAAGATACGGATGATTCTGATGATAATAAAAATAATAATATTTATCTGAAATCTATTGGGTTCATTGGAATTGGTATTATTGTTTTATATGTTGGGGCTATACTTACAGTTGATAATGCTGTAGTTATTGCAACTGAATTTGGTTTATCTGAAAAAATTATTGGACTGACTGTGATTGCAATTGGAACATCTCTTCCAGAATTAATAACTTCTATAATTGCAATTCGTAAGGGGCATAGTGATATTGGAATTGGAAATATTATTGGAAGTAATATCTATAATATTTTAATGATTATGGGGGTTGGTGCAGCTCTTGGTGGTGTTTTGATTACTGCTGATGTTTATGTGGATTATGCAATAATGATTATCTTTAGTATTTCATTATTGATTGGTTTGAAAACCCATATAATTAATCGAACAATGGGAGTAATTTTGGCCACTGGATATGTTTTGTACCTGGTAACCACATTTTTTAAATAATTTGTGCCTATATCTGTGATTTTAAATTGAATTCACTGCCATATTTTCAACTTTAATTGATGGTGTAATTGATGGTAATGATGCCCATTGCATGACTCTTTTTTGATCAGTTCCAATATCTGAAATATTTTTTAATAATGTTGGAAGGTTGTGTATTATTCTTATTGATTTTCCTGGTCCTATTATTTTTCCATTTTCAATTATTCTGATTCCACTTCTCGCAGTACACGAGAAATCTCCTTTAATTGGATTTACTGCATATGTGTACCATAGTCTTCCAATTAATAATCCGTGTTTTGTATCTTTAATAATTTCTTCTTGTGATTTACTACCTGGTGTAATTACTAAATTATGTGGTGCTGAAATTGGAATTGGTTCTGCACTTCTTCCCATGGGTGAACCCATCCGTATTGCATTTCCTGAAGATTGTTTTTCTCCTTCTTTATAACTATCATATAGATCTGAAAAATTATTTTTAAAAATCCCATTTTCTATCAATTTATTTTTTTTAGTTTTTACTCCTTCGTCATCTATTGCTTTTGTTCCAATACCTTCTGGCATGTGTGGGTTATCTGTTAAATTAAATTCATCTTTTGATATTTTCTTTTCAAAATTATTTGAA
>JAONKT010000043.1 GCA_028377625.1 Candidatus Nitrosopumilus sp. | reverse complement strand
AATTAGGATTTCCGTTTTCAGATCCTTTAGCTGATGGTCCAGTAATTCAAAATGCAAGTACTGTATCATTGGAAAAAGGAACGAATGTTTCAAAGTTTTTTAATATCGTAAAAAAAATTAGAAAAGAAACTGAAATTCCACTTGTTCTTATGACATATACCAATATTCTACATCGTATGGGGTATGAAAAATTCATCAAAGATGCAAAAATAGCAGGTATTGACGGATTCATTCTACCAGACATGTCCATTGAAGAATCAAAGGATTACCTCAAAGCTGCAAAAAACAATGCAGATACAATATTTTTGATTTCACCAAATACAACAAAAACCAGAATAGATAAAATTGCCAAAGCATCCAGTGGATTTTTGTATCTTGTTGCAGTATTTGGAACTACAGGAGTAAAAACAGGTATCAAAAATTATACATTAAAAGCTATCAAAAATGTAAAAAATCAAACCAAGGGAAAAATTCCAGTAGGAATTGGATTTGGAGTATCGACACCTGAGGATGTAAAAAAATACATCAAAGCAGGAGCAGATGCAGTGATTGTAGGTAGTGCATATTTGAAATTAATTGAAAAAACAAATTCAACTGATCTTGAATCAAAAATCACAACATTCACAAAAAGTCTAAAGAAGCAAACAAAATTCTAGTAGTCAGTACAGGTCAAAACATACAAAAACTAGATGTTTATTACAATAATGTGCAGACGAAGTTTATTTTTGTCACAGGCGGAGTAATGTCCGGACTTGGAAAAGGAGTTACAACATCATCAATTGCAAAATTATTACAGTTATCAGATCAAAAAGTATCATGTATCAAAATAGATCCATATCTAAATTATGATGCAGGGACAATGAATCCAGTAGCACATGGAGAAGTTTTCGTTACAGAAGACGGAGGTGAATGTGATATGGATATTGGAAATTATGAAAGATTTCTAAATCAAGATATCTCAAAAGATCACAACATTACAACGGCTCAGGTTTATTCATCAGTGATAGAAGCAGAACGAAAAGGAGAGTATTTGGGTGCATGTGTACAAATAATTCCACATGTAACAGATGAAATTAAAAATAGAATTAGAAAAGTGGCAGAAGATGAAAAATTAGATTTCTTAATTGTTGAATGTGGGGGAACTGTAGGAGATATTGAATCATTGCCATTTTTAGAAGCATTAAGACAAATGAAAGTGGAAGAAGGGCCTCAAGGAGTAATTTTTGTTCACGTAACATTAGCACCATCGTTAGATGTGGTAGGAGAACAAAAGACAAAACCCACACAACACAGCGTACAAGAATTAAGAAGAATAGGAATTCAAGCAGACTTTTTAGCAGTTAGATGTACTATGCCACTTGAAGAAAAAACAAAAACAAAAATTGCAATGTTTACCAATGTGACTCCAAATGATGTCTTATCATGCCATGATGCAAAATCAATTTTTGAGGTTCCTCAGATGCTATATGATCAAGGAATCATGGACTCAATTTTTACAAAGTTTGGAAAAGTTGGAATGGTCAATGCATCAGCTAATTGGGACAAATGGAATAATATTGCAAATAATATGGTTAATCACGACGATCAAAAAATAAAAATTGCAATGGTAGGGAAATATGTGACACTTGCAGACAGTTATGTCAGTGTCAATCATGCATTAAAACATGCAGGGGCAGCAATTGGAAAATCAATTGACATTGATTGGATTGACTCAGAATCAATTACAAATTATAATCAACTTGGAAATTATGATGGAATTTTAGTTCCAGGAGGATTTGGAACTAGAGGATCAGAAGGAATTATTCAAACTGCAAATTATGCTAGAGAGGAAAACATACCATATCTTGGAATATGTTTTGGATTCCAATTAGCAGCAATTGCATTTGGAAGAAGTGTAATGAAGTTAGATGATGCAAACTCTACAGAAATTAATGCTGAAACAAAAAACCCCCTAGTAGATTTGCTACCAGAACAAAAAAATGTTTCAGATATGGGAGGATCACTCAGATTAGGTGCAAACGAAGTGATAATTAAACCAGATACAAATGCTGAAAAAATTTATTGTTCAAGAAAAATCAATAAACGTCATAGACACAGATATGAAATTAACAAAGAATACATACCAGAATTTGAAAAGAATGGACTGATATTTACTGCAGATAGTGATAATGGTAAAAGAATGGAAATGTTAGAAATCCCTAGCCACAAATTTTACCTAGGTGTGCAATTTCATCCAGAATTTAACAGTAGACCAGGATTTCCAGAAGAATCATTTTCAGCATTCATCAAGGCAGCAGCAGAAAAATAATCTAGAGGTTATTCAATTTTAGAAATTTCATAAATTTTTTGTCTAGCATCTCTAATCGAAACTTTCTTTTTGACATAGCCTTTTTTTAGCAGATGACTTAATGCCAATCTAACAGTACGATCAGGAAGTAATGTTTTGTTTGCCAAATCTTTTTGGGTTAATTCTCCCTCATATTCCAATGTCTTTAACAATAATTTGGAACTTGGAGGCATGCTAAGTAAATCTTCAGCAAGATGAACTTTTTTAGCTAATGCAGAAATTCCAGTGGTATCTTTTTTTAGACGAATAATTTTTGCAGGAGGAATAAATTTAGAACATTCAACAGTTTTTTTAACTTTATACCTATCCAATCCATCTAAAACAACTTCACAATGTAATCTAGCAGAAATATCATCAATTTCAATAAAGCTAGCATTGGAAACAATTATTGGTCTTCTAGTGACATCTAGAGAATTTACTGAAATAATTTCAAAAACAGCAGAATCTTGAAACAAAACAGGTCCACCAACAGACATTGAATATGCAGAAGAGCCAATTGGAGTAGAAACAATTATTCCATCCCCATTATCATGCCATACCTCATCACCATTAACACGTAAAGTATGTTCCATCAACATTGCACTTTTTGATGAAAAAACAGCAACATCATTTAGAACGGGATAAACATTTTTTCCATCAATCTTTACACCAAGTCTAGGAACTTCCTCAATGCTGAAATTTTGTTTTTTTAAAATATCAACATATGAAGAAAATTCTCTCAATTCAATTTGAGCCAAAAATCCACTAGATTCACCTTCATTAATTCCCAATACAGGAGAAGTTGCATCAAAAGTTCTATGGAAATAATTTCGAACTCCTTTATCCCCCCCTAAAACAATAATACAATCTGCAGGTTTATTTTTGGATTTTGTAATGTTAAAAGATTCAATATCAGAATCATTTAAAATTTTTTTAATAATTTTTGATGCAGATTCAGATGTTCCAGAACCGTAAATACCAATTTGCATTAATTTACAAACCCCAAATGAATAATAAAAGAATAATGCATCATAAATCTCGAAAATCTATTAAATTATAAAAATAGGAACCATTATTTTCCACATCACCTTTT
>JAONKT010000042.1 GCA_028377625.1 Candidatus Nitrosopumilus sp. | reverse complement strand
AGTAGAATTTACGTATTACTTTGGGCTCCAGGATTTAATGCTGATGACCACAAAATTGACGAACTAGGAAAGGATTCTACAGGTGGAGAAGGTTTAATCAAAGCTTATTCTAGAGATGGTGAAGCACGTTCAGATTCTGATTCTAAATGTAATCCATTTATTGAAACGGGACGTGATCATGGATTGTTTTATGGTTCAATCAAACTTCGTGGATTTTCTACAACAGTTAATGATGATGGTGTAGTGATGTATGGCGGTGATAGATGTGAAGGTAATGCTTGGAAAGCACAAGGAACACTTGATGATGGTGTTCTAGGAGTTGAAGCAGGACAAGATGGCGCTGTTACAATGAGTTTTGAATATGCTGAAAATAAAATAATGACTAAAACTGCAACACACACTTGGCGAATTGCTGATTTAGTTTTTGATAAAGATGAATATACGATGGAAGATTCAGGTAAAGTCACAATTAAGGATTTAGACGGTTTAAGATATCCATTTGATAAACGAACAGGATATACAATTCATATCTACTCTGATACAGATCAAGGTGGCGTTGAAGTTGATGCATATTGGAAACCAAACTATAGAGGAACTCCTCAAATGCACGGAGATTACCCTGTAAAAATTACATTCATAGATCCTGATAGACGAGAATCCACAGTCAGAGAATTATATTATAAAAGTGGAGGTTCTGCCGTTGAATTAAAAGCAGTTCCTGGAGACAATATCTATGCTGAATACTTTGATCGTACACTCCCACGACCATATTCTACTGAAGACAAATTAAAAATTACAACTATTGCAAAAATTATAAAATGAACAACACGACCTTCAGTAAAAAAGTCATCAACATTAACTATATCATTAGATAATTCAATTCCATTTACAGACATTGAAAATCCAGATAAAAGAAGTGCACCAAATTCTTTTGGAATAATAATTTCTTGATGTACAACTGTTGTTTGTTCAATGTTTGAAGTAGTCCACTCAAACGGCATAAAATAACTAATTTGTTTTAGTTCTGGTTCATACTGAAAATTAGAAATTTCATCATAATATGTGACTACTTGAATATTTTGATTACCAAAATCTGGTTCGATAAACTCATGTTTAGTTGTCTGTGCAATAGAAATTCCTGCATTGAAAACAAGAGGGGTTTCCAATTTTTCAGAATACCCATTAGCAGTAATTATACTAATGTCTAATTTGTATAATCCTCCTTCACTAAGTTTTGGTCCTTTAACATCAATTAATCTACTTTCAAGACCTAATAATGATGCAAAAAAATCTTCGCCACTATCTTTTTCATTAATAATAATTGAATCAGTGTCTTCAGATACAAAATTAAAAACTAGAAACCCATTATCAGCTTTAAATTCTTTTTCAAAAAGAAATTGTTCACCACGTTCTGATTTAATTAAAAATGTAACATCACGTAATGTAATTTTAGAATCAAAATCAATTAGAGAAATAGAAATTTGTTGATCATCATTTTTTAGATCATCTTTTGTAGAAGATGAAACTTCTACACTTACTAATTTACCATTTAGTTCTACTGGTGGGAAGATTTCACTACCAACACCATGACCATATACATCATTAAAATTAATTAGAAACCCACAAGAAAATATTAGAAATAAAATTAATAATAAATTTTTCAATCTATGTCCACTTGTTTGGATCTTTCTTTAGAACTTCTTTTCCATCAATAGTAATTGAATTTTTTTCTTCAAATACAGTATGCCATTTGCCATTGTCTGGAAAAATTTTATTCATTTGTTCAAATTTTTCATTAGTTGGAGGCTTGTTCATTAGTGCTCCCCATTTCATGTTAGGTACTTTTGGCATTATATCATTGATGTCTTTCATGTTAATCTCTCTCTGAATTTATTTAAAAATCTATTATTGAACCCTCAAAATTCCTTCTTTGATTAAAAATTGAACTCCTTGAATGAAAGCAGCATCATCAATTGTTCCTTCTGCCCACCAGCCTGCATTATTCTTTACCCAAGATGGAACATCATTTCCAGAACTAATTCCTTGTGTAGTTGATGGGATTTTTAATATATTTTCTTTGACTAAAAATTGAATTCCTTGAACAAATGAATTATCATCAATGGTACCATCAGCCCACCAGCCTGCGTTGTTTTTAATCCATGATGGGATTGAAGGTGTTTCTAAAATTACTGATTCCTTAGCAATTGTGGCTTTTGTAGTTCCAGGACCAAGTTCGATTATAGTAGACCCAATTCCAGAGTAAGTTGGATCATAATCCAAGCCAGTTCCATAAACTAGAATATCAAAACGGATAGGACCTTGAGACGGAATATAGATATTTTGAATATCAATTCCTTCAGTTGAAACTATTCCGGGATTAACTGAATCATCGCCATCATATCTAGCTATTTCATTATCAAATTCATCTAAAGCAACGTAAGTGTATCTTACATCTTTGATAAGGCCTCCATTTTCATTGAAAAATGTAAATTCAAAAGGAACATCTTGATTTGCGCCATACTGTCCATCCCATGAAATATTTACAGTTGTTAGAGTTTTTTCATAATTTTTAGTATCTACAAGATAAAATTCTGTTGAGCTTCTTTCAACTTCATCTAATGGAACTAATTTGAAATCTATTTGACGGTTATCAAAATTATTTGGACCTAATTTGGCATTAATGTTTACTAATTCATTTTTAGAAATTAAAAAATGAACGATATTTGTTTCATCAGAAGTGTAAGGGTCATTGAGTATTGCTCTTTGATCAATTTCGATACCATTAACGAATCCTTTGAATTGTTTTCCTTCGCCATAAGGTGCAAATGTTTTTGGAACTCTAATTTCTTCATGTACGACTTGTACTAAATCAACATAATCTGGACTCCAATCAAATGGCATATCAAATGAAATTGAATTATCAGATGTATCAAATGCAAAATTATCAACTTCATCATAGTATGTTTTTACAACAACAGGAACTTGTTCAGCATTTGCTGTTTTCAAAAAGAAATCTTGTTCTTGTGCAATACTAACAAAAGTTTCATAAGTTAATCTCTCAGCTAATACACTTCGAGGACTAGTAGCTGCTTCAATATCTACAGTAATCTTATACAGTCCACCTTTAATGAATATAGGACCAGTCATCGATGGTCTTCCACATATGTCCAAATTTTCATCACTACATTCAGCTCCTTGAACAAATAATGCACCAGGAGCACTAGCATGTTGTGAACCACCATAAATTGTACAAGTTTCAATTGGATCTTTATCACATCCAAGTTGTGGTTTAATTTTTACATCTAATCTTCCATCATTATCATAAAATAGATTTCGAGCTAAAAGTTCTCCACTTTGCCAAAGCTCCACTCTGTATGTTACCTTGTCAAGATTCGTATCTGTTAGTGTGTCAAAAAAACGAATTTGCATATTTGTAGGATCAAGATACCCAACTGTAATATCAGATGGATCTAGTTGTGTTCTTACAGTTACTTCCATGTCACCAAAAGTGATTGGCTCAGCTTGATCTCCACCAAG
>JAONKT010000041.1 GCA_028377625.1 Candidatus Nitrosopumilus sp. | reverse complement strand
GATGCAGCAAAAAGTGCAAAAGATAAGAAATTATCTACATTATTTTGGATGAGAATTGCTTTAGGAATAATTGCAGGTATTGCAACGACATTCATTTTTGAAGGAATTGAAGGTGATGGGCATCAATTGCATTTATGATAATTATCTTCTTTGCTTCAATTATTGTTGCAAAAGGAATGAATATGCAATTACCACCATCAGATAGAAAGAAAATTGTTACACAAGGTATTGGAAGCTATGTATTTTTGTATCTATTTTCATGGATTGTTAGTTATACACTAGTACATCTTCCTGACGGGTCTGCTGGAATTAATTTATAATTAAGTTATAAAATATAGGTAGATAATTTATGTGGAATTATAAAACACCCGGAATACCTGACGAAAATTTTGAACGTGCAGAAAAGGTTCCAATTACAAAAGAAGAAGTAAGAGCAATACAACTTAGTAAAGCAAGATTAAATCCAGGTCAAACTGTTTATGATATTGGTTGTGGTAGTGGCTCAATTTCTGTTGAAGCAGCATTTCAAATTGAATCCTATGGAAAAGTTTTAGCAATTGATTATGATGAGAATGCTGTAGAATTAACTAAAAAGAATTTAAAAAAATTTAATCTTTCTAATGTTTCTGTAATTTTTGGTAATGCTAAAGAAAAAATCTTAGATCTTGAAGAAGCTGATGTTATTTTTATTGGAGGAACAGGTGGTGACACTGCAGAAATAGTTAAGCTTTCTGAAGATAAACTAAAATCTGGAGGTAGGATTGTAATTGGAATTATATTAATTGAAACACTCTACTCAGTATTACAAATTCTTGATAAATTGAAGTTTGATTCTATTGACATCACTCAAGTTACCATTTCTAAGAGTAGGAAAACTACTACTGGTACTATGATGTTGGCTAGAAATCCAGTAACTATCATATCTGCTACTAAAATTTAATCTATAACCGAATTGATTTCTTAAACAATCTCGTGCCTAGGAATTAATCAATTTCATAAATATGGCATATTATGTAGAATGATATTGAAATCTATATTCATTATTGCAATAATGGCAGTTGCCATAATTGGAACAATCATAATACAAGAAGTACATGCATCTGAAGAAGGCATAGAAAAAGTAACTCCATTAACAATTAACAGTTTAGAAATTTATGAAGATGCAGATTATACTAGATACCGCGTAACTGGTGATGCACCTGCATCTACTGAAATTACATTTAAAACTACAAAACCTGATGGTTCACTTGGAAATTATCCTGGGAGTGTAGATACAAGTAAACCTGCATACATTGTGGACAACAAAATTTATTTTACAAATAATTTAGTTTATGGAAATTGGAATCTGGAAGTTTGTGCACCTGAATATGATGTATGTGTAAAAGAATCATTTACAATTAATGAACCTGTTACTTTGTCTGATGATAGAGTAACTCAAACTGAAGCAGTTTCAAATGAAAAATCTACTGAAGAAGAAGGTGGAGGTTGTCTCATAGCTACTGCAGCATACGGTTCTGAAATGGCACCCCAAGTTCAACAACTCAGAGAACTAAGAGATAATCAACTACTAAACACAGAATCAGGAACCACATTTATGGGAACATTCAATGAGATTTACTATTCATTCTCTCCAACAATTGCAGACATGGAACGTGAAAATCCATACTTTAAGGAAGCAGTCAAACTTGCAATCACTCCAATGATTTCCACATTATCTTTAATGGAAAATGCAGAATCAGAATCTGAAGTTTTGAGTATCGGAATTTCAGTAATTGTATTGAATCTTGGAATATATCTTGCAGTTCCAGCTATTGTTGTACTTGGAATTAGAAAGAGAATCTAAAATCAGCATAATTTCATAAGTTAAGGCGAGTGAAGAGGAGCAAAGTTGTTCATTTTATTTGGCAATACGTAATCTAGACTTTTAATTGGGTAAAAAGGCATGAAAATCATGCCTGGATTAATTGGAATTGGAGTAGGCCCTGGAGATGTAGAACTTCTTACAGTAAAAGCAGTAAACGCAATTCAAAATGCTGATATTATCATGTGCCCAGCTTCTAAAGAAACACGACCCAGCATTGCATTATCTGTAGTTTCATCTATTATTGATAAATCAAAAAATCAAGAAATCATTAAACTAATTTTTCCAATGACTAAAGATAAAGATATTTTAGAAGCATCTTGGAAAAAAAATGCCAAAATAATGGCTGAAACTGTTTTGAAAGGAAAAAACGTTGTGTATCTTACAGTAGGTGATCCATATCTTTACAGTACATGGATCTACATGCACAGAGATTTGACAGAAAAATATCCTGATATGAACATTAGTGTAGTACCAGGTATTGTATCGATATTTTCATTTGCATCAAAAGTTGGTGTCAGTGTTGCAGAGGGTGCTGAAAAAGTTGCAATTATTCCATCATGTTATGATTTATCAAGTGTTAAAGAAATTGCAAAACATTCTGAATCAATGATATTTTTAAAAGATGGAAGATATTTTGATAAAGTAATTGAAGTGTTAAAAGAATCTGGTTTTCCTGATGACTCCCTTTTTGCAATTGGACAAGATTTGGGTACTGAAAATGAAATTGTTAGAACAATGAAATTAGGTGAAGTAAATGATGATTCCTTAACTACAAAATATTTTTCAATTTTGGTGGTAAAACGTGTCTAACGTATTTTTTGTTGGTTGTGGTCCTGGTGATCCTGAATTAATTACAGTAAAAGCAAAAAAATTAATTCAAAAAGCTGATGTTGTAGTTTATTCTGGTTCATTAATTCCTGAACCTATTTTGAAATTATGTAAAAAAGGAAAACTTCATGATGCTGCAAAATTAGTTAGAGAAGAAATTTTTGATTTATTATACAAAAATGCAAAAAAAGACAAACTAGTTGTTAGATTACATGATGGTGATCCAGCAATTTATGGTGCAATTAGAGAACAAATTGATAATCTAGAAAAAAAAGGAATAGAATCTACTGTTGTGCCTGGCGTAACATCTTTTCTAGCCTCAGCTGCAGCACTTGGAACTCAATTAACATTACCCGGAGTTACTCAAACAATGATAATTACAAGAGCAGAAGCAAGAACCAAAGTTCCTAAAAGAGAACAAATTTCTGAACTTGCAAAACATCAAGCAACATTAATTTTTTATCTTAGTGTTCATTTATTAAATAAAATTTCAAAAGAAGCAATTGAAGGTGGATATAAAAAAACTACACCTGTTGCAGTTGTTTATAGAGCAAGTAGAAAAGATCAAAAAATAATTATTGGAACACTAACAGACATTGCAAGTAAAGTAAAAGCTGAAAAAATTACAATGACTGCTATTGTAATTATCGGTGATGTAATAAAACCAAAATCTTATGAGTACTCAAAACTTTATGACAAAACATTTACCCATGGTTTTAGAAAAGCTAAAACTAAGTAGATAAATAATTTATTTTATTATTAATACCAATTTTATTTAGTTTATTTTTCAAATCAATTACGTTACCAGAAGTAAAAATTTTTAATGAATTTCTTTTTGATTGTTTATTTTTAATTTTTATTAAAATTTTT
>JAONKT010000040.1 GCA_028377625.1 Candidatus Nitrosopumilus sp. | reverse complement strand
CTCTATCATCGTTGATTTAAAATTAAATGGGTTTTTGAGATTAATTCCCTTTTTGAAGATTTTACTTATTAAAAAAATGAATTCTGTCATGTCTGAATTCATTATTTCTGCTGAGTCTTATTCTCAATCAAATTAATTTTATCCCAGTTAGCACTATTGAATTAAGTTAGCCTCTATTAAATAGAAAAATCACAAAATTTAGTCATGTCGATTCCTACCATCATAATTGGCGCTGGTGTGGGTGGTTTAACAACTGGATCCTTACTGGCAAACAAAGGTCATCACGTATTGGTTTTAGAAAAATCTGGTAAACTGGGTGGTAGAACTGCATCCATGCAGTATAGAAACCACGTACTTGATAATGGATTCCACATAATGCCTTTTTACAAGAAATCTGCTATTTTTACTATTTTAAAAAATTTGGGAATTGAATCCAGATTAAAACTTGCAAAAGTTGATGACATTGCATTTTATGCTGACACTGGTTTTCATATTTATCCTAAAGGGATGGTTGATTTGCTTAAACTATCTCTAATCCCATTCAAAAGTAGAATTAGATTGTTAAAATTATTACTGCCTTTAGCATTTTCGTCTATTGAAAAAACTGAATTGTGGGATGAAATTCCATTAACAAATATTACACATAATTTAGATCATGACACTAATGCATTTTTTGAAGCAGTATGCATGTTAGCCTTTGCAGATACTGCTGATCACATTTCTTTGGGAGAATTTGCTAGAACTATAATTAGAGCTAATCCGTTTAAGGGGGGAACCAGTGAATTTGCATATCCTGATGGTGGTGGTTATGATTCCATATGTCATGTTCTTGGAGATTATATTTTAGAAAATGGTGGTGAAATTCAAACAAAACAATCTGTGAAGAAAGTGATTATTGAAAATTCTAAAGTAACTGGTATAGTTGTTACTGATTCTTTAAATTCTGAAAAAGTTATTCCAACAAATTCGGTAGTTATTTCTTATCCTGCATACACTGCATTAAATCAACTGTTTGATGAAAATATAATTGATAGAAAATTTGTACAAAAAATTGATAAATTGAATAAAACGACTTCGGTAGTTGAAGTTCATTTTGCACTTGATTCTCAGATAGACACTCGTCAAGTTGTATTTCCTGTAGGAAATGATTATGTAACTAAGGGAATATTTTTCATATCTAACATTACTCCCTCTGTTTCCCCTCCTGGTGAGCATTTGATAATTGCAGGAACTCCTGTGCTCCCTTCAGAAACTGAAGATTCGGAAAAAATTAAAAATATTGTATCTAAAATGAAACAAGAAATATCTTCAATTTATCCAAAATTTGATTCATCCTTACTTTGGGAGCGACCTATGGCATGGAAATTAGTCGAATCTGTGGTAAAGGAGCCTGGAAAAGTTTGGAAATCTAAAATGCCTCATCAAATTCCTGGAATTGATGGTTTGTTTTTTGTCGGTGATTCTACAGTTAGTTATGGGATAGGTACTGATTCTGCTGCACACAGTTCCATTTTATGTAGTCCAAAGATTGAATCTTTTCTAGATTCTTAATTAGTTAGAGGTATTTTTCTTAAAATCTTTGGAATTTCATCTAAACTCGTATCTCCTATCACATTACCTTCAAATTTTGGAGGATTTTTAATTTGTAATGCATGGCCTCCCACTAAAATTGGTATTTTGCTTTGCTCTCTAATTTTTTTAGCTAACCTTTGTCCTGCTGATACATTATCTTGGATTGTGATTGAAATTAGCACCACATCTGGTTTTTTCATTTTGATAAACTCCATTATTGATTCTGTTGGAATCGATGTACCCATATTGAAAACTTTGAACCCCTTTAATGTTAGATATGTTTCAAGAACATCGCATCCGATATGATGCTCTTCTCCTACTGGTACACAAAGCATAATCTTCTTTTTATTTCCAGAACCTGAAACTTGCTCCATTATGATTTTGACTAATGTTTGCGCTACATTACTTGCTACGTGTTCAGTTGCAATTGCCAATCTTCCTTTTTGCCAATCTTCGCCTATTTTTGACATCACTGGTCGTAGAATTTTGTCAAAGAAATCATGTATGTTGAATATTTCAACATAATTTTTGTAAATTTTAATACATTCTTCTAGATTCCCATCTGTTAATTTTTTAAATAATTGCTGTTTGGATCTTTTTGTGGCGTCTTCTCTTTTCTCTATGTCTTCTGGATTGTAAGATGCTAGAACTGATAAAATTTTTGCATCATTTCTAAACTCAACTGGAATATCATCTTTTACTACCTCTGAGGCCTTGCCTAGATATTTCACAATTTCTTGTTTTGATGTTCTTTTTTTTGAATCCCATACACTTTTGACTAAATACAGATATTGATCTGATTTTACTTTTTTAGCCCTAATGTAGACCATTAAACTTTGTAATATTTTAGATATTTAACTAATGGTAACCATTTCTACTAGTGCCAATGTATCTGAAACATAATTTCTTAGCACTAGTATCAATCATCATAGTCTGTTAAATATCATAAATCAAAAATCTTCATCATGGCAGGAACAGAAGAACAAGAATGGGCTAACCTACTTGCAGAAATCTTTGACAAGCTTACACAAAAACACGCCGCAATTACTTATGAGTTTGACAATCTAGAAATGGCTGGTAAGATTATGAAAGATAAGCAAGTTGTCCCAACTGGTACAGTTTCCCTTAGTGGAAAACTAACCATTACAGCAAAAGAAAAATAGAGTGTGGTTGACAATGAAAGACTTTGATCTACCCGCTAATTTTTTATCTTATCTAGATAAAGGAAAATTAAGTATCACATGTGATGATGAACCCACAATTAATTTTCGTGTTGAAGGAAGTACAAAAATTATTGATATAATTGATATTCCAATTGAAATTAATAAGATGCCTGGATTTTTAAAACAACTTTCTGAGGCAAAAGAACTTGCAAAAGATTTAGCAAAGAAAAAAACAACTGTAGAAGTACGTTTCAAAGGTGATATAGTATTGAAATTAGGTGAAAAAGCAAACCCTAAACTTGCAAAAATTGTAACTAGAAGTAGTAACATTGAAATTACTGATTTAAGAAAATTGAAAAAATTAAGTGATGTGTTCTAAGATTGTCTGAAATGGCTACTCAAACAAAACCGTATGATATCTTGGTAACTGGTGCTAGTGGTTTTATTGGGAAAAAACTTTTGAAAAAATTAACTGATTCTGGATTTACAACTACTGCAATGTCCAGATCAAAATATCCTGGAACTGAAACTGTTAAACGTGTTCAAGCTGATGCGTTTGATGTCAACTCTTTAATTGCTGCTACAGATGGCATTGAAACTGCATTTTATTTACTTCATTCCATGGAAGGCTCAAAAAAGGAATGGGCTGAATTTGCAAATAGGGAAAAACAACAGGCTGAAAATTTTTTAAAGGCTGCAACTGCGTCTGGTGTAAAGAGAATCATATACTTGGGTGGATTGGTTAACGAAGGTTTAGAATTATCAACACATATGAAAAGTAGACATGATGTAGGCAAGATTTTGGCAAGTGGGGATATCCCTGTTACTGAAATACGAGCATCAGTTATCGTTGGTGCTGAAGGTGGGTCTTATGCTATGCTTAGATATCTTGTTGAAAGATTACCTTTGATGGTTTGTCCAAAATGGGTTAAATCCCAAACACAACCTATTGCCGTTGATAATGTAGTTGACTATTTGATAGGCGCAATGAAAAATTCTGAAACTGCAGGAAAAATTCTGGAAATTGGCGGACCTGATATTATGACATATGAACAATTAATGCGATTGTATTCTTCTATTCTTAATAGAAATTTGAACGTAATTCAAATTCCATTTTTAACTCCTAGGCTTTCTTCGTATTGGATTGATTTAGTAACCCCAGTCAAGGC
>JAONKT010000004.1 GCA_028377625.1 Candidatus Nitrosopumilus sp. | reverse complement strand
ACTAGAGATTGAAGTGCTTCGAGTTTAGGTTTTAATTCAGATGGTTCCTTATCTAAAACTTCTTTTACTTCTTTTACGGCATCAGTGATTTTAATTCCCTGTTCTTGTGAAATTTTATCTTTTAAATCATGATTTACTAATTTTTCAGTAGTATAGATATAACTCTCTGCTTCATTTTTAAGATCAATTTTTTCTTTCTTTACTTTATCTTCATCAGAAAACTTTTCAGCATCTTCTTTTAATTTTTCAATTTCTTCTGGAGATAATTTTGAATTTGATTCAATAGTAATTTTTGCTTCTTTTTGTGTACCAAGATCTTTTGCTGTAACATTAATAATTCCATTTGCATCAATATCAAATTTAACTTCTATTTGTGGAACTCCTCTTGGAGCAGGCGGTAGATCAGTAAGATTAAAGCTTCCTAGAGAAACATTGTCAGTTGCCATAGGTCTTTCTCCTTGAACAACATGAATGGTTACAGCAGTTTGATTATCTGCAGCAGTTGTGAAAACTTTACCTTTAGAAGTTGGAATAGTAGTATTTCTTTCAATTAATGGTTCTCTTACACCACCTAAGGTTTCGATTCCTAATGTTAGAGGTGTTACATCTAGTAAAACTATGTCACTGGTAACATCACCAGCAATAATTCCAGCCTGAATTGCAGCTCCCATTGCAACTGCTTCCATTGGATCAACACCAGATTCAGTTTCTTGACCAATAACTTCACTAACAAATTTTTTGACTAAAGGAATTCTGGTTGGGCCACCTACCATGACAATTTTATTAATGTCAGAATTTGATAACTTGGCATCTTCTAATGCTTTTAGTATTGAAGGCTTACATCTGTCAACAATTGGTCCAATTAATTCATCTAATTTTGCTCGTGTAATTCTTAATTCAAGATTTTTAGCACCTGCTGAAGGATCATGTGCAATGAATGGTAAATTAATATCAGTTTCCATAACTGTTGATAATTCAATTTTAGCTTTTTCACAAGCTTCTCTAATTCTTGTCATGGCAGTTGTATCAGAAGTTAGATCAACACCTTCCTTTTTCTTGAATTCGTCTACAACATAATCAATTAGAACTTTATCCATATCTGTGCCACCTAATTTAGTATCTCCAGATGTACTTAGTACTTCAAAGACACCACCACCCATTTCCATTATAGTAACATCTAATGTACCGCCACCAAAATCGAAAACAAGTATTTTCATATCTTGTTTAGCTTTATCTAATCCAAATGCTAAGGATGCTGCAGTTGGTTCATTAATAATTCTAACAACATCAAGACCAGCAATAGTTCCAGCATCTTTAGTAGCTTGACGTTGATTATCATCAAAATATGCAGGAACAGTGATTACTACCTTCTCAATTGGCTCTCCAACAAATGCTTCTGCATCTTTTTTAATTTTTTGAAGAATAAATGCAGAAATTTGTTGAGGTTTGTATTGTTTATCTAAAATTTTAAAAGTTTCATCAGAACCCATTTTTCTTTTAGCAGCAACAATAGTATTATCTGGATTTGTAACAGCTTGTCTTCTAGCAGGCTCACCAACTAAAAGTTCACCATCTTTACTAAATGCAACAACAGATGGAAATGCTTTACCGCCAACAGTTGCTCCTTCAGCAGCTGGAATAATAGTTGGTTTTCCACCCATAACAACTGCTGCAGCAGAATTACTTGTTCCTAAGTCAATCCCAATAATTTTAGTCATTTTTATCATTATCCTCTTTTTTTGAAATTTCTACTAGCGTAGGTCTTATGATCCTCTCATGAGAAATATATCCCTTCCTGATCTCTTTAGTGATAGTATTATCATCTAATGTAGGATCAGAGATTATAGAAATGGCTTCATGAAAGTTTGGATCAAAAATTTCACCCAATGCCTCAATAGGCGTAACATTATATTTTTCCATTAATGATTCCATATTTTTTAAAATCGAATTTAAACCATCTGCATTAATTTTACTTTCTGATATTACTTCTTTAGCTCGTATAAAGTCATCATAAATTTTGATAAAATCTAACATAAATTGATTAATTTTAGAATTAACGCCTTGTTCAATATCAGATTGTGTTTTTCTACTAAGATTTTGGAAATCTGCTAATACATGTTTTAATTTTTCTTCTAATTGAGATGTTTTTTGTTTTTCTAATTCTAATAATTTTAATGAGTCTTCAGAAGATTGTTCAATTTCATCTGTATGTTCAGATTCCTCATGAGAATTTTTAGTTTCAATTGTATCTTCAGAATTAACATCAACAGAGATTTCATCTGGATTATTTTCATTGGACAATGTAAACAGAATTATTTTTTAGCTAATTTATACTATTATTGAATAGTTTCGCATATCGGATTAGTTTTTACAATAATTAAATCAGAATCTTGTTTAGTTTTTACAATATTATCAAAATCAAATTGTGAACACGCTACAATAATTGTAGTTTTATCACTATGGAATAAATTAAAGTCTGGATCTTCATAAGCTTCAACATCTCCAATATAATCGCGCAATTTTGAAATTAAAATTTGAAGCATCTCGATTTTGTCACCACGCATTGCATGTTGATCAAGTGTCCAAGATAATGCAATTTTTGTTCTACTTGCTTTTAGATCATTTTTCTTTAATGTTGCACGAATTTCATCAATTAATCTTTTAATGTAACCATCAATACCTTTTACACTTCCATTAATCAAATACATTAATGAATTTGAACCTTCAAATGATGAACCTAATGATTTTAAATCAAACAAACTATTAATCATATTATCTAAAAATATTTCTTGAAAATCATTTGAGGAGAGATCATTTTTTGTTATTTTATCTTGTGCATATTTACATACCTCTAAAACACTACACAAGCTAGAAAATCTTGATAAAACATCAATAGCATGAAAATGCTCAGATGAAGAAAGGGCTACAAAAGATTTTTCCTTTTTACTAGTAGTGAGTAAACCAGAAAGAACTGAATCCTCTTTACCATTAAACGAACCAATAATTTTTGGTTGTTGATTTAGATCTTCTAATGGATAATAAAAGTAGGAAATATTTTTACCAGTTTGAAATCCCGTTACATGTTCTAATAATGAAATATTTTCATTATTACCTCCAAATCCAGTGGGTAGTGTAAAAATTACTGAACTATTTTTCTTTAATGATGTTACTGCATCTTTAAACTTAGAATGAATTTCTGTTTTAATGTCTTGACCTGTTTTTCTAATTCTTGGAGTAAAGAAAAGATATTGAGATTTAGAAATAGCAACATCAATGGGTTCCATAGATAATAACGGTTCATCCTCTTTTAATGAAGAGACGTTTGGGTAAGTTTTTGCAATTTCAGCTTTGAGAGATATGGCAGATGGAGTGGATTCATCTATAATGTAAACATCAGCACCTTTAATGGCCATTTGAGATGCAAGAGCATATCCTTCAGTACTAAGTCCATAAACAACAACTTTTGGTCCTGACATACAATTAGAGGTAATAATGGACTAAGAAAAACTTATTGAAGTACAGTAATCATCAAGAATACTTGAAAATATGGATTGATATTCTAACACCAAAACAATTATTATTTTCTGAACCAATAGTCGAAAGATTAAGAGAAAAACATCATGTTTTATGTACTTCAAGGCAATATTATGAAGTTTCTAAATTATCAAAAATACGTCATTTTGACCTAATTTTTATTGGAAAACATGGTGGGATAAGTAAAACAAACAAACTTACAGCCAGTATTGACAGAATAAAAAAATTATCAAATAAAATTAAGAAATTTGAACCTGAATTAGTAATTAGTTTTGGCTCACCTGAGGCAGCAAGAATTTCATTTGGATTAGGAATTAAACACATAATGTTTTGCGATTCCCCCCATGCAAATGCAGTAATGAAATTAACAGTGCCCATAATTCAAAAATTACTAATTCCAGATATAATAGCAAAAAAAGAATTTTCTAAATATGGAATTAATGAAAAAAATATTTTACAATACAAAGCAATAGATGCAATGGTAACAATACAAAGAAAAATTGATGAAAATATTAACTCTCCATTTAAAAAAAATGGTAAAAAAAATATTCTGATTAGAGTGGAAGAAGAGGAAGCAGCATATACATCAAAATCAAATAAAACTATTCCAATACTTCAAAAAATTGTAAAGGATCACAAAAATGAAAATATTGTGGTTTTAGGAAGATATACTAAACAAATTAAAAATTTACAAAATGTAATTGGAAATGATATAAAGATTATAAAAATGTCATTTGATGGAAAATATTTACTAAAAAATACAGATATTTTTATAGGATCTGGAGGCACTATGACAGCAGAATCTGCTTTAATGGGAATTCCCACAATATCATATAATGCAGTACCAAATATTGTAGAAAAGTTCTTAGTTAAAAAAAATCTAGTAAAAAGAGAAACAAATCCAAATAAAATTTCAAACCATATAAAGAAAATTTTTGAAAGAAAAAACAATACTAATCAAAAAATAGCAAAAAAAATTGTTAAAGAAATGGAAGATCCTATCGAAAAACTAATTAAAATAATCAAAAATTAATTCTAATTTGCTTTTAAGAGTCAAATTGGATTAAAAAGTTCATTAAGGGAATAGCAGTGCTCGATTTAGTAGCCCGGTAGTGTAGCGGTCAAGCATTTGGGCCTTTGAAGCCCGAGACGCAAGTTCGAGTCTTGCCCGGGCTACTTTATTTAAAAATCAATGACAACTATAGCAAGATAATATAATCAAAATTACTCAAGTTAGGCATAATGACTGATATTATTTTAGGAATGGGGGAAGTTGGAAGTACATTATTTGATTTACTTGTAGATAGAAAATTTGATTGTGTTGGAATCGATTCAGATAATTCAAAATGTAAGAAAATTTCTGAAAATGAAGTTATCAAAAATCCAGAATATCTTCATGTATGCATACCAGGAGAACTAGTAGAATTTTCAGATATTATTCTTAACTGGATTGATAAAATAAAAAATTTACAGGGGGTTGTAATTCATTCTACTGTAAAACCAGGAACTACAAAAACTATACAACAGAAATCATCAATACCAATTTTATTTTCACCTGTTCGTGGAGTGCATAAAAGATTTTTAACTGATATTAAAAAATATACAAAATTTATTTCATTTGATGGAAAAGAAATAGATTTGAAAATAAAAAAGGATTTAGAAAGTAGATTTGAGAAAGTAGATTGGATGTCTACAACAAAAACTGCAGAACTTGCAAAAATATTAGTTGATACAACATATTATGGATGGTTAATTAATTATGCTCAAATTACTAAGATGATTTGTGAAAAAGAAAATATAGATTTTGATGAAATATGGAAATTCGCTGACGAGATTCATGAAAATTTAGGAAATAGACCAAAAATGTTTCCAGGTATTATTGGAGGACACTGTGTAATACCAAATTTAAATTTAATAGAATATGAAAATTTAGATATGATTAAAAAAATTAATGAAATGTACGAAGAATTTAAAAAATAATTTTAATTTTTAAAAGTCTAATCTTGTTAATAATTTTGATGCAATAATAAAAAGAATGGTTGCAAGTGCAGCAAGAATAATCATTTCTAAAATTACAAATTCTGTTACCGTTCCAAAAATACCAGCTCGAATTATATCAACAAGGTATGTTAAAGGGTTAAGATAAAATGCCGTACGTAATGGTTCAGGAGCAGTATCAGCTGGATAAAATGCTGAACTAACAAAAGCAAAGAAAAGAAAAACAGTGTTAATAATTACATTAAATCCTTCACTTGAACGTAATCTAGTAGAAATAATTGAGGCTAGTGAGCCAAATAAAACCGAACCTACAATTGCACCAAAAATTATGATTGGTATTGTAACTAATGAAAATTCAGCTGATTGAAAAATAACAGGATATCCAACAATAGCAATTAAAGAAGCGCTAACAAGTCCGATTATACCTATAGTGCATATATTACTAAGAATATAGTGACTTCGAGTAAATGGACCAGACATAATTTGTTCAAACATTCCATGTCTTCTATCATTCCAAATTAAAATTCCAGAAATCAATGTACTATTCATTATATTAAATCCAATCATACCAGATGCTAAAAATGCGGGATAATCAAGATCCTTACCACCAAAGGGAACTTGATTAATTAATGGACCATATGCAAAACCTGCTACAAAAATATAGATTAAAGGAAAAATGATTTGCCAAATTAAAAATCCTGGATTAAGTGAAATCGTTAGATTTCTATTAACAAGTCTAATTATTGGATGCATTTTCCCTCATCATTTTTAAAAATATGTCTTCAAGATTTGTTGGTACTGCAGACAAGTCTTCAATATCTATATTATTTTCATTAAGAATTTTCAAGACTCTAAGTAATATCAATTCAGATTGTTCTGAATGAATAATAATTGTAGTTCCAGTATCAAAATTAATTTCATAATCTGGTATATCAAGTAGTAACGAAGAAATGTTTGATTGTTTTTTTAATAAATGAATTTTGATTGTTTTTTCTTTTCCAAATTGATTTTTTAAATCATCTGGTGAATCAACAGTGATAATTTTTCCTTTATCAATAATAGCTATTTCATCACAAAGGTATTCAGCTTCAGATAAAATATGAGTTGTATAAAAAATTGTTAACCCTGTTTTGACTTTATTTTTTAAATAATCTAATAATTTCCTACGGGCTTCAGGATCTAATCCAACGGTAGGTTCATCTAAAAATAAAAGTTCCATATCATGCATGAATTCACGTGCAACTTGTACACGCCTTCGTTGACCTATAGAGAGATCTTCATTTCTTTTTTTACGAATTTCAACTAAATCAAAATCTTTCAAAAGTTGTTCTAATCGTTTTTTACGCTCAGTTTTTGAAATATTCCACATCATCCCATATTTATCAAGAGATTTTTCAACAGATAATGTAGGCTCATAGCTAGGTTGTTGTAAAACAACACCAATTTTACTACGAATCTTTAATGGATTTGAAATTGCATCTATCCCTAAAATAGATAATGAACCTGATGTGGGTTTTATCAAAGTTGTAAGTAGTTTAATCGTTGTAGATTTTCCTGCACCATTAGGTCCTAAAAATCCAAAAACTTGACCTTTTTTTACAGATAAAATTAGATCGTTTACAGCCTTTATTGACCCATATGATTTGGATAAATGATTAACATCAATACAGGACATAATCAAACTGCGATCTTCCTATTAATTTAGGTAATGAGCTATAATGAGATAATTATTCAATGATTTGAATTAATTTATTAAAAATAGTCTAAAAATTTTGGAAAAGATGAATTTTAAAATTTTAAAATCAAGAGTAATCGATCATTTTATTAAAATTGATTTAGAAATCAATGAAATTTTTATTAATACAGTATGTTTATGAAAACTGAATGTCAGAATCACAAAATCTAATAGATAAATTATTAGAGCAAAAATCTGAATTAACTAAAGAAATTATTGATGAAAAAATTGTAGAAAAAAAAGAGAAAATAGGAGCAGGATATCTAACAGATCAAGGTGCGTTATTTCTTATTGCATCGGATTATGGAGTTACTTTAACAGAATCTTCAAAAGCTGAAATTAGCTTAAAGGATCTATATGCAGGAGCAAAAGAAATTTCTTTAGAAACAAGAGTATTGAATCTCTCACCTACAAAACAATTTTCTAGAAAAGATGGATCAACATTTGATTTAAGAACAATGACAGTGTATGACTCTGGTTCTACAGCTAGTGTGAAGTTATGGGACGAAAAAGCAAGCCTACCAGGTATTGAAAATCTAAAACCAGGAGATTTAATAAAAATCATAAAAGCTTATGTAAAATCAGATTTAGATGGTTCACCAACTATCAACATTGGATCTGGATCAAATATTCAAACTGTAGATACTGAAAGTCAAATTCCAATGATTGATAAAATTACAAAAGACATTAGTGAATTACAAGAGGGGCAAAAAGATCTTGTAATTTCAGGAACTATTGATGGAATAATTAGTGGAATGCAATTTACCAATTCTAGAGGTCAGCCTGGTACAGCACTTAGAATGAGACTAAAAGGAAAAGATGGATCTGCAATGAGAGTAGTTCTTTGGGGTAAAGATGAATCATTAATTCCAAATATGATTTCACAATCTGCAAATGTAAAATTACTTGGAGTTCGAGTAAAATCAGGTAACCAAGGATTAGAAATTCATGGGAATGAAGCAACAATTATCGAAATTGAAGGTGGAAAAGAAGCAGAACCTATTGTTGCAAGAATTTTATCAGTTACAATTACAGAAACTGGAAAAAATATGATAATAGCAGTGGATAATCAAAAAAATATCTACAATATCAGTGATTTTTCAAATTCAACAAGCATTTGTGTTGAAGGTGATGTCATTGAATGTATGCCATCAAAAGTTTATGGTAATTCAGTCACATTAGATGAAAATTCATTTGTAAGAAAATTAGAAAATGATGAAACAATTCCATCATTATCTAAAATTAGAACAAAAATTAGTGATGTAAAAGCAGATGGAACTTATTGTGTTGAATCAATAGTCCTTAAAGTTCCCGAGAGAAAAGAAATCCAAACTAAATCAGGTGAATCAATTTCACTTTCAGAAATGTTTGTTGAAGATGATTCAGGTCAAATTTGGATTAAAGGGTGGAGGAATCAAGGAAAATTAATTGATAAATGTGAATTAGGAGAAATTATTTCCATTACTGGATTAAATGCTAAATTAAATAATTATGGAGAAGGAAGAATAGAGTTATTCTTAACAGCTCATTCAAAAATTATTAAGAAAAATTAGAAATCTTCGCTAGATATACCAGATGTTGTAATTAAATAAGAAAAAGATTCTTTTTTGAAGGGTGAATAAATTTCTCCAGTAAATACTGATGAATTTCTAAAAAGATGAATTTTGATATGGGTAAAAAGATCAATTGAACTTGCCATGTTTTCTACTTCTTTATCATTCATGTTTCTAATCATATTAGTAACTATTATAGGAATTTTATGAGTAATTGCATAAAGAGATAATTCACGCATATATTTCATAAATAAAGAATTTTTCTTAAAAATTGATGAATTATTTTTATATTCATAAGAAAATAAATCAGTTACATTATCAATTACAATTAAAGAAAAATCATTCTTTTCTAAACTTTTAATTGTATTAATTTGTTCAGAGGTATTTGTAATTCTAGACACAGTGATTTTATCAAGTAAATTAACATCTAGATTAGATTTTTTTTGAATTTCTAATATTCTTTCAGGTCTAAATCCACCTGTGGTATCTAAGAATAAAACATTGCCACCATTTTTAATTGAATTAATTGATAATTGTAATAGTAATTGAGTTTTTCCAGTTCCATTACCTCCAAAAATATCTACAATAATTCCATTAGGAATTCCACCACACAAAAAATTATCTAATTTTTGTAAACCTGTTGAGATCATTTATACAATTTATAGATAATAAAGAAAAAATTTAAAGAATTACAATTTTTACAAGCGTGGCAAGGCTTTTATTCTAGACAAGAAGTTTTGAAAATAAGTGAACATTTAGTGTCCCAAACAAACAGTGCAAAAAGACCATTAACAATTCTTCAAAAAAGCACAAAGAAAAAAGTTACAGTTAGATTAAAAAATGAAGTTGAATACAAAGGTAAAATGGATAATGTTGATTCTTATATGAATTTGATAATGACTGATGCAGAAGAAATCCATGACGGTAAGACTATTGCAAATTACGGCAGAGTAATCGTTAGAGGAAACAATGTATTATTTATCAGATTAGAAAATGAACTTTAATTAAATTACGGTGGTTTTATGACCAATACTTTTCTATTTACATCAGAATCAGTAACAGAAGGTCATCCAGATAAAATATGCGATAATATTTCAGATGCATTTTTAGACGAATATCTAAAACAAGATCCAAATTCAAGAGTGGCAGTTGAAACAATGGTAACTACAGATTTTGTTGTAGTATCTGGCGAAGTTACATCAAAAGCAGTTTTTGATAAAAAAGCTCAAGAAGAATTAGTTAGAAAAACCATTAGAGATATTGGATATAATGACAAAGAATTGATGTTTGATGGTGATACTTGTAAAGTTGATTTGAGATTACATTCACAAAGTCCAGATATTAGTCAAGGAGTTACAGCTACGGAAGAAAAAGAACAAGGTGCAGGAGATCAAGGATTAATGTTTGGTTATGCAACAAATGAAACAGAAGAATTGATGCCTATGCCAATATTATTAGCTCATAAACTAATTCAAAAATTATCACAAGTTAGAAGAAATAAAACATTATCATGGGTTAGACCAGACGGTAAATCTCAAGTTTCAGTAAAATATGAAGATAACAAACCAACAAAAATTGAAACAGTTGTTATCTCAACACAACATGCACCTGAAGTTTCTCAAGAAAAAATTTCAAGTGAAATTATTGATAAAGTAATCAAACCTGTTTTAGGAAATCTTTGGAATGATGAAATTAAAATTCACATTAATCCTACAGGAAAATTTGTAATTGGTGGACCACATGGAGATGCTGGATTAACTGGAAGAAAAATTATTGTTGATAGTTATGGTGGATTTGGAAGACATGGAGGGGGAGCTTTTTCAGGAAAGGATCCATCAAAAGTAGATAGATCAGCATGTTACATGTGCAGATATATTGCAAAAAACCTTGTAGCAGCTAAATTTGCAGATAGATGTGAAGTTCAACTTGCATATGCAATAGGTGTGGCAGAACCAGTATCACTATATGTCAATACTTTTGGAACAAATAAAATTCCAGAAAATCAAATTGAAGAATTAGTAAGAAAGAATTTTGATATGAAACCATCAGGTATTATTTCAGAATTAGATTTGAAAAGACCAATTTATAAAAAAACAGCAGCATATGGGCATTTTGGAAGAAATGAACCTGAATTTAGTTGGGAAAAAACAGACAAAGCAGAAACACTAAAGCAATCTGCCGGACTTTAATAATTCTATAATAGATTCAAATTTAATTTGAGTGATTTTGTGTAATTTATTATAATTTCCTTTAAAATCACCAATTAGAATATTCAGATCATCTATTCCAAAATTAGATTTTGAATTATTTATTGCATCATAGTATACATTTTCTAAATTAATTTTTTTAATTTTTGTTTGAGTTCCTTTAGAAAAAAGTTTTACATATTTTTCAAATGTAAGATAATCAGGACCAACAAGATCAATTATTTTATTTTTAAATTTAATTTCATCAAGTGATTGAAAAATAATTTTTACTACATCATTAATAGAAATTGGTTGAATAGAATAATTTCCAGAACCTGGAATTTCAATTGTTTTAATTTTAATCTGTTTTTTTAAAAATTTTGTAAATAAATCATCTTGCCCAACAATGTATGATGGTCTAAAAATAGTATAGTTTAAACCAGAATTTTTAATAATTTTTTCTGCTTTATATTTAGAAATAAAATACCCCACAGAAGTTTTACTTGAAACTCCAAGACCACTGTTATAGATAATTTTCTTAATTTTAGCTTTTTTAGCCAAATTTACAATATGTTTTGTAAATTCAACATTTATCATTTCATAATCAATATCAACAGATTGTTTTCCAAGTCCTACAAGATGAATTATTACATCAGAATTTTTAATTTTATTCAAAATAATTTTTTCATCATAATTTTTTGAAATAATTTTAGACTCATTTTTGTATTCTTTAAAATCACTTCGTGAAATTGAAATTAAATCTATATTATTTTTAGATAAATATTTTCTAAGGTTTTTTGCTACAAAACCATTTGCTCCAGTAATAACAACTTGAATACGTTTAACCATGATTATCTAAATTTACTTTTAATTTTAAATCTATTCAGAGAATTTCAAAATTCTTGAAATAAGAGTTAATACTAGAAAATGAATCTAACAGTCATGGTCGAAGAAAAGGTGGAATTAAAAACAGGGTATACGACTGGAAGTTCTGCAACTGCTGCTGCAAAAGCTGCATTATTATCAATTATTGACCAAAAAAAAATTCAAAATGTAGATATTATTTTACCTAGAAGATCACTTCTCCAAATTCCAGTAGAATCTTGTGAATTTGAAAATGAAAAAGCAAAGTGTTGTGTTATAAAAAATGGTGGTGACGATCCAGATGTAACTCATGGTGCCGAAATAATTGTTGAGTTATCATTTACAGATAAAGTAAATGAAATTGAAATTGGTGGTGGTGAAGGAGTAGGAATTGTTACAAAACAAGGATTGGGTTTAGAAATAGGAAAACCAGCAATTAATCCCGTACCTAAAAAAATGATTAATGAAAATTTAAGAGAAGTTGGAAAAGAAATTCTTGATAAAAAAGGAATTAAAATTATAGTTTCAGTTCCAAAAGGAAAAGAATTAGCACCAAAAACAGATAACCCTAGATTGGGTATTAAGGATGGAATTTCAATTTTAGGAACCAGTGGAATTGTAATTCCATTTTCTACAGCATCATATGCAGCATCAATTAGACAAAATTTAGATGTTGCAATAGCGGCAGGAAATGAAACCGTAGTATTAACAACTGGTGGTAGAAGTGAGGAGTATGCAAAAAAAATTGTAGATTTACCAATACATTGTTTCGTACAAATGGGAGATTTTTCAGGATACACAATACAACAGTGTGGCAGAAAAAATATTAGAAAAGCATACGTAGTTGGGTTTATTGGAAAACTTGCAAAAATGGCAGCAGGTGTTAAACAAACTCATGTCAAAGGATCAAAAGTAGATATGAACTTTTTATCAGAATTAGCAAAAAAAGCAAATGCAAATGAAAAAGTTATTGCAAGTATTAAAAAAGCAAATACAGCTAGACATGTTTCAGAAATAATTAAAGAAAATAATATTTCTGGATTTTTTGAACTAATTTGCAGTGAAACCTACAAACACATGAGAAAACATTCTGAGGAAAAAGTTCCAATAGATGTAGTATTGTTTGATTTTGAAGGACAAATACTTGCTAGAAAATCACAAGAGTAAGGTATTTTATTAAAGTTAAAAAGTTTTGATTATGGAAAAAGTATCAGTTCTTGCAATTACTAAAAATGGTATTAATATTGGAGAAAAATTAAAAGAACTTTTTCCAAATTGGGATATTTTTGCCCCAGTCAAATTATCAAATCAAAATAATAGTATTACATGGTATTCTGAGCCTACATCAGATAAAATTATTGAACTTTTTAAAAATTCCAATGCATTAATTTGCCTTTTTTCTTTAGGCGCAGTTATTAGATTAATTGCACCCCATTTGAAAGATAAGAAAACAGATCCTGCAGTAATTGTAATTGATGATAAGACAAATTTTGTAATTAGTGTTTTATCTGGCCATATTGGTGGAGCAAATGAATTAACTCAAGAAATTTCTGAAAAATTAAATGCATTACCTGTAATTACAACTGCAGCAGATGTAAACAAAACAATTGCAGTTGATTTAGTAGGTAGAGAATTTGGTTGGAAGATTGACAATGACACAACAGTAACTAAAATTAGTGCACATATGGTAAATGCAGAACCTATTGGTGTTTTTCAACAAACAAATGATCAAAAGTGGTATAAACAATTACCAAAAAATGTTACAATTTATGATAGTTTAGAAGATTTAAAAAAATCAAATTCTAAAGCACATCTTATAATTTCAGACACAGTTATTGATAATGAATTATCTCAAGAATCTGTAATTTATCGTCCACAAAGTTTAGTGATTGGTATCGGATTGCATTGGGATACAACAAAGGATACAATCAAAGAAGGAATAGATCATTGTTTAAAAAAATTCAATTTAAGTCCAAAATCCATTGCAAAGCTTGTTTCAATAAAAAAACCTGAAGATGTTCAAGGATTAATAGATCTTGGAAAAGAAATGCAAGTACCTGTAGAATATGTTGATAGAGAAGAACTTGCAGAAATTATTACTCCAAATCCATCTACCACAGTAAAAGCATTTGAAGGAACAGCAAGTGTTTCTGAAGCTGCTGCAATTAAAGTATCAAAAGGAGAATTAATTGTAGAAAAGCAGAAATTCCCTCCAAATTTAACAGTAGCAATTGCGAGGAAAATAAATTGAAAAGGGGAATATTACTAATTGATAGAGGAAGTAGACAAAGAGAGGCATCTGAAGAATTAGAAGTTATTTGTGAAGGAATTAGAGATAAAGGAGATTATAATTTTGTTGATTATTGCTTTTTAGAAGTAGAACCACCATATATTGAAGATGGGATTGAGAAATCTCTAAAACAAGATATTGATACACTTACAATAGTTCCATATTTTCTATATCCAGGGAAAAAAGTTAAAAATGCTGTAACAGATGTAATGAAATTTCAAAAAGATACTAAAATAAAATTTCTTGTTACTAAACCAATGATGATGCATAAAACTTTAGTAGAAATAGTTCAAAGTAGGGTAGACTCAACATTAAAAGAAAATCAAATTACTCTTGAGTCTAAAGATGTAGATGTTATGGTCATTGGTCATGGAAGTGTAGATCCTAATGCACAAAGATCACTAGACTATATTGTAAAGGAATTAAAAGATAATTACAGAAATGTAAGTAGATCATGGTTAGAAATAGAACAACCAGATATTTTTGAAGGAATAAAAAGTTGTGAAAAAAATAATCCAAATGTTCTAGTAAATGTATTTTATTTTCTGCATGAAGGAGCACATGTAAAAACAGATATCAATAATGACTTAATCCCAGCATTAGAAAATTCTAAAATTGACAAGAGCTATATTACAAAACATATTGGAACAGATCAAAAAATGGTAGATTTAATATTAGAAAGAGCAGAGGAAGTAGAGAATGCAAACTAAGAAAGGCCAATCAATTGAAGATGCTAGCATGAAAATGATTGAAGATGAAATTGGCTCACATAATTATAATGAAAAAGAATGGCCAATTGTAAGAAGAATTATTCATTCTACCGCAGATTTTGATTTTGCAGATAAAAATAGGCTCATTTTTCAAAAAGATGCTATTGAAAGTGGTATGAACGCTCTCAAAAATGGATGTAGTATTGTAGTAGATGTAAACGGAGTGATAGGTGGTCTAAATAAACAAAATCCAAAAGATTTTGGAAATAACATAGTTTGCAACATATCCAAACCAGAAATTATGGAACAAGCTAAACATGAAGGTAAAACACGTTCTCAAGTTTCAATGAGAGTTGCAAAGGATGACATTGATGGAGGAATAGTTGCAATAGGAAATGCACCAACTGCTTTAATGGAAGTAATTGAAATGGTAAAAGAAGGAATAGTAAAACCAGCGTTAATCATAGGAATTCCAGTTGGATTCATCTGTGCACCAGAATCAAAAGAAGAGTTATCAAAGTTGGAAGGAACTCCATTCATTACTAATTTAGGAAGAAAAGGAGGAAGTTCATCAGCTTCAGCAATAATTAACGCAATTTTCAAATTGATTAGAGCAGAGTCATCTAATTAATTATCAAAAAGTTTTGTAATTTGGAACAAGGGTAATAAATTAAGAAATTTAATTAAAAATGATTAACTTTGGTCCGTAATTTAATAATAATATTAGGAGATCAATTATCTCTTGAAATATCGTCATTAGAAAAAATTAGAAAAAATGAAGATAAAATTTTGATGATGGAAGTTTCAAATGAGATAGATTATGCAAACCATCACAAAAAAAAATTAGTGTTGATATTTAGTGCAATGCGGCATTTTGCAAATGAACTTAAAAAAAATAAATTTGATGTAACATATGTTGAATTTGATAAATCAAAGGAAAATTTTACAAAAGAATTAGAAATGCAATGCAAAAAATTTAATCCAAAATCTATCAAAATTACGCATCCTAGTGAATATCGAGTTTTAGACGAGGTAAAAAAATGGAAGAAAGTATTGAATATTCCTGTGACTATTTTAGAAGATTCAAGATTTTTTTGTAAAATAGATGAGTTTTCAGATTGGGCAAATTCAAGAAAAGAACTCAAAATGGAACTATTTTATCAAAAAATGAGAAAGAAGTACAAAATTCTAATCGATGATGAAGGTAAACCAATTGGTGGAAAATGGAATTATGATATAAAAAATAGGAAACGACTACCAAAAAATCATTCAAGAATTCCCACTCCAATGATTTGTAAACCAGATAAAATTACAAAACGTGTAATATCACAATTAGAAAAAAAATATACAAAACATTTTGGAGATTTGGAACCATTTTGGTTTGCAACAACTAAAGAGGATGCAATCAAAAGTTTAGAGGATTTTATAAAAAATAGATTAGAATTTTTTGGTCCATATGAAGATGCAATGAAAGAAAATGAAAAATTTCTCTACCATTCAGTTTTATCTGTTTATCTAAACATAGGATTGTTAAATCCACGGGAGGTGATTCAAAAGGTTTTACAAAATAAAGATTTGCCAATTGAATCAATTGAAGGATTTGTAAGACAAATTGTAGGATGGCGAGAATATGTAAGAGGGGTTTACTGGCATTATATGCCAAAATATTCACAAACAAATTTTTTTAATGCAAAAAATAAACTTCCAGATTTTTACTGGACTGGAAAAACAAAAATGAACTGTATGAAAAGTTGTATTGATCAAACAAAGCAAGAAGCATATGCACATCATATTCAAAGATTAATGATTACTGGAAATTTTGCATTGATTGCAGGAATTGAACCTAAACAAGTTTGCAATTGGTATCTGTCTGTATATGCTGATGCATTTGAATGGGTTGAATTACCTAACACGCATGGCATGATTCTTTACGCAGATGGAGGAATTCTTGGTTCTAAACCATATGCTGCAAGTGGGAATTATATCAATAAAATGTCAGACTATTGTAAAAATTGTGAATATGATGTAAAAACAAAAAATGGAAAAAATGCATGTCCTTTTAATTATCTTTATTGGAACTTTTTTTTAAATAATCAAGAAAAATTGAAAAAGAATCCAAGACTTTGGACAGTATTTTCAAATATTAAAAATATGTCAAAAGAAAGAAAAAACCAAATTAAAGAAGATTCTAAAAAATTTATGAAAATAATTTAAAATAAGTTGGTTTTATAATTTAGATTGATGACAAGTTTAGCAATAGGTGGAATAGCCGGATTTTTTCTAATGGGTATTGCTGTATTGATTATTTATTTTGCATATCCAGCGTTTGAATACTCTTTAGCAATTGGCAGCATATTGATAATAATTGGTCTAGTTACAGTTATTCAATTAAAACTAGCCAATAAATTGTGAAAAAATAATTCAACATACAATTTTGTAAGATTACTATCTACGTGATTCATTCAAACAATTTTTTACAAAAATTTCAGCATAATTAGAACTATCAAAATAAAGATGACCATATGAAGCAAGAGTGTTATTTTGAATTAATCCATCTTGATGATTTTTTATTCCTTCTCCAATATCCAAATCAAAAGCATATTGTGAATCGGATGATACAGATTGTAATTGAGAATAATGAAATTCATGACCACGAAATCCATGTAAAGTGTTGGATAAAATATTTTTACTAGAAAATTTACCTTTTGTATAATTTAATCTCATTTTCTTTGTCATTACTGTTTCAGCATCAAACAAACCAATCATTTTGTATTTTTTTTTATTATTGGTAATAGATTTAGTCAAATACATCAATCCACCACATTCGGCATAAATAGGAAAGTTATCTTCAGATAATTTTTTTATTGATTTTTTCATAAGTTGATTTTTAGAAAGATCACTTCCTAAAATTTCAGGGAATCCACCTCCAATGTATAATCCATCACATTTTGGAATTTTTTTATCTTTTATTGGACTGAAAAAAACTAACGATGCTCCTTCACGACGTAATGCATTAAGATTATCGTCATAGTAAAAATTAAAAGAATTATCTAAAGCAATAGCAATTTTTACTTTATTTTTCTTAGTAATATTTGGTTTATTTTTTGAAAGAGTGATAGGATTTTTGATAATCTTAAGAATTTTATCAACATCTAATGATTCTGAAATTATTTTTGAGATTTTTTGAAGTTTATTTTTTAAAATTTTATTATCATATGTAGAAATTAAACCAAGGTGTCTTGATTCTAAATTTAGTATAGAATTTTTTGGAATTACACCAATTATCGGTAGTTTTGTTTTAACTAAAGCATCTCTACAAAGAATCTCATGTTTTTTACTTCCAATTTTATTCAAAATAATTCCTGCAATTCTTGCATTCCTATGAAATTTTTGAAATCCTAAAGCAGTTGCACCAATAGAACGAGCAGTTTTACTTGCATCTAAAACTAAAATTACAGGTGATTTAGTAATAGATGCAACATGATGAGTACTAGCATGATTAGAATTTCCCTCAAATCCATCATAATACCCCATCACACCCTCAATAATTGAAATGTCAGAATTTGAATGAGAAACAAAACTATCTAAAACTTGTTTTTGACCCATTAACCATACATCAAGATTGTATGTTTTATTTTTTGAAATAGTTGTTAAATAACTGGGATCAATATAGTCAGGACCTACTTTGAAAGGTTGTACAGAAAAACCTCTTTTTTGTAAGGCATAGATAATTGAACATGTGATCGATGTTTTTCCAACTCCACTAGTTGCTCCTGCTAAAACAATTCTTGGTATTTTCAATGTATGTGTAGATTTTTTTTTTTATTTAAATTGATACCTTGAAAAATAACGAATGTTTTTACTGATAAAAATTAATGAGTAATATGGTAGAAAAAGGGTTAACTATTGTATATACTGGGAAAGGTAAAGGGAAAACAACTGCTGCGTTAGGGATTGCATTAAGAGCTACAGGATATAAAAAGAAAACATGTATGATTCAATTTATCAAGGGTTCATGGCACTATGGTGAAATGGATTCATCAAAGAGATTAGAACCCGAATTTGAAATGGTTGCAATAGGTAAAGGATTTGTGGGGATTATTGATGACAAAAGTCCAAAAACAGATCATGAAAAAGTTGCAAAAGAAGCAATCAGAATAAGTAATGAAAAAATCCAATCTGGTAAATACGACATAGTAATATTAGATGAGATAAATTATGCAGTTAATCTTAATTTAATTGAAATTAAAGATGTTTTAGATTTAATTTACTCAAAACCTCAAAATGTAGATTTAGTATTAACAGGTAATTATGCAAAAGATCAAGTAATTGAAGTAGCAGATTTAGTAACAGAAATGAAAGAAATTAAGCATCCATTTCAACAGGGTATTAAAGCAAAAAAAGGGATTGATTTCTAACGAGCAACATTAATTTACAGATTGGAAAGTTTTAGAAGAATTGTCTACTGAAATTCAAGAAATGCCTGAACAGGGGGAAATTATTCTAGCCACAGTAACTAAAGTGATGGATCATGGGGCCTATGTCACATTAGATGAATATGATGATATTCAGGGATTTTTACATATTTCAGAAATAGCACCAGGTTGGATTAGATCAGTTAATAGATTTGTAAAAGATGGAGAGAAAAAAGTTTTACTTGTGAAAAAAGTAAAAGCAGGAGATATTGATTTATCATTAAAACAAGTTTCAAAAGATCAAAAAAAACAGAAATTAAAAGAAGTTAAAAAATATGAAAAAGGTAAAACATTATTAGAAAATCTTCAAGAAAAAGCAAAATTAACAGATGATGAAATTGAAAAATTAGAAGATAAACTCTATACAAAATTTGATTCTGTTTATGATGGGTTCATGGAAATTGCAAGAAATGGAATTAGTATAGTTTCAGATCTTAAACTTGCAAAAAAAATTACAACACCAATTGAAGAAATTTGTTCAAAAATTAAACTACCATCGGTAGAAATTAGAGGAATTATGGAAATAACAAATAACAAATCTGATGGAGTTGAAATAATTAAAAAAACATTATTAGATATAATTAAAAAAGATTCAACAATGGATATTACATATTTAGGAGCACCAAAATACAGAATATCAATTACTTCTCAAGATTTTAAATCTGCTGAGAAATCACTAAAACCAATTATTGAAGAAATTCAAACTAACATAGAAAAGAAAAAAGGTTTGTTTAAATTTACAAGAGAAGATTCAAAGAAAACTAGAGAAAGTTAAAATGAAATTTCAATTACGAAAATGCTCAAAGTGCAGTCATTATACATTAAAAGATAAGTGTCCAAAATGTGATGGAGATACAAAATCAGTACATCCAGGTAAATTTTCACCAGATGATAAATACATGAGATATAGATTAGCAGAAAGATATTCTTAAAAAATTAAGACGTAAAAGTTCCAGTTAGTTTAGATTCTGTAATGATATGACCTTTCATTGCATCCTCTAATTCTTGTTTAGAGTAACCTTTTTTCAAATCAGGTGTGATATCAAGAGCATATGCCTTGAAGATGTATGTATGTCGTCCATTAGGTGGTGCAGGTCCTCCATATCCAAGTTCACCAAAATCTGTCTTGCCTTCTCTTCTTAAATTTCCATTTGGAAATTTTTTAGATTCATTTGATCCAAATACTAACCAATGAACCCAAATTTTTCCAACTGCAGCCATTGCATCAGGATCATCCATAATTAATGCAATACTAGAAGCATTTTCTGGAACATTATCAACCTCAATATTTGGTTGTTTATTTTCAAATTTATAACCAAATTTCTTTGGAATCTCTTCACCCTCTTTAAAATCAGTACTAGTTATAGAAAATTCAGACATACAATTACAATTAATTATTTTTAAAATAAAGTTTACTAACTTTCAAGAACTATCTTGTCATTATGTATAGATAAAATAGAACTTCCTAGTTTCTTGATTTTATTTTTAAGTCCTTTATCCATTGTACCTATTATACTATGATTATTTTTTACATAATCAATTAATTCTTTATCTGCATAAGTTCCATTTATTGGAATTGTTTTGAATTTTTTAATAAAATTTAATGTCATAGTTACTTCTTGATTTTTTTCTGGAATTTGTTGTAGTTTTATTAATTCATTTTTAACAACTTCGGGAATAACAAAAGAAATTGAGCCTATTTCCATATCTAGATTATCAATATTTTTGATTCGTTTAGTTGCTAAATGAATTAAAAAATTGGTGTCACAGAGTACTTCAACCAACTATACCTGCACCAATTAATCTCCATCTTTCAGCAATTCTTCTACTTATTGCTACATGTCCATTTTCAAAGATGCAAGCAGGTCGTCTGAGTTCAATTTCTACTTTAGATGATTTGACTTTAGTGACTTTACCTAATACTGGAGCAGTTCCAATGTTTAATCGAAGTAATTCACCCATTTTTATCGGATCAACTTTGATGTCTTCAGTAGTGCCTACAGCAGAATCAAACAAGTTAACTTGAAGTTTTAGCAAAGTAGAATTATCAGGAAGTGTCCCAGGTTTTCCAATTACTGAACCAATGAATGAATCACTTCTAGTCATTGATGGATCTAATTTTGTACCAATTGCAACTAAGCCTCCAGGTTTTACAGATTCAACAATTCCCGCAGCAGTTCCTAATGAAGTAATTTCTGTGAAAATAGGTTCATAAGATTTCTTTTTTTCATTTATCAAGCCGGGTTTAATTTCAATTTCATCACCAACATTAAAAATTCCTTGAGTTAAACTGCCACCAATTACACCTCCTTTCATATCTTTTAATTTAATTCCAGGTTTGTTTACATCAAAAGAACGTAAAACATGCATTACAGGATCAGCTTTTTCATCTCGTTCAGGTGTCTTTATTGAAGATTCTATGGCTCCAATTAATGCATCAAGATTTAATCCAGATTGAGCAGAAATTGGGATAACAGGAGATTTAGATGCATTAGTTCCTTTAACAAATTTTGTAATATCTTTATAATTTCCCATTACTTCATCATATGAAAGCAAATCAACTTTATTTTGAAGTACAACTATCTGTTGAATTCCAAGGGTTTGAAGAGCTAAAAGATGTTCTTTTGTTTGTGGTTTAGGAACTTGTTCATTTGCTGCAACCAATAGTAATGCACCATCCATTAATGCAGAACCAGAAAGCATATTTGCCATCAAACTTTCGTGTCCAGGACTATCTACAAAACTTACAACTCTAGACAATTCACTTTCATCCCCACAATTATTACATTTTGGAGTAGTAGAATATCCTAAAGGTACTTCACATTTTTTACATTTGTAAAAAGCTGCATCGGAATAACCAACACGAATTGTAATCCCACGTTTTAATTCTTGACTATGTACACTTGTCCATGAACCTGTTAATGCTTGAATAAGACTAGTTTTTCCATGATCCACATGACCAGCAGTTCCAATGTTAATACATGGTTGAGAACCATATTTTTTGATGTACCAATCAGGAAGTGTATCTCTCCAGTGCATGAGTCAAAATATAGAATCGGTATATGTTAAGTTATTCTTTCTTATCTTCAGTTTTTTAAGCTGCTTCTTCAGCAGGTGCTTCAACTGGTAGTTCTCCATCAAATTTACAATTTATTTGATAAATTTCTTCTGAAATTATATTTCCACGTGTTAATTTTCTAACTCTATCTCCATGTTCTGCAGCTTGTAATCCAACACCTTTAGAAAGTAAAACTCGTTTTCTTGCAGAACCATGAATGTCACTTCTCATAGGAACTCCGGATTTGTCACTACCTCCAGTAAGTTTTAGTTTTCCAGTTAAACCGACAACGGTAGCGTCTGTTTCGTTTCCTAATTGTAATCCTAACAATGGATTTGCATCACTATCTTTGAGTTCTTTTGATAGAGATTTTCCTTTGATATCAGATATTGTAAGCTTGAAGTTTGCCAAGTATTCCAAAAAAAAGTTGAAGTACTAATTAACCTTTGGACATTATTTTTAAATCAGAATTTCTATGGATAATCATGGCAGAAGAAATCACATGTCCAAGATGTGAAAATAAAATGGTAGATATGCAAGCATGTCATATGTTTTGTCCAAATTGTGGTGCTCATTTAGATTGTTCAGATAAGGGAAATTATTGGTAATTACATACCAGGTCGATCTGGAATATAATCAGATGCCATATTCATTGCATGATCTTTCATAATTTCAAGATAAGTATCATAGTCTGCTTCAAAATTACAATGAGGACATTTCACAATAGTAACATCATCATCTAAAACTGCAACTCTTTCACATTCGGGACATTTTGCATCCATATTATACATAATTAGTGAAGATATTTAATTATATTTGAAAAAATTGTCTTAAGCGGAATTAGTTTAGTCTTCCGTATTCCACATTAAATTTCTCTAATTGCTTGTTCTATTATTCCTCTATCAGGGGCTTTTGGAAAATATTTCAAATATGATTTAAGATCCTCTTTAGCATCAGAATTTTTATTTAATTTTTCTCGCAGATAAGCACGATTTTTATATATTTTAGCAGAACGTTTCGGATTAATTTCAATTGCTTTACTGTAAGAATTTTCTGCCTTCTCAAATTCATTTGTTTTTAAATAAAAATTACCTAGTCCGTTAAATGTCAAATAAGATCTAGGATTAATTTTTAGACTTTTTTCATAAAATGAAACACATTCTGGTGAGTTTTGTTGATTTAACATTGTTGCATACAAATGCAAGGCTGTTGAATTATTTGGATCAAGTTCTATAGATTCTTTTAATGATGAAAGTGCTTCAGGATAATTTTGTAAAATATTTAGTTTTTCAGAATTAAAACATAAACGATTAGATTTATCCTGCAAATTATTATCTAATGTAATATTTGATAATGTATCTGGTGGTGAGATAAGTATTAAGAGATTTCCTTCTTCAGACCATTCTCTGTCAAAAACACCCTGTGGAATTGCACCTTCTTGTTGTTCTCCTTCTTGATTACCTTTTTGAATATAATGAAGAATTGTTTTTTCTTCTTCATTGTAACCAGTAATTACTGAAGCATGTTGTGTAATTTCAGGAATTCCAGGAAGAATAACAATTGGAGGTATTCCTGAATCAATAATTTTTTTTAATTCATCTAAAGATGAATGAATAATTTTACATGATAATCCATGTCTTTCTGCAAGTTCTATTCCCTCTGTAATTATACTACCATTAAAATCAGAATATTTTTTAGCAGATTCTACAGCTTCAGCCATAGGTAATTCAATATTCCAATACCTTGATACAACATTAATTGGTAAAGGAAGACAAATATTTTCTTCCTCAACTAGAGGTAAAAGTAATTGATGTTCTTGTTCTTCAGCCATAAAATAGAGAATTTTTGAGAGTTATTAAAATCAATCAGAGTGAACAAAAAGTTTCTATTAAATTATTACCATCAAGACTCATTTCTGGATGAAATTGAGTTCCAAAAATTAGTTTTTCTTTATGTTGAATAATTTCATACTTACAATTATTTGATTTTCCAATGGTAGTTAACATATTAGGTAATTTAGAAATTTCAAATGCATGACTTTCAAATACAGTTATTGAATTTTTTATGATCAGATTGTCTTTTAAAATTTCAATTGTTTCATTCCCTTTTTGAGTAGATTCTGTTTTTCTAATTGTACCTCCTAGTGTTAGTGCCAGTATTTCTGCACCGTAACATATTCCAAGTAATTTTTTATTGTTATTAATTGAATAATTGATAATTTTAGAATTTACTTCATTAATTTTCTTATCATTTTTTCTTCTTCCAGATAAAATAATACAGTCATATTTTTCTAAAGAGTTTAATTTTAAAAGATAAGGAGTATATTTTTCAAAAGCAATATTTTTTTTGCTTAGAAAATCAGTTAATTGTTTTGTATAGATAGAACCATTATCAACAACAAGAAGCAATTAGTTGCCAACCTCAATTGATACATAATGTATCTCAGGTAATCCTTCTTTTACATAGACAGTTCCAATGTTAAGAATTGTATCTTCTTCCCACATGAATACTCTATCACTACGTGGTTTTACAAAGTCATCAATGAACTCAGATAAGAATTGTTCTGTATCAGCAAGATCATCTTCAGTAAAGAAGAATAGCTCCCCTTCATTAAATGATAGTGGAATTTGAATTGATGTTGGTTCAGAAATCACAATTTGTTCTTTTTCAAATATTGATTTGATTATATCTATTCTATCACTTTTTAGTAATTCAACATAATCATCATCGGCAGTAGTTGTAGTTGATGCCACACCAGATACCTTTTTCAAATATTGTTCAAATGCTTCTTCTTGAGTGGAGCCTAATCCAACGAAGTATTCTCCGTTAAAGGCTGCACCTACAGCTGCAATTGTACCCAATTGTGCAACAACACCGCCTGCACCTGCAGTATAAACTGGAATAAAGTATACATCATGATCACCTACGCGATACAAAATATTATCACCAATTCTTGGATTCCTCAATAATGTCTTTAGTTTAGAAAATTCAGGATCTCTGTCAAGAGCTTCTCTTACTGCAGTAGGTCCAATTAATTTAGTTTCAGAATCTAATGGAACTTCATAAAATTGTAAATCACCTAAAGTAGCAAGATCATTTTCAACTACCATATATCCAGCAAGATTTCTTCCTTGTGATCCTTTCAATTCCAATGAAAGTAATCCCAAAAATGAAGTTTGTTCAAATCCAGGTGGTTTTGCTTCAACATAGTAAGTATCAAGACCGCGAGGAATTTCATAGAATTCATTTGCTTGGATGAATGTTTCAGGATTAGTTACATGGTAGATATTGTACATCTCTGTTTTCCAGTTAAATAATTCCACCGGGTATCTGATTTGTTCTTCTAACCAAGATGGCATTGGTTCAAATTGTTCAGAATATTGACTTGCAAACATTTCAGTGAAGAAATCATCACCAGTTCTCAATAATTGAATATCACCATTGTATGAATCAACAAGTGCATAACCTACCAAACGTAAGTATGGATTACCAACAGACCAAGGAACATCACGTGTATCAAATCCAATAATTAATGGAATTAGCCAATAGGAATTTTCTCCATCAGTTACAGGCAATGAATCTAATTCTTTACCAAATAAGTCATATAAGAAATATGGATACAATGTTTCCATTCTATCATGAACATCTTTGTATCTCATAATGTGAACAGATTCGCCAGGAAATGAAAGTAAGAAATTTGGTTCAAATATCCAACTTAGTGGTGGTGCAACATCTAAACCACCCATTCCAGAGTAAGCTACACCTCCGAGTTCTGCACTGGTTTCACCTCTTCCAGTTGGAAAACCAGACCAAGTTTGTTCAAATAATCCACCTTCACCATAGTAAATTTCTCTTTGTTTGAAAAATTCTCCACTATCAACAATCTGACCATCTGTTGCTTCTAAAGTCAAAAATCCTTCGGGAACATGAGTGTAAACAAGATGTTCGTTGTACCATCTATTATCAAGACTAACAGAAGAAGGTAGAATTGGTTTCATCGATGCAGTCCAATACAATGTATTGTTAAATCTAAGAATATCGTTATCTTCAAAATCAACATACGGTATTAATCCTATTTCAGGTTTTAATTTAGCAAATGCAGCTTCCCAATCCCAAACTCGAATAACATCGAGAACATCACTATTTTGATTGACATAATTTTTAATATTATTTGCAGAAACTGATGTTAATTGTACATCATGAATATTTTCTTGAACATTATTTAATTCTCCAAGATATCTATTAACACCAATTTGTTGAGCTGTATATGGTCCTAAAAATTCAATTTTCTTTGCATCAGCAATACTATTGTTTACCGCCACAACACCACCAATAATAATTGCAATAGCAAGAATTGTTGCAAATCTTATAATCACATCACGTTTAAACATGTGAGTTAAAACACGTGCCCTAATCCTATCAATTAGAGAAAATGCAATTAAAGCAGAGCCAATTAGAAGTGTACCACCAATTACATATCTTGTATTATAATCAATTTGATCAGTAAAGAAAAGATTTACACCAACCCACAATATAGCAATTCCAAAAATTCCTTCAATAGTTGAAACATAATTTAGATAACGAGGTTTTCCTTCTTGAGAGTCTTTTAGATATGATGTAATGACATCAATAATTCTATGAATACCCACATACAATACTAAACGTAAACCAATTGCTGCAAGTATTGGTGGAATTAGTATAACTAATGCAGGTATCATTGGAACAACTTGTTCATATGCATATGCTGGATCACTGTCAGGAGTTACAAATGGTAAAGAAAATAATGTTGGTAAATTTTCAACACCTAAAGTATTTCCATCAATAAATGACATTGCTGCAAATCCAAACATAATATTTGCAAAGAAGGCACCAAATAACAGAATCTTAGTAATTTGCCAAAGAATGAATTGTGGAGAAGTTAATTTGTAATCTCTAAAACTTTGAATATCTGTTGAAACAGATTGTTGAGGACCTCTGGCAATAAATCCAATTGCAGTGTTAATTCCATACCAAAAAATTGAAGATCTACTTGCAATATTTACACGAATTAGAGTAATTGCAGATAAAATTAGAGTTGAAAGAAGTGTATAGTAAAGAGGTTTAGTGAATTGTTCTCCAAATTCAGTAAAATTCATTGATAAAATTACTGCTTGATTGCCAACCATAGCAAAAATTACAATACCAATGATGGCAATTATGGCTAATCTGATAAATTTTCCAGTATCAGGAGGAGGAGTCTGCTTATCAGTAGATGCGCTATACAAAATCACATTTGTTCGTGATTCACTAAATTAAAGCCTTACCAGCAAAATTAAGCGATTGTTGCTAATTTTTTACATATCATATAGGCTGCAGCATATGTTGGAACAGATATTTTTTGATTAACATATGGCCCAAATTTTTTATTTTTTAATTTAAATTCAATTGGGCAATTAGCTAGAACTTCAACAGAATCATCATTAAGAAAACATGCATCTGTATAAGGATCAAATTTTGCTATATTAGTACAAAGAATTTTGGTAAGACCACTTTTACTATTAATTGAACCAGGTAATCTAAAAATTCTATGAATATCCATCGTAACATTAGGATCAATTTTTACACCAATTTGTTGTGAAATATCATCTAGTATTTTTTGAAATGAAGAATAACCATTAGCAAGTAATTCAGAAATAATTTTTGAACGTTTTGATTTTGAACCATAAACATGTTTTGAAAATCTTCCATTCCAGCCTTTTTGATCAAAATCTGGAAATAATGATCTATTAGGCTTAAATTTTTTCATTCCAAATGTTTCAGGAATAGCACCGTGAAACATAATATAATCAACAAGTTCTGATCTTTCTTTAGAACCTAAATGTTGGAATTGTGAATTATAAACATAAACATGAAATCCCTCATTACCTGAAAAATAGACATGAATATCTTCTTGATTAATTCCTAAATCATTTATCAAGACATTAGATAGTTTTGAAACTTCAATTTTTGATGCCTCAATACAAATTTTACAAGGTAAAGATTTTTTTTCTAATTTACTTGAATTACACTTTATACATTCATTATTATTTTTTGAAATTTCATTACATTGATTACAAATTGATACAGTGTGATTTTTTCTGCAAGATAAATTAAGATCTTTTGCATCAATATCAAAGATCAAATCAGCTTCTTTCCAATCTTTTTCATTCATGGGAGAATTTGGAAATGCATAATATGCATTTGAACAATATACATCTGATGGGATGTTTTGCATGAATAGAAGATGTAATTCTTTGTCATCTTTAAGTGAAATATGCCTATTAAAAAAATTGGAATTAAATTTTTGATAACCAAATTCCCTTTCAGGTGTACGCCCAGGAGTAGTAATGAGGTTAAAATGATTAAAATAATATTTCTTGAATGAATCTTCTAAAAATTTAACATCAATTTCATTCATTATTTTCTCTTTTTTCCAAATTGTGAGGGATTGATAATATTATCACATTCTTTTGTAATGAAACAAAGATCTTGTGTTTTTAATTTTTCACAAGAAGGACAAGCATATTTTGTACTACTACCTGAAGTTCCAGCAAGATGATTAAGTTGGTAAAGTGTTACACGAGGATTATAATCAGGTGCATTTTTAAATAATGGTGCAATTTGTTGAACTGTTTGTCCTCGTGATAATAGAAAAGTTGCAAGCATAAATCTTCCAGAATGTGGAAGATTTTCACCTTTTTCAAGTACATCAATTGCATGCTTTATGCATGGAGGATATTCACCAGTAACAATCGTATAAGTTGGTGTAAGTTTTTTAGAAATTAAAATTAATTCATCAACAATTTTTTCAAGTCCAGGAATCATAGATGGTTTAGGAGCATTAATAATTTTAGAACTAATATAATTTCCTAATTCTTTTCGAATTAATCTAACTGTTTTATCAGGAGTAAGGAATACTTTTCCATTTTCAACATGTCTATTGATTAATTTCCATTCACGTTCATGAAAAGTAACTGAATGTCTCAAATAATCAGATACAGGTATAATAAAAAAATCATTTTCTTTAATTATTTCAATATTAAATAAATCATAAATAATTCTAGTTGCTAAATCAATTTTTGATTTATTAGAAGCATTTCCTAAATCTTTTTCTAAATAATTTTCTGCTCTTCGAGCTTCAGCTAAAGCAAATCTTTTGACAAGTGTAGACATTCCAGTTAATTTAATCAAAACTATAGCCAAAAGAAAAGAAAAGACTTCTCTTTCAAGCACATAATCCTTTGATGCCTGACCATCTATCAAATCTGATTTGTAAACTTCACCTGCAGCTGCAACTTTAATTCTATGGAGTGCTTTTTCAACTGATAATTTTAAAACTGGATCGTTACCAAATTGAGCTAAAGAAAACCCTTTATCCTTCAAATATTCGCCTGCATCAGCCAAAAAGGGATATTTTGCTTTTTCATCTTGTCCAAGAACTAACATAATAGTTATCCAAGTAATTTACATAAAAATCTGATTCTTAGGATTTGAACGCTGGTTTAAATTATGTTTTAATAAATTATTCATATATGCAAATTGGTTGCCATGTCTCAGCATCAGGTTCAATTGATAAAGCAGTAGATAATGCAGTTGAAAGAGATTGTTCTGCATTTCAAATTTTTACAAGAAGTCCAAGATCATGGCATGCAAAAGATCTAACAAAAGAAGTCATTGATTCTTTTAAGTCTAAATTAAAAGACAGTAAAATCGATAGGTTTGCAATTTGTGCACATATGCCATATTTACCAAATTTAGCTACACCAAAAGATGATGCATTTGAAAAATCAGTTAACACATTGATAAGTGAAGTTGAAAGATGTGCACAATTAGGAATACCATATTTAGTTACACATCTAGGTAGTCATTTAGGAACTGGAGAAGAAGCAGGAATTAAGAAATTGGTAGAAGGTCTAACAAAAGCTGGTAAAACAAAAAATGATGTAATGATTTTATTAGAAAATACTGCAGGACAAAAAAATTCTGTTGGTTCAGATTTTAAACAACTAGGTGAAATTTTTAAGCAATTGAAACCTGAAAAAAAGTTTGGTGTTTGTCTAGATACTTGTCATGCATTTGTTGCAGGATATGATTTACGAACAGCTGATAAAGTAAAAGAAACTTTTAAACAATTTAACAAACATGTTGGAATTGAAAATTTGAAAATTCTTCATTTAAATGATGCAAGGGGAGAAATTGGATGTAATCTCGATAGACATTACCATTTAGGATTAGGTGGAATTGGAGAAGAAGGCATAACATCTGTTGTAAAATTTGCAAATAAGAAAAAAATCCCCATAATTTTGGAAACTCCTATTGATGATGATAGAGATGATTTTGAAAATGTGAAGATAGCAAAAGGATATGCATGAAGATGTATCAATTATGGAGAAAATGAAATAATGAATTATGAGGAAGTAATGAAATTAGCACTTGAGCGTGGATTTTATTTTCCTAGTTGTGAAGTTTATTCTGATGCAAATGCGGGATTTTGGGAATATGGACCATCAGGTGTTGGTTTAAAAAATAAATTTCTTGAATTATGGAGAAGAGAATTAATCAGAAGAGATGGAATGATGGAAATAGATGGTTCTCAAATTATGTCTAAATCAGTTTTTGAAGCATCAGGTCATTTAGGTAATTTTGCAGATCCAATAATAAAATGTACAAAATGTAATTCAACATTTAGGGCAGATAGAACAATTGCAGAAATTGCAAATATTGAAATTCCTGAAAGTGCAGATTTAAAAGAATTTGATAATGCAATTAAAGAAAATAAAATACAATGTCCAAAATGCAAAGGTGATTTTGGAACAACAAAAAAATTTAACATGATGTTTAAAGTTGGAATTGGTCCTCAAGAAGAAGAAGCATATCTCAGACCTGAAACATGTCAATCAATATTTGTTGATTTTCCTAGACTTTTTAAAACTATGAGAGGAAAACTTCCATTAGGAATAGCTCAAGTAGGAAAAAGTTTTAGAAATGAAATAGCACCAAGACAAAGTTTACTACGTCTTAGAGAATTCTATCAAGCAGAAATTGAAGTATTTTGTAATCCTGGAAGATTAGATGAAGTTGAGAAATTTGCTGAAATAGAAAATACTGTAATTAGAGTTCAAACAGATGCTGAACCAATTTCTATGACCTGTAAAGATGCATTAGAGTCAGGAACTGTCCCAAACAAATTTGTAGCATATTATTTGGGTATTTTAACAGAATTTTATGAAAAAACAGGCATTGATGTTTCAAAAAGTAGATTTAGAAAATTGGGGGATAAAGAAAAAGCATTCTATGCAGAGGTTGCATTTGATTTTGAAGTTGAAACTACAATAGGTTGGCTTGAGCTTGTAGCATGTAATTATAGATCAGATTATGATTTATCTAGTCATGCAAAGATGAGTAAAGAAAAGTTTGAAGTCATGGATAATGATGAAAAAGTTTTGCCACATGTATTTGAAATTTCAATGGGAATTGATAGAAGTTTATACACAATTTTAGAGCATTCATTAAAAAATGATGAAGAGCATGAAAGAATGGTTTTATCACTAAAACCATATTTGTCCCCAGTTCATGTTGGAATATTATCATTAGTTAAAAAAGATGGATTAAAAGAAAAAACCGATGAAATTTTCTTAAATATTAAAAGAAAATTTGATGCATTTTTAGATCATTCAGGTGCGATTGGAAGAAGATATAGGAGATTAGATGAAATTGGAGCTCCATTTGCAATAACAGTTGATCATCAAACATTAGAGGACAATACTGTAACAATCAGAAAAAGAGACTCGATGGAACAAAATAGAGTAGATATTTCTAAAATTGATTCTATTTTATTGGAATCTGTAGGATTTCCTTAACTTTAAAAAATAATTTTATAATTTTGATAATTTTTTAATTATAAAACATCTTCATAAAGAATTGTTTGGTTCTTTAATTGTTTATCAAGTGTTGGTAAATATTTCATTATGCAGTAATTAACAAAATCACTAAACGAACGAATTCTATAATCAGATTCTAGAACTTCACTATGTTTATCATAATATTGTTCTAATTTGTATAATGTTCTTTTTTGAAGTGGGACTAGTCTATTACGTTTAGTAACAAATCTAGGAGTAACTGAAACTTCTTCTTCAGATTCTGCTTCTGTTTCAGATTCACCTTTTAGAGTATTGAGATCAATTGTTTCTTGCATGTCAAAGACAAAAATTTTACTTGGAATAGATTTTGGAAGTCCTGAATTTTTAGAAATTATATCAACTACTTCTCGTGCAACTTTATCAGACATTGCTAATTCGATTTTTGCAAGCATTGTAGATCTTACTGCAGATCCGCCAACTCTAGATCCTTTTGACTGACTGGTAAATCTACTATCTTCTAAATTTCGTTTATCAATAATATCTATGCCTAAAGCATCTAATTTTTCACGAATTGAGGGGTAATTTTTTCGATTAATAATAGCCTCAATCTTTTTCAATAATTTTGACCATATTACTGATGTTTTAAAGCTAATGATAATTTCATAATGATATAATTTGTTACTAAATGCATATCATTTGATTATCAAATGATATAAAAATACATTTTTAATTATCCATAGGATTCGAATTTAACTTCATAACTTCCATCTTCACGTTTATTTTTTTCAGTTACAAAATTTTTATTTTTCAAATAATCCATAGTTCCATCAATAGTTCCTTGCCATCCACAAACGTAAAACATGGTATTTTCTGCAGTAATTTTCTCACCAACCAATTCTTCAAGAGGGGACTTCCCAGCATCATTAGATCTTAAAAATTGTTCAATTCTACCCTTATGACCATGCCATGCACGATTAGTCCATTCTTCAGGTCTACTAATTGCTGCTCTATATTTGAAATTCCATTTATCTTTACCTTTGTCAATACTTTCATTTTCTAAATCAGTCAAGAGTTGTTTGTAACTTAATTCATCAACGTAGCTTGCACCGTGTAAAACAACAATCTCTCTTTTATCATTAGTATCGTGAAGATGTTGTGCAAAACTCACAAAAGGTGCTAAACCAGTTCCACCACCAATACAAACAATTCTTCTTGAATCTTTTTCACCATTTGCTAATGTATCATTAATTGTAAGATTACCAGCAGGTTTTGCCCAACTAATTTTGTCACCTTCTTTTGCGTTAAACAACAAACTGGTTAATCTTCCAGGAAGAGGCCTTCTAACCCATCTAATCACAAATTCAAAAAATTTCTTATTCTCAGGAGAGGACGCAATAGAATATGCACGATTAACAATTTTACTTTCAAGAGGTAATCCAAGCGTCAAAAATTGGCCAGCTTTAAAATCAGGAACCCCATCATCTGGAGTAACACGAAAAATTCCTAAATCCTCTCTTAATAATTGAGTATAGGAAATGGTGCCATTTTCCACGCTATAATTTCTCCCAGTCAGTTAAGATAGAATTAATTTTTTCTATAATTGGATCATAATGTATTCGTGGTTCAGTACTTACAAGTAATAATTTTCCCTTAAACGGAATTGTAACTAATGTTACCTGATCATATTCAGTAAAAGTTAACCTCTCCTTACCTAAACGAAATGTAAAATTTTGTGCCTTTCTCCATCTCTCCAAAGTGTAATGAATGGACATTCCAATTTCATGGTCAGATAAAAGAGGATCAAGGTTATCTCTTTCTGAACTGTGTAATATTTTGGATTTATCATTTACAAATCCTGCAAAACGAATATGTTCACTAGAATTTATGATGTTGGAACAAAGTTTTTCATAGTTTGGTTCTGTAATTATTTCTTCAGCCATTCCCATTCAGGTCTCTCTTCATAATCTTTGTCATCATCCATCTAACATCAAGAACTATTTGATTTGTCTTTGTTAGATGGTTGCATGTAGTCATTTGGAGTGAACTTAAACTCCTCTTCGTCAGAGTAAGCTTGTTCAGCATGTTCACTAATATCTAAACCAATGTCTTCCTCTTCAGGTTCAACACGAATTCCAATTAGATGTTTAATTAATTGTAATAATATCCAGGTTCCACCGAATCCCATTGCAGCAGCTACTGCAATTCCAACACCTTGAATCCAAATTTGATCATAATTACCATATAGTAATCCATCAACTCCAGAAGGATTTATCAAAGTACTTGCAAAGATACCAATTCCAAGTGCACCGACAATACCTGCAATGCCGTGTACAGAACTTACATCAAGTGCATCATCAATTTTTAATTTATCTCGAATTAGTACAACTCCACCATAAGATAGTACACCTATTGCTATTGCAAGAACAAATGCATGTTCAACACTGACATATCCAGATGCAGGTGTGATTCCTGCAAGTCCAGCAATTGCACCATTAATGGTTGCAACAATTGATGGTTTACCTGTACGCATCCAAGACAACCCTGCCCAAATTAAAGCGGAAACTGAAGAAGCTAAGTGAGTTACAATAACGGTATTTCCAGCTACACCGCCAGATGCTAATGCACTACCGGCATTAAATCCAAACCAACCTAGCCATAATAATGAAGAACCTAATACAGCAAGAGGAATACTATGTGGAATATTTATTGCTGGACCAAATCCGCGTCTTTTTCCAAGTACAAGAGCAGCTGCAAGTGCAGCCATTCCAACAGTAGTATGTATAACAATACCACCAGCAAAGTCAACGACACCTAGTTGTGCTAACCATCCACCACCCCAGACCATGTGAACGATTGGATAGTAGATTAGCATTGACCATGCAGATATGAATATAATAAATGAGCTAAATTTCATTCTTTCAGCGATTGTTCCAGTAAGTAATAACGGAGTAATACATGCAAACATTAATTGGAATTTAACAAAGAGAACGCCAGGTATACTAGGTGCATATTGTTCTAAAGGTGCATCCCAAGGAATACCTTTCAAAAATGACCAATCAAGATTACCTATGATACCAGTTGTAGAAGGACCAAAAGAGAGACTAAATCCAAAAACAAACCACATTACACTAAGTAATGACATTCCGAAAAATATTTGCATAAAAATTGAAACCACATTTTTCTTTCTCAATAAACCAGATTCAAATAATCCCAGTGCAGGAATCATTAACAATACTAAACATCCAGCAATTAACATCCATGCTGTATCTCCAGTATCAATCATAATTATAATGAAATCGAGTTTTTGCATTTAACAGTTTTCCAATTTGATTTACAATGATTATCAAAAGATATACAATTTCTAAATTATTATTTACTTTGACAGAAAAAAATAATCATGTTAAAACTTGAAATCATACTTGCAGAAAACGATGTAATGAATATTAGTGAAGGATTAAAAGAAATAGGAATTGGCGGATTAACAGTTATCAAAGTTAGAGGAAGAGGTGCAAAGACCGCAGCTGAAATCCATTCTTCAAAAGGAATGGAAATTTTTGTTCCTCATTTTGCAGATAAATATAGAGTAATGGTTGTAATACCAGAATCAAAAGAAGAGAAAACAGTTGAAATAGTCAAGAAAAATTCTAGAGGAGGTAAAATCTTCATTTCACAAATGTTACGTGCAATAGATATTGGTTCAGGTAATGAGGGTGAAGAGGTAATCTAAATGAAAGTATCATTTGAGAAAATTAAATCATCAAAATTAACTAAAAAAGACTACTTAAAAATTCCAATTATTGCAGGGATCATTACAATTCCACCAGTAATTATGACTTATTGGTCAATGTAGATGTGTCAATAAAATGAGTTTATTATTAATCACAAAAAGAGGAACTGGGAAAAAAGTAGTAGATGAAGAAATTAATTATAATTGGGCAGGAAATGAGTTTAAAAATTTCCAAGAAGATAGAAAAACCAAAATTTTATTCAAAAGAAAAAGAACAATTATTTCATCTACTAGAGGAACTCAAAGAAAATATTTAGAAAAATCTGAAGAAATAGTAGAAAAACCAAAACAAGCTTACATTACTGTTAATAGAGGAACAAAAAGAATACTTGTAGATTTAAAATGAAAATTGAAAAAATAATTCCTCAGTTAAGTAAATCAAAAGTATTTCTTGTGAAATTAGGTTTTGCAGCATTAGGTATGACTTTAATTGGATTATACTTATTTGCAGATTACATCTAATTCTAAGAATAATTGTTTTGTTTGAGCTAAGTAACTTTTTAAAAATAAAATAAAAATAGTAAACTATCGTCTAAGCTCAACTAGCTACTCAAAGGAAGAAGTAGAAGAGGTTTGTGACGAAAGTCCTGTTGAAGATGGTACAGATGGGAATTTGTCTCCTATCTGTTGCTCAGCTACTGCAGATGCTTCTTGAAGAATCTTATCTGTTTCTTCATTTGAAACATCAGACTCCATATTGAATGAGTCTCCTGCAAGTGAATCCATCATAAGTCCATTAAGTGTCTGGGTCATACTATTCAATTCTGAATCAGCTTCTGGCATGAATCTTCCGAGCGATGACTTCAATCCCTTCATTGTAGACATAGCTGGTCCAATTGCTACCATAGCATCACCAAGATCATGAATAGTTGTCAGTCTTAGTTGAACTTGTTCTAATGACATTCTTGCGTTGCCGAGCATCTTTGTAACTTTACGAATTTCAGCTAATTCGTTAGACAAAACTCTACTTGTGCTAGTATCATGTTGCTGCATTGCAGTCACGACTCGTTGAAAGAGTTGCGCATCTCTTTCTTGCAGTTTACCTAACATTGAGTCCATTTTCGAAATTTGGACTTGTAGTTTGTTTACTGCAGTTTGAATACGTGGTTTTAATGCACCTTGAGGCTTTACTGCATCTCGTAGTTTGCCAGTTACACTTTGGGTCTCTTGTCGAGCCCATGTACTGTCGAAGTTTGGCATGATAATGGATTTAGAAATTTAGTCTTAATGAGCGGTGTAAATTTAGATCAGCTTTTGACTAAATTTAGCTAACAAACTATTATTGATGATTAAAGAAAATAGTTTATTGGCAAAAATTGTTGTTTTTGATTCAGGTTTAGGCTCACTTTCAATAATTAAAGAAATTCAAAAAATTACAAAAACAGACATTGTGTATTTTGCTGATCAAAAAAATTACCCATATGGAACAAAATCACAT
>JAONKT010000039.1 GCA_028377625.1 Candidatus Nitrosopumilus sp. | reverse complement strand
TGTATTTCTTTGGACCTTTCGTAAAAACGAAAAAGATGTAATCAATCTTTACAATACATTATCTCCTGTGATGCAAATTGCTACAGGCGGTTCTATGCTTAATTTTGGTTATTGGTCTAAAAAATATAAAGATCCAATATCTGCACAGGAAAATCTGTGTAATGTTTTTGGAGATTTATCTGAATTATCTACTGCAAAAAATGCTATTGATGTTGGAAGTGGATTGTCTGCACCATCTAAATTGTGGAGAGATACTTATCCTGATCTAAAACTTTATGATGTAAATATTAATTTCAAACAATTATGTTTTTCAAAACACGAAAAAAATATTCAATTTTTAAATTCCACTTCAACTAAATTGCCTTTTATGGATAATTCTGTGGATCGTGTACTTGCTTTAGAATCTGCCCAACATTTCAAACCTTTGGATGGTTTCATAACTGAATCTAAACGAGTTTTAACTTCATCTGGATTTCTTGTAATGGCTGTACCTATCACTGTTGGAAATTCTTCTCTTGGAAAATTAGGCTTGTTAAAATTTACTTGGTCTTCTGAACATTATAGTTTAAATTATTTGAAAAATCTTTTAATTTCTAATAAATTTAAAATAATTGATGAAACCTTGATTGGTTCAAATGTTTATGATCCTTTGGCAGATTATTATGTTGAAAATCGAAAGACACTAAGCAATAATATTCTTGAACAGTATCCTGGCTATATGGAAAAAATTCTCCATAAATCATTATTAAAAATGAAAAAAGCATCTGAAGAAAAAATTATTGATTACGTTCTTTTGAAATGTGTTTTAGATTAAAAATTTGAATGAATTTTGTTTTCTTCTGAATAGGTTTTTATCTTGATATTGACTTAATTGGGTTGATGACTGAATCTACTAAATTTCAATTGTATGGTGAAAAATGTACTCAATTATTATCTGAATCTGAAATTCGGTTTGCCGGTATTGTTGACAAAGATGGAAAATTAATTGCAGGTGGATTCAAAGATGGTTTAGTTCCCCATGAAGGTGATGAAACTAGATTACAATCCTTTTTAGAATTTGTATCAAAGGCATCTATAAGAAAAGAGTATGATGAAAGTCTTGGGCCTATTAATTATCTTGCAGCACGTCGTGATAAGGCTGTTTTAGTGAGTTTTCCTTTTCCTATCACTCAGATCCTATTGTTAATTTCTGCTGAACCAACTGCAAATATTGAAAATTTAGCCAAAAAGGTTGTAGAAATTTTTACAGATGTTAATTAATTCTTTAATTTAATCACATCCTTTTAATTTGGTATTGAGAAAATCTTATTGAAATGAAAGCAACTTTTGGTGCCGGCTGTTTTTGGCATGTTGAAGATTTACTTAGTAAAACTAAAGGTGTAACTTCAACTGCTGTTGGATATATTGGTGGGCAGTTGCCTAATCCAACATATGAGGAAGTATGTACTGATCAAACTGGTCATGCAGAAGCTGTTGAAGTTGAATTTAACCCTGATGAGATATCTTATCAGGAATTATTGGATGTATTTTGGAAAAATCATAACCCTACAACATTAAATCGACAAGGACCTGACGTTGGAAATCAATATCGCTCTGCAATTTTTTATCATGATGAACAACAAAAAGAAATTGCTGAAAAATCTAAAGAATCTTTAGATTCATCTAAAGCATTTGATGATCCTATTGTAACTCAAATTGTTCCAGCTCCTGAATTTTACAAAGCTGAAGACTATCATCAAAAATATTTTAAAAAACAGGGATTTTAAAATAATTATTTTACAATGAGAACTGGAATTTTTGATGTATGAATAACATAGTTTGATACACTTCCAAAGAATATTTCTTTTTTAATACTTCTACCTCTAGAACCCATCACGATCATATCATATTTTGTTTTTCCGTGGGTCGCTTTGATGATATTGTATCCTATTTCTCCCACTGCTATTTTGTCTTTAAACACAATGCCGTTTTGAGCTGCTAGTGTTTTTGCTTTTTCCATGATTTTTTCTACCTCCCTATACAGTGATTTCTCAACTGATGGACTACCTTTGAATTCTGAATGAGGCTGTGCATTAATTGAATAAAATCCTGTAATTGTTGCACCACAATTTCTGGCTAATGTAATTGCAGTCTCTAGACCTCTCTGTGAATTTTTTGATCCATCTAAAGGAACAAAAATCTTGGAAATTTTCTTATTAATCACAAAATTCTCTTATTTTTGATATTAAAATACAATACTATTGTTGTCATTCCTGAATTCTACCACCATTTGACAAAAATTAATTTAATTTAATTGTCCTCATAATTTATTTTCCAGTTAATTTGAATCAATTTTATGGTAAAGTCTCAATATGTAAGTTGGAGTGAAATTGAAATTACTGTTCAAGTAATTTCAAAAAAAATTTTAAACTCTTCTAAGGATTTTTCTAGTATAAGTACCATCAGTAGAGGGGGATTAATTCCATCAAGGCTTTTAGCTGATTTACTTGGTATTGAAAAAATATTTGTAGATCAAAATACTATTTCTTCTGATTCATTGTTTGTTGATGATATTTTTGATTCTGGGAAAACTTTTTCTGATGTAATATCAAAAGCCACAGATTCATCAAAACTTACTTTTGCTACATTATTTGCACGACGTGGTGTAAGTTATCCTGAACAATTAATTTATGGTGAACAAACACTTGATGACTCTTATCTTGTTTTTCCATGGGATAAATTAGAATATGAGAAATCTTTGAAATAATTTCTTATTTTAATTTTTGAGCATTTTTCTCAAACCTACACATCTGTTTCTTATTGTTACTTCTGTTATCCCTGATGCTACTGATATTTCTTTTTGAGATTTTATTTCACCTGTACTAATACATGCTAAATATAATGAGGCTGCTGCAATGCCCATTGGATCCTTTCCTGCCACTATGCCTGTTTCTTTTGCTTGATTTAAAATTAGAACTGCTTTTCGCTTACTTTTTTCACTTAATTTTGCAATACTTGCAATTCTTGAAATACCTTTTACTGGATCAACTACTGGCATTTTTAATTCTAATTCTCTAAAAATTAATCTATAACATCTTGCAATATCTTTTTTTCTAATATTCATACCATTTGCAATATCATAAAGTGTTCTGGGAGTTTCTGTATTTCTGCATGCAGCATAAATACATGCTGCAACTAACCCTTGAATTGAACGTCCTCTGACTAACTTTCTCTCAAGTGCTTTTCTGTAAATATACGCTGCTTTTTCAAGAACAACATCTGTTAATGCTAGTTTATCTTTGACTTTACTCATTTCATTTAATGCTATTCGAAGATTTTTTTCAGCTGATGAGTGTGCTTGACTTCTGCTGTCCCAAGTTCTAAGACGTTCAATTGTACTTTTCATTGAAGTGGATAATGGTTTTCCAGATGCATCTTTGTTTAACGGGTTGATAATTGTTGCAAGTCCTCTGTCGTGCATTGTCAATGATGTTGGAGCCCCGGTTCTTGTTGGATCTGCTCCCCCTTCTTTTGAAAATGATCTCCATTCTGCAGTTGTGTCTGTAATTTTGTCATCGACTACTAATCCGCATTTTGAACAACACTGTTCTCCTGTACTTTGATCGGTGACAATTTTTTTATCTCCACATGATGGACATTTTGGTCCCAACGCCATTGTATTTTTTAGCATACAAAAAATATTTTCTACTTTACATTATTATTTATTTTACGAAATTTCTTAAGGTTAATCGTATGTAAGTTACGCATATGTTGTTCCCATTTTGTAGAATATCTCTCTATTTCATTTATTTATTTAACAAACAATATGCGTAAGATGGCGTGTATGTTGGATACATAATGTTCTCTTTATGGTTTGTGTGCATTAGACCTATGGAATGTCCAAGTTCGTGCGTCATTACATATTCAACACTGTTTACATCATACAATTGAAAATTTCCTCCACAATTATAATCTCCTAATGCCACTTCTACAACTCCCTTTCCTAAATGTGCATGACCTAAAACACCTTGTCCCATATCTCTAACTACCCAAGTTACCCAAACATTTGCATCCACTTTTGATTTAGTGACTTCAAATTTTATTTTTGCTTTTTGATTATTTGTTTCTAGTTCTTTAGATTCCCAAAATTCAAATGATTTTTCTAATGTGCTCACATGATCAAGTGGTAGTCCTGATGGTTGCTCATTAATGAATACTTTGTATTTGATTACATACACTTCATCAATTATTTCATATGTTGGATCTGGAAAACTTTTTGATGATATTTGAACTTGTTGTT
>JAONKT010000038.1 GCA_028377625.1 Candidatus Nitrosopumilus sp. | reverse complement strand
ATCTTATCCTTGATTTCAGACAGTTCATCTAATAATTGATCAATAGTTTGATTATCACTTCCAACTAAATTGAAGTGACCTAATTTTCTTAACGGTTTTGAAATTTTCTTTTCATACATTTTTAAAAATACATTATTTTGTAAAAATTCTATTTTTTTATACTCTCCTTCAAAACTCAAATTTCCTAAAATGTTATACATTATGGTATTGTGAATTAGTTCTGTACTGCCTAAATTCAGTCCCAAAATTGCTCGTAAATGTTGTTCAAATTGAGATGTTTTACTTGATTGTAATGTATGGTGACCTGAATTATGTACTCTGGGAGCAATCTCGTTAATTAGTATTTCATCATCTTGAGTAACAAACATTTCTATTCCAAAAACTCCTGCACCTTTCAATACATCCATTGTATTATTGGCAATTTTTTCAGCTTTCTTTGAAACTTCATTTGATGTTCTAGCTGGAGCAATTGTTTCACGTAAAATATTTTTTTCATGTATATTTTCAACTAATGGGTATGTTTGTATTTCTCCTTTAGTATTTCTTGAAGCAATTACTGAAACTTCCATCTTAAATGGTACAAATTTTTCTAACATTAGTTTTTGTCCTTTAAAATAATCATATGCTTTTTGAATTTCATTTTCTGAATCAATTTTAAAATTGCCTTTACCATCATATGCATCTCTTCTAGCTTTTAGTAATGCTGGATATCCATATTTTTTTAATCCTTCTTTTACTTCATCTATATTTTCTACTTTGATAAATTCTGGAACTGGTATGGCGTTATTTTGTAAAAATGTTTTTTGTAAAAACTTATCTTGAATTGTTTTTAGGGTTTCTGGAGATGGATTAATTTCAGCATTATTTTCAACAGATTTTAAAACGTCACTGTCTCCTGATTCTATCTCATATGTTATGATGTCTACTTGTTTTGATAGTTCAATTATTGCATCTTTGTTTTTAAAATCTCCGATAATTTGAGTTGCACCAACTAATGATGCAGAACAATTTTGATTTGGATCTAATACTATGACTTGAGATATATGTTCAGGCATTTTTTTTGCTGCTTCAGTTAACATCATTCCAAGTTGCCCTCCGCCTATAATTCCCAAAATTTTTGCCATTTATTAAATTCATTAAAATGCACTAAAAATATCTAATGTAGTGTGTCTAAAATTCTTAAAATACTTTTAGGATCTGCTTTGTTGGGTGTGGTATTTCTTATTCAATTAGTTGTTTTGGGCATTGAAATAACACTTTAATTTAATTTAGTATCGAAACGAGTCTTTAGTACCATCCGTTGGCGGAATTGATTTTACCCATTTTTGATAGTCCTCTTGTGATTTGTCATATTCATTAGATTCAGCTTCTCGAACAATGAAATCTTTAGAATCCACAAAATTTTTACAATTTTCACATAACCATAATGTAGTATTTTCTGGCATGGTTGATTTTGGTAGTCTTCTACCTTTACATTGTTTACAAAAAAGAGGCATACTTTGAATATTATCTGTATTATTTAGTTAAATCGAAATTGTTAATTATTCTCTAGTTTTTGTAGTATTATGATATCTGTAGATTATTCAAAAAAACCTCTAGTGGGAATTATTATGGGTTCTAGTTCGGATAGTAGAATAATGAAAGCAGCTGCAGAAATTTTTGACGAGTTTAAAATTAAACATGAAGATCAAATAATCTCAGCACATAGAACTCCTTCCAGACTATCTGAATATGCAGAACATGCGGAGAAAATGGGTTTTAAAATTATAATTGCAGGAGCTGGTGGGGCTGCACATTTACCTGGAATGATTGCATCGCATACAACAATTCCTGTAATTGGTGTCCCAATTTTAGTATACAATGACAAACACCCAAAAAAAGCAGATGCAGCAAAATTCTCTGCTTTTGGAGGATTAGATTCACTCTTATCTATTACTGAAATGCCTTCAGGTTCACCTGTTGTTTCTGTCGGGGTTAATAAAGCAGGAAATGCAGGAATCTATGCTACTAAAATTCTTGCCAATGAATTTCCTACATTAAAAAAACAATTGAAGAAGCACAAATCTGATCAACACAATTCTGTAATGAAGGAATCTGAAAAATTAAAAAAAGAAGGACTAACAAAATTTACAAAAAAGAAATTTAAATAATTTTATGTTAATAGTTTGAATTGAACATTTTTTTCTTTTAGTGATTTGATTAAACATTGTGCTTGTTCTTCTCCTTGAGTTTCTAGATTTAGTGTCACTGATGCAGAACCTGCATTAACATCAGAACTCAATCTATCATGTACAACTTCAACAATATTTGCATTAGCCAATGTGATTATGTCCACAATTTCTTTGAATGCCCCAGGTCGATCTGGAAGTAAAACGGATAATTTCAACAACCTGCTCATTGCTGCTAGTCCTTTGTCCACAATTTGGCCTAGAAGATACATGTCAACATTACCTCCTGCTAACACTGCAACCACTTTTTTTCCTGGAGATGGTTTTTTTGATAATAGGTATGCAAGACCCACAGCACCTGCAGGTTCAACCACAAACTTCATTCTTTCCATTAGTAGGAACATAGCTTTTGTAATTTCATTATCGTCTACTAAAACAATTTCATCCATCAATTCCTTGATTATTTTGAAAGTTATTTCTCCAGGCATTTTTACAGAAATACCATCTGCTATTGTTCTCTCTCCACCAGTTAATGTTCGTGTATTTTGTTTTACAGATTCATACATAGAAGGAAATGATTTTGACTGTACTCCAATTACTTTTACGTTGGGATTATTTTTTTTTATTGCAATTACTGTACCCGCAGCTAGACCTCCACCCCCTATTGGTAGATAGATTTCTTCAACATCTGGCAAATCTTCTAATATTTCTAGTCCTATGACCCCTTGCGCTGCTATTATTTGAGGATCATCAAAAGCTTGTATTAATGTGGCGCCCGTTTTTTTAGAAATTTCTTTTGCTTTTGAATATGATTCATCGTAATTCACTCCTTCCAAAATTACATTTGCACCATAACCTCTAGTTGCAGCAACTTTTGCAGGAGATGCATTTTTTGGCATTACAATTGAACATGATATATTTTCTAATGATGAGGCCAATGCAACCCCTTGAGCATGATTTCCTGCAGATGCAGCTACAACCCCGTGTTTTTTTTCTTCTTTAGATAATGATTTTATTTTATAATATGCTCCTCTAATCTTAAATGATCCTGTTTTTTGTCTAAATTCTTCTTTTAGGTAAATTTCTGAATTTGTTAAATCACTAAATGTGGGTGAATGAATTAAAGGTGTTTTTCTAATTACATTTCCTCGTAATGCATTTGCCTTTAGTATTTCATCGTATGTTGGATTCATTGGAGATGTTGCTAATTTTTTCTAGTATTTGAGTTCATCGATATGAAACACCATTTTTCTTAATTTTTATGCGTAATTTTCATCTTAGATCATAATATTATTTTTAATTGAGTACAACCCGGCATTGAATTCACAAATTAGAGTCAGTCTAATTTATGGTTACGTTAAAATTAATTTTTAATTATAACTTCTAACTCGTCCAATTTTTTCAAAATATTCTCTTTCACTGCATTTGACATTTTTCTTGGTTCAAATAGTCCCTCACGATTATTATTTTTAATAAATTCGATATCTAATGTGCATAAACATCCCTCTTCTCCTGAAACTAATCTGGCATCATCAATCAAAACAGAACTAGTTTGATATGTTTCAATTAACAATGAATCTAATTCTTTAAACAACTCATCTTTCTTTTTAGTTAATCTTTTAAATTCTTCACTGGATTCTTTTTCAATTTCAGAGTATATTTTTTTACTAAATTCTTCATCATCATAAAATACTTCAAATAATTTTTGATGATCAAAATCCTTGTATCCCATTTCTTTTAATTTTTTTAATACAAATTCATCACTGTTATCTGATAATTCTGTTTCTTTATTTTTTGTAGTGTCTACTATTTCTGCTAGTTCCTTCTGACAATCAATTACTCTTTGTAGCGGTTTATAAAATAACAATACGTGAAATTGTAATGAAATATGTCCTGATAACAAATAATTTCCTTCAGAAATTTCAAATTTTGTAAATATTCTTCTAAGATCTTCATTATTTGTTGTGGAAACATCTTGTAGAGACCAATTAATTAATTTTTGATTTACTTGTTCAAGAAAATTCATTATTTGTTTTGGATCAAATGTTTTTTGTTCAGTAATGGTAGAATCACCCATCATGACTTTAACATCAACTGTTTTGGTTAATTCTTGAATTTTTGTTAGAATTTGTTGTTGAATACTATCGTTTTTTTTATTTAGAATTTCCATAAATTCATCGGGGGATCTTGAAC
>JAONKT010000037.1 GCA_028377625.1 Candidatus Nitrosopumilus sp. | reverse complement strand
CCTCTCCTGTAAGATCCTTTTCTTTAGTCTTGAATGTATCAAAAATTGCTAATTTCCCTTTTGATTTGCTCTTCATATATGCACCTTTATCATATTTTTCATATTCTATGTTAGTATCATAATATTTTATAATATAATAAGTTACTTTTTGAAGGATTTTAGAGTCTTCAATGCTTTAATAATATTCATTTTCGTTAAAATCTAATGAATTCTAGAAACTACAAGTATGCTCTATTACTTGTAGCCGCAGTATCTATCACAGCAACTGGTGCAATGTCAACAGCATTCGCACAAAGTGTTGATGACGGTATGGACGGATACGTCAAAGGAACCAGTGGAATTTACACTGGTAACCCTAACGAATGTTGGTACGATAGTGATGGTGAAGGAGCCATGATGCCTTGTCTAATAGACACAGGAGATACAGCATGGATGCTCACAGCAACTTCAATGGTACTACTCATGTCACCCGGAGTCGGTTTCTTTTATGGCGGATTAGCCAGATCAAAGAACATCGTCAACGTACTTGGTATGACCCTAATTGTAATGGGTCTAATGTCAGTACAATGGGTTCTATGGGGATACTCACTAGCATTTGGCGGAATTGATAATGATGCAAACATGTTCATGGGTAATCTAGACTATGCAGGCTTTAACATGGTCTCAGCATGGGCCCCTCTAGGTGAGGTTGGTCCTTGTGCAGATACATGGTCAAATGCTTACCAAATGAATGAAATGAAGGACGGAGACTATTGTAGTCAAGGTTGGCCAGGTACAGTACCTCATCAACTATTTGCAATGTTCCAAGCAACCTTCGCAATCATTACACCAGTTCTCATTATCGGTGGTTTGATTGACAGAATCAAATTCAGCGCATTGATGATATTCGTACTCTTATGGGGAACCTTCGTTTATGACCCAATAGCACACTGGGTCTGGGGAGGAGGATACATAGGAGGAGGCTCATTAGACCTCGATCCAGATCTCTCGCCATCATACGCATTAGACTTTGCAGGTGGTACTGTAGTACACATTTCTTCAGGATTTGCGGCATTGGCCGGAGCCTTAGTCCTTGGCAGACGTCTTGGATATGGCAAAGTACCAATGGAGCCACACAATATTCCAATGGTAGTCCTCGGAGCAGGAATACTATGGTTTGGATGGTTTGGCTTCAACGCAGGTAGTGAAGTAATGGTAGACGGCATTACCGTCAGCGCATGGACTGTTACAAATACAGCAACTGGTATGGCTGCAGTCACTTGGGTGCTCATGTCTTGGGCACATACAGGAAAACCAAGTGTTGTAGGAGCTGCATCAGGAGCAGTAGCAGGATTGGTAGCAATCACACCAGCCTCTGGTTGGGTAGGTCCAATGGCTGCGATTATAATCGGTATATCAGCTGGTACAATTTGTTATGCATCAATTGCATTCAAGAGTGCACGCAAATGGGACGACGCATTAGATGTATGGGGAGTACACGGAATGGGTGGTCTTACAGGTGCAATTTTGACTGGTACATTGGCTAGTCCACACGTTTGGGATACTGGAGACGGTATCGGAGCATGGACTGGTACTGCAGAAGGAATGGAACAGCAAGCAATCAGCATCATTGGTGCTGCAATATCAATAGGCTATGCCTTTGGTGTTACGATTGTAATCCTAAAAGTAATGGATGCCGTTTGGCCGGGCGGAATCAGAGTCACTCCAAAAGAAGAGGAGATTGGTCTCGATTTGGCACAGCATGGCGAAAGAGCATACGTAAACGAATAGAAAAAAACCCTTTTTTCTCTTTTTATTTTATTACTCCTTACACTGTGTGTAATGATATTTCATGAAAATTATTTTGGATTATGTAAAACATTAATGTAATTTATTTATCGTTAAACTCTTGATCAAAAATATGTTAATTTCTACATTTGAATTAAATTCAATTCTTGAAGATCCTGATGTCATTATAGCTGACACACGTTCATTTAAAGAATATTCTGAAGGACATATTGCAGGATCTGTTCATTTGGATCTATTTGCATTTCATTGGATTGATACAACAAAACAAGGCATTGAGAATTTTAACGATCAAGCAAGAAGATTACTATCATTTCTTGGTGTTACTACAGAAAAAAAAATCATTTTTTATGATTCTGTATCGGGAATGCTTGCTGCAAGAGGTGTTTGGATGTTGATGTATTTTTCACATCAGAATGTATTCATGTTAAATGGTGGAATTACAAAATGGAAAAAAGATAATTTTTCACTAGAAACAAAAGCAAATAATTTCAAACCCTCAGAATTTCTAGGAAAAGTTAATTCTGAAATAATATCTGGATTTGAATATATTCAAGATAATTTAGATAATTTGAAAATTATTGATGCTCGCTCTACTGGTGAATATGATGGAAGTGTAGTTAGAGCTGCTCAAACTGGTCATATTCCTAATTCAATCAATATTGATTGGAATCAAAATATCTCTGATGATGGTACTTTCAAAAATGATGAAGAATTATCTCAAATCTATAATATCCCAAAAGACTCTGAAATTGTAACTTATTGTCAGGGAGCATATAGGGCTGCTAATTCATTTTTAGTTTTAAAAAAATTAGGATTTACCAATGTTAAGGTATATTTGGGCTCTTGGGGTGAATGGGGAAATAATACTACATTACCTATAGAATGAATTTAAGTATGGTTTGCTAATAATTTTGAAATATGGAAAATTCAATTAAAGACGAAATTAAAAAAAAATATTCCAAAATAGTAGTTTCTGGAAATGATGATTGTTGTTGTATGCCTGGAGAATGTGATTCAGGAGATTCCCCTATAGATGCAACAAAATTGATTGGCTATAATCAAAAGGAACTTGAATCAATTCCCCAAGAAGCAATTTTGGGTGTTGGTTGTGGAGCACCAATTAATCATACTAAATTGAAAGAAGGTGAAATTGTAGTTGATTTGGGTTCTGGAGCCGGAATTGATATTTTTTTAGCTGCAAGAAAAGTACTTGATTCTGGAAAGGCAATTGGAATTGATATGACTGATGATATGTTAGAAAAAGCTCGAGAAAATGCAAAAAAAGGTAATTATCCAAATGTTGAATTTAAGAAAGGCGATATTGAAGAAAATATTCCTTTAACGGATAATTCTGTTGATGCCGTAATTAGTAATTGTGTCATTAATTTAACGACAAACAAAACAAATGCATTCAAAGAAGTATTTCGAATTTTAAAAAATGATGGACGTATGGTTATTTCTGATCTAATTACCGATAAAGAATTATCTGCAGATCAAGTGAATTCAGAAAAATGGTGTGAATGTATTGATGGTGCACTAACAAAAGAAAACTATCTTTCATGTATTCGAGATGCAGGATTTAAAAAAATTGATGTCTTAGAGGAAAGAGCATACATGGATGGCGAAAAAATTAATGATAGAAAAATTACAAGTTTAGTAATTAAAGCAATAAAATAATTTTAAAATTTTATTTCTTCTTCCAAATGAATTGATTGTAAATCAACTCTGGTCTAATTTGTCTAAATGGTTGTGAACCACCGTCATACCATTTTGTAAAGAATTCATACAAGTGCAATCTGAGAGACTGGATGTATACAATTAACCCTTCAATCATCATGATACCCAAGTTTCCTCCAATAATCATTGCCATTGCTGCACCTGATTCAATTCCTCCTAGAGAACTAAATGCATTGTTAACTGTCATTAATAATGCAGCATGTACCAGCAACATAATTCCCAGTCTGGCATAACTGATTGTATGAGCTAACGCTTCTACTGTTTTACCTAGGAAAACTTCCATTATGACATTTGCCGCAGAACCTCCATCTTCAGGATGTTTCTTTGCATGCATTATTCCTCCTATTATCATCATTGTCATTGATACAATTACGAGAATTACTGAAATTCTTGTTATAATCCAAACTTGAGCCCAATCTCCTAAGAAAACTGTAACCCATGGTACTGCTTCTGTATGTATTTTAGAATACATGTTCATCACATCATAGTTTGCACCAATTGCACACATCATAATTACTACAATTCCACCGTATAGTGTGATGTTTGGAATTGCTTCCATGTACATTACAAATTTGTGACCTTCTTGAGCTAATCTCTTAACACGTAGAATCATTGCCCAAACTAAATGTATAATTCCGATGAATAATGATACTTTGAGAATATTGATTACTTGTTCAAATGTTAATTCAGCAACACTAAGAATTCCTACTAACCAACTTACTGAATGTAATGCTCCTCCTTCTTCTAACAATCCTTCTAATGGTCCCATGTGGTCCAAGTGGAATCCAAATGCTTCACCCGCTCCGACACCCGCAATGGCAGCAGATGCTCCAGAGATTGCAATCAGCATTCCCCATCTTGAAAGATTACCTTGTCCTTTGAATTTGAATAATAATCCCATTCCCATTAACAATAATCCGTGACCTACATCTGCAAACATTAATCCGTAGAATATTGGCCACATCAAAGCAATCATTGGTGTTGGGTCAGCTTCTCCTTTTCTTGGAATTCCCTGACTTTCTGTAATTACTTCAAATGTTCTCACAAATCTTGGGTTATCAAATAGAGTTGGAACTTGTTCTTTTAATTTAGGATCTGTAATGTCCTCAGAAACAGACATCCATTGTTTTGTTGCATTTTTGAATTTCTCTTCCATTT
>JAONKT010000036.1 GCA_028377625.1 Candidatus Nitrosopumilus sp. | reverse complement strand
ATGCCAAATCCAATTTTAAGTACAGTTTGTAAGACAGATTTTATTTCAGTAAAATTTGCATCTTTATGTGCACTAAGTACGGCAAGATTAGTTTTTTCAGATACAGGTTTATCTAGATTGAAAATACTTCCAGTTTCAAACATTTTTTGAGGATAAGATTCATGAATATTTCTTGAAAGATTTTCAATTAATCCAGGAAGTATAGAATCACGTAAAATTGTATGTTCTTGACTTTTTGAATCAAGAACAGAAATTATTTTTTTAAAATCCCTATTAGTCATATCATATAATACACGTTTACTACTCAAACTGGAATTCAATGCTTCAAGAAATCCCAATCCAATCATTGTTTGATTTAGAGATTTTAATTGAAGAGAAATTGGATTAATTTGACCAATAGTTTGAGAGGGAGATATTGTAGGTTCAAAATTTTGAATTCCATAACCTAAAGCAACTTCTTCAACTAAATCCATTGGACCAAAAATGTCAAATCTATATGCAGGAATTGTACAAACAATATTTTTTCCTTTGGACAATGCATTTAATCTAGATTTTTTTAATGAAGTAATTATTTTTGAAGTATTTAGATTTAATCCAAGAGTTTGATTAATCAAAGCAGAGTCAACTATCATTTTCTTTTCTTGAAGTTTTGGTGAAGAATTTTTTGCACCAGAAATTTGAATATGTTCTAAAATGAAGCCAGCACTTTGTAAAATAGTTGCAACGACTGAAAGCATATCTTCAGCATCTTCTTTATTAATTCCAGTCACTTCAACAAAGAGATTTTTAGTTTTAGTGGTAACTGTAGTTATTGCAGCATTAATAATTGGAGGAAAAGAAACGGTTTTTTGATTTGCGTCAATAATTATTGGTACTTGAGAAGATTGTCCAAGAAGATGACCGTAATCTTTACCTGTTTCAGTGTCATTAATAATTTCAGAGATTGAAAGATCTTTTTCAGAATTTAATGGAATGAACTTATGGTTTCTAGTTACAGTGGTATATAATAAAGGAAAAGAAATTTTATCTAAATCATGTATTCCAATAGAAGATTTTTTTCTTTTTCTTCCAATTCCAAAATGAAGATCTTCTTGCATAGTCATTAATTGTTTAATGGTTTTATCATCAATTTTTCCATTTTTAGCAATAATTCCAGTCACAAATGGACGAATTTTAGAGACAGTTGGTTTAACAGTTACACCATAAGTCTTAGATTTTTTGATGGCTAGTTTTATTGAACCTGTTTTAATTCCAAGTAATCCTTGCAAACCAAGAGCAACACCATAATCAGTTGAATAATCTGGACGGTTTGGACTATATTCAATTCTAACTAAATCTTTATCTTCAGATTCAATATCTAATCCTAGAAATGGTAATGAATCAGAAATTTGTTTTTTAGAAACTTTGCCAATTAATTTTTGTAGACGGGAATAAGATAATTCAATTACTGGCATTTTGTATTACTCCTTAACCATCCCAAATTATTATTGTAAAATTCTCTTACATCATCTAAATCATACTTTAACATAGCAATTCTCTCAATACCTCCACCCCATGCTAAAACAGGTTTAGTGATACCAAGGGGTTTAGTGACTTCAGGTCTAAAAATTCCCATTCCAAATAATTCAATCCATTTTCCTAGTTTTTCATTGTAAACCATGGTTTGAAGAGATGGTTCAGTATATGGGAAAAAGGTTGGCCAAAATTTAATTTTAGTAATTCCAATTCTTTTATAGAATTCTCTTTGAATTCCCATTAGATTTCTTAAATTTGCATCTTTACCAACAACAATACCTTCTATTTGATTAAATTCAACAAGATGTTTGTAACTAACTTTTTCATTTCTAAAAACTCGTCCCAGTGAAAAAATTCGTGCCTCATCAGGCTTTTTTTCAGCTAGATGTTTTATCGTAACACATGTAGTATGTGTTCTTAGAACCATTTTACGTGCTTCATTAATATCCCATTGGTAGCGCCAATTTTTCTTATGTGAATCAGAAACTTTTCTAATTTGTTCTGGGGTGCCAATTTTTTTTGCAGAAATTCCATCTAAGAAGAAAGTATCCTGTAATTCTCTTGCAGGATGATCCTGAGGAGTAAATAAAGCATCAAAATTCCAAAAACTGGATTGAGTCATATTTCCAAGGATTTCTGAAAAACCTAATGTGACAAAAATTTCACGAATTTCATCAATAGTATCCTTTAATGGATGTGTTCTTGCAACAAAAATTTCAGGAACTTCAGCTTCAACATCTATTGCTCCAGAAGTATTTGAGATATCTAAAGATTTGGCAGATGAGGTTAAACTTATTTTTTTATTTTTTATTACATCTTCAATTATAAAATCAGGGCGTTTCACAAGTTCAGATAAATCAAGGTTGTCAACTTGTTTCTTTGATAATTTGCTATTTCCAATTTGTTGAAGAGTTTTTTCTCCAGGTAATATGGAAGGGGTTGTTTTTAGAATAATTTCATCAGATGAAGTTTCAATCCAATTATTTTTTCTACACAAACCCATTGCAGGACCAAAAACAAATCCCAATTCTTTTTGTAAATCAGATAATTTCCTAGGTCCATTTTTAAGCAAATTTAATAATCTTCGTTCAGGTAATCCTTTTTCAAAAGAATCTAAACCATTTTTACCCAATCTAAGTATACTTGATTTTGATTCATCTACAATAGCCAAATCTTTTAGTTTTAACCATTCAATTCCACGTCTAACTTGATCTGGTGAGAGTTGTGTAGATTTTTCGAGTGTTTCAGGGCTCTGAATTGGATTTTCTTTTAATGAAGTAATGATTTTTTTTTCAATATCGTGAAAAACTTGTGACAATAGTTCAAAGATCGAAAAAGACTTTTTAAACCTTAACCTAAGTCATGTTGAATGTCATCTGATGAATTCATTGTAACGCCATGGCACGTTGAGGGGGATATCGATTATGATAAATTAATTGAAAAATTTGGGACTCAAAAAATATCTCCAGAATTACTTGAGAAAATCAGGAGTATGACAAATGAGGACCATTTTATGCTTAGAAGAGGGATATTTTTCTCACATAGAGAAATGAATAGGATTTTAGAAGATTATGAAAAAGGTAATGATTTTTTTCTTTATACAGGTAGAGGACCTTCAGGCCATACCCACATAGGCCATTTGGTACCATGGGTATTTGCAAAGTGGTTACAAGATAAATTTAATGTAAATTTATACTTTCAATTAACAGATGATGAAAAGTTTTATTCAAAAACAAATTTGACTTTAGAAGAAACAAAAAAATTTGCATATGAAAATGCTTTAGATTTCATAGCATTGGGTTTTAATCCAGAAAAAACAAAAATCATAATTAACACAAAAAATATTCAAACATTATATCCAATTGCAGCACAAGTTGCAAAAAAAATTAATTTTTCAAATACAAAAGCAACATTTGGATTTACTAATGAAACAAATATTGGAATGATTTTCTATACATCATTACAATCGGCTCCATGCTTTATAGAAGACAAACCAGTTTTGATACCTTTAGGGGTAGATCAAGATCCTCATTTTAGATTAACAAGAGACATTGCACAAAAAATTGGAAAACAAAAACCAGCATTGATTCACAATATTATGATTCCCGCATTAACAGGACCTGGAGGAAAAATGTCAGCTTCAGAAGAGAAGGGAACAATCTACACAACAGATACACCTGACGTAGTGAAAAAGAAAATTAACAAATATGCATTTTCAGGTGGACAACCAGATATTGAACAACATAGAAAGCTAGGAGGGAACCCAGATATTGATGTCTCATATCAATATTTACGAATATTTTTTGAGCCTGATGATAATAAATTAAAGAAAATTTATGAAGATTATAAATCTGGAAAATTACTCTCAGGAGAACTAAAGGCAATTTTAATTGAGAAAATTAATGAATTTCTTAAAACACATCAGGAAAAACGAGAAAAAGCAAAACAGCAAATAGAACAATTTCTTTTAGAGAATAAATGAAAACCAGTATTACATGCGATGATGAATATGAAGCTCAAAAATTAATGAGTTTAATTTTCATAAAAGAAGATAAAGAGACATACATTACAGGAATTTTAAATATAATTAAGAATGAAATGGTCATTTCATTGAAAGATAAATCAGCTCACAGTATTTTACTAAAAGATGAAGGGAATGTTGAAAAATTTGCAGATTTCATACAATCAGTACTAGACAAAGAACATGATTTAGTATCAACAAAAATGATTGAATCAATTATTGAAATTACTAAAGAATGAATTAAAAATCATCTGGGAAAATATTTACTTCTTTTAGATTTATTTCGTGGACGTTCTTCTTGTGGTTTGGGAGCAGGTACAACGGCATCATTACAATTTGAGCAAAATACCTTAAGTTCCTTCTTAGCAATATCAGGTGCAGAAATATATTTTCCCCAAGATGCAGCTTTACTACCACGTCTAGTCTCACCAGATAGATGATTATCGTTTGCATCACAAATACCTAAAACGCGTTCATCATTAGAACCACAACTGGAACAAGTTTTTCCGCCTAAAATTTCATATAATTTTCTCTGTAAGGATTCATTGAATTTTGCAGAACCGCCAGAATAGAAACTTTCTTGTTTTCTCAAGAGTTTATCGCTTTTTCCTCTACCTGATCGAGAATTATCTCTGGAATTTCTTGAAGATCTATCGTC
>JAONKT010000035.1 GCA_028377625.1 Candidatus Nitrosopumilus sp. | reverse complement strand
AAAAGTTTCTACAAAACAATTGGAAAAAATGAATATTTTATGTGAAAAATATTTTTAGAATACCAATAAGATTAAAAACAAATCATAGTCAAGATAGATTGAAAGATGAAAACTGTAATACTTGCAGGTGGTTTAGGCACAAGACTAAGTGAAGAAACTGCATTAAAACCTAAACCTATGGTCGAAATTGGAGAAATGCCTATTCTTTGGCATATTATGAAAATTTACTCTTCTTATGGATTTAATGATTTTGTTATATGCTGTGGATATAAAGGAGCAGTAATAAAAAAATTCTTTGCTGATTATTCTTTAGAAAAATCTGATATTACTTTTGATCTTTCAACTGGTACTATTGATGTCCATGAAAAAACAAGTGAACCTTGGAAAGTTACATTAGTTGATACTGGTTTAGATACGATGACTGGTGGTCGATTAAAAAAAGTTGAAAAATATTTGGATGATGATTCATTCTTTTTTACATATGGTGACACATTAACTAATGTTGATGTTTCTAGTTTACTGGATTATCATAAAAAACAAAAAAAATTAGCTACTGTTACTGCTGTTCAACCTGTTGGTAGATTTGGAAAATTTGATATTCGTGAAGGAATTATTGAAAAATTTCAAGAAAAATCCTCTGGAGATGGAAATTGGGTTAATGGTGGATTTTTTGTTTTAGAACCTGACGTGATTGATTATGTAGAAAATGATAATACTAGTTGGGAACGTGAACCCTTAGAAAAACTAACTAAAGAACAAAATATTTCTGCCTATAAACACACTGGATTTTATCAGCCTATGGATACTTTACGTGATAAAATTTATTTGAATGAACTTTGGGAATCTGAAAATGCTCCTTGGAATTCATGGAAATGAACTGTAGATTTTGTAATAATCCTGCTGAAGAAATTTTTTTAGATCTTGGAATGTCTCCATTAGCTAACTCTAATCTAAAATTATCTGAATTAAACAATGTAGAGTCTTTTTATCCCCTTTGTTCATATTTTTGTTCAAAATGTTACTTAGTTCAACTTGATGAGTTTGAACAACCTGAAAATATCTTTTCTAATTATGATTATTATTCATCTTTTTCAGAAACTTGGAATAATCATATTGAATCGTTTGTTAATTCTACTATATCTCGATTTAATCTTTCTCAAGAAAATCAAATAATTGAAATTGCTAGTAATGATGGTTACTTACTCAAACATTTTAAAAAAAAAAATTTTCCTATTTTAGGAATTGAACCTGCTACAAATATTGCAAATGATGCTGAATCAAGTGGAATTCCTACTCTGAACAAATTTTTTGGAACTCAAACCGCAAAAGAACTATCCTCTTCAGGCAAAAAAGCAAATATTTTGATTGCATTTAATGTATTGCCACATGTACCAAATCTCAATGATTTTATCGAAGGTCTAAAAATTTTGCTTGATTCTAATGGACTTTTGATTATACAATTTTCTGCGTATTTGATGAATTTAATTGAACAAAATGAATTTGATATGATTTATCATGAACATTTTTCATATTTTTCTCTACATACTTTACAAACAATATTCTCATCATTTGGTTTAGAAATTTTTGATGTTGAAAAAGTCTCTGTTCACGGTGGTTCATTACGCCTATTTATTAAACATAAAAATAATTCTGATTTTAAACTCACAACTAATGTTGATAAATTACTTGTTGCAGAAAAACAATTTGGATTAACTGATTTATCAGTTTATAGTAAATACCCTGAGCAAATATCTATAGTAAAGCAAAATATTTGGAAGTTTTTTATTTCATCAAAACAAGATAATAAAAAAATTGTTTGCTATGGTGCCCCAGCTAAAGGAAATACACTACTTAATTTTTGTGGAGTTGGAAAAGATTTTATTGAATACACTGTTGATAAAAATCCTCATAAGCAAAATTTATTTTTACCCGGAACTCATATTCCAATTTATTCTCCAGAAAAAATTCGTTCAACAAGACCTGATTATGTATTGATTTTACCTTGGAATTTAAAGGATGAAATTATTGAACAAATGAATTTTATTCGTGACTGGAATGGAAAATTTGTTGTTTTAATTCCAGAAGTTGAAATTATTGATTAATTTTTTTTATAGAATTGTATCATTAACTAAATAATTTTTTGCCAAATTTTTATCAGATAATAATTTTTTGTACCATTCAACAGTTTTTGTCTCTATTGTATCTGTTAATCTTTTTGATGATAATTCTTCAAATAATTCTTCTACTCCTTCTTTAACTGTATGTTTTGTAGAGTATCCTATTGACTTCTTTATTTTTTCAAAAGAGGCAAAATAAGAGCGGTGATCATTTGTATCACTTAATTCAATTTCACATTTCATTTTAGTAAATTTAACTATTTCTTGAGCCAAAGTTCCCATTTCAAAATTTTGATCTTCTGAGCCAATATTGAAAATTTCTCCAGATATTTTTTCTTGTGGAGCATCAATTACAGCTTGATATGCTCTAACAACATCCTTGATATGTACAAATGGTCTCTTGTTTGATTTTCCATGAACGGAAATTTTTTTATTTTTAAATAAATCCAGTACCATGACATTGATTGCCGTATCAAATCGCATTCTTGGGGAATTTCCATAAACACTTGAAAATCGCAATGCTGTAACAGAAAAATTTTCATCATTTAATTGAAGATTGTCAATTTCTGCGTTTCTATTAGCTTTTGAATATGCTGTTAACGGTTTTACTTCAGCATTTTCATTGGCTACGTTATCTTGTTGTCCATAAATACTAGCACTAGATGCTAAAATGTATTTTTTGACTCCTTGCTCTTTACTTAATTTAGCTACTCTAGCTCTACCTTTGTGATTAATTTCATATGTTTTTTCTGGATTAAGATCCCCTGCAGGATCGTTTGAAATAGCTGCTAAATCTAATACAATGTCAACTTTTTCAAGAATTTTTGCATCAAACCATCTTATATCATCTTTAATCAATTCTATTTTTGATTCAAATTTTTCCTGTGAAAGAAATTTGTTTCCAAAAAAGAATCGATCTAAGCATTTGATATGGTGTCCATCTTCAATTAATTGAGGAATTACAACTGAACCTACGTATCCTCCTCCACCAGTAATTAGTATATTCAATAAAATTTCATTCCTCTATCTGTTTTCAATATAGGCAAACTAAATTCTTGATTTATAAATTAATTGTAGTTCCGTAATTATTTAAAAACAGATAATTATGAACTGTTTTTTTAATATTTTGTGAAAGATAGTTCAAAAATTGGAGGAGATGAAGAATTTGATCAAAGAAACAAAAAATTTGTTAATTCCATGAATAAAAATAAATCTCTTTTAAAAAAATCGAAAGATTGGATTGATAATGTATTTGATTATGAATATGTGTATCATTTTAGATGGTTAGGAAGACCGATAATTCAATTTCCACAAGATATGATTGCTCTCCAAGAATTAATTTGGAATACTAAACCTGATTTTATAATTGAATCTGGAATTGCTAGAGGAGGTTCTCTGATTTTCCATGCTTCAATTCTTGAATTATTGAATCATGGTAAAGTAATTGGAATCGATATTGATATTAGAAAACATAATAGAAAAGAAATTGAAAATCATCCTCTTTTTAAAAGAATTAAATTAATTGAAGGTTCTTCTATAGATGATTCTGTAATCAATCAAATCAAAAAAATAATTAAAAATAAAAAGAAAATAATGGTTTTACTTGATTCACATCATACAGAACAACATGTATTGGAAGAATTGAAAAAATATTCTTCATTTGTTAAATCTGGAAGCTATATCATAGTCTTTGATACTGTTATTGAAGATTTGAAAAAACATCATTCGACAAATCGTCCCTGGGGACATGGAAATAATCCTAGAACCGCCATATCAAAATTTTTGAAAAATAATAAGCGATTCAAAATTGATAAGGAAATACACAAGAAATTACTGATTACTTCTTGCCCAGATGGGTATTTGAAATGTATAAAAAACTAAATTATTAAAAATTTATAGAATATCTGTGACTTCTAATCCAAAATTAACCATTGGAATGCCTGTGTATAATGGTGAATTATTTATTAAAAAAGCAATTGAATCTATTTTAGACCAAACTTTTACTGATTTTGAATTAATTATTTCAAATAATTCCTCCACTGATTCTACGGAAAAAATTTGTCAAGATTTTATTGATAAAGATAATAGAATTCAAATTCATACACAGAAAAAAAATATTGGTATTCATAGAAATTTTAATTTTCTTTTATCTAAAGCAAAGGGTGAATATTTTGCTTGGGCTGCAGTAGATGACTATTTAGACAATGATTTTATGGAAAAAAATCTAAAAATTTTAGAATCTGACAAATCAGTTGTATCCAGTGTTGGAAAAATAATTCCTTATGGTGTTGATTCACTTGATATTGATTCAACACTTGTTGACACATCTGTTTTTCCAAAATTTCTTAAAAATTTTATTAAATCTGGAAGACGTAGAAAAATGATTGATGCTGGACCTGTATCAGGAAATATGAATTACAAAATCAGAACTTTTTTTAAAATCACTAAATCTTTAGGACGATGGTATGGTGTACATAGGACTGAACAGCTAAAAAAATGCATTATAGAAAAACCATTCATTAATGTAGAAGTTTCTGTCTTTCTTAATCTTTTAAGATTGGGAGATTTTCATGAAGAATCTTCAACTACCTTGTATGAATTTGATGAAGGAATTTCATCTCGTGGAATTATTAATATGGCAAAATATTCTGGTCATAATTTATTTGAAACACTTTTTCCATTTTATCCTTTTACCAAGTGGGTAATTCAAAATTTTGGTATTAATACATTTTTTAGAAATTTTGATATTT
>JAONKT010000034.1 GCA_028377625.1 Candidatus Nitrosopumilus sp. | reverse complement strand
TTATATGAGTATAGAGAATTACGGAGACGAACCATATCCAGGACGTATTTCTTCTACTGAACCATATTCAAAAAACATAGAACCAGAAAAAATTGAAGTATGGTTACGTCAAAATCAATATTTTGAAAAACAAGTATCATATCTAAATGAACATGTCAAATTACCAAAAGATACAATCATAGGACTTGGAGAGTGTCAAGAAAAAAAAGCATATTACAACAAAAATACAAAAATGATAGTGGTATGTTATGAATTAATTTCAGACATATACGAGAAACTAACAGAAGAATACAAATCAAAAGGATTTACTGAAAAACATATTTCAAAAATCACACTAGATGTAATAGATTTCATATTTTACCATCAAGTTAGTCATGCAATTTTAGAAATAACTTCAAGTGACAAAAATAAAACAATTACAAGGGATAATGAATTTTTTATAGATTCATTATCAAACCATGTTAAATCAATAATTCAGAAAGATAGAGAAAAATATTTAGTTGAAAATATTTCATTATGGTTTAAAATTATGCATGAAACAGAAAAGTTGAAAACACCACATATGTGGGATATTCATTTACTTAGTCTGGAAAGACTTTCAAAAATAGCATGTCAAGATTCTTCATTCAACTCAACGACAACATCAAGCTATATTCAAAAAGGAATTTTAACAAAACAAGATATCATTAAATGTAAAGTTGAATTTTTAAAAGATAAACAGGAATTAGAAAAAATAAGCAATCAAATACTAAGATAATTTAATGCTCATGAGAAGAAACATCATTATTTTTAATTTTTACAAGTGTTTGATTAATTTCCTTTAAAGCCCATTCAATGTCTGCAACATCATCAGAAGATAATGATTTTTTCCAATTATTCAAAATAGTATGACCGATTTCAGAACAATTAGATAATAAATTCCAGTAAGGATGATGTTCTGCAGTAGCATGTGCTAGTTCAGTCACATCATTAAGACCGTTTTGAGCTCTAGCCAATGAAGTAATTTTTGTACCAAATATTTTGATGATATCGTGTTCGAGATCCTCTTCAATTTTTAGTCCAAAATCAGATTCGTATTTTTTTACTAATTCATTCAAGTCATGATGGAAATTTTCAAAATCAGTCATAATGCCAATCTCTGATGTTCTGCCAACATACATCTGTTAAAAACTACAAGAATTCCAAATTCTCGAGCTAATTCTTCAGATTCAAAATCATGAATCCCTTCCTGAAGCCAAATTACTTTAGGTTTTTTTTCAATACAATCTTGAATAATAGATGAAATTTGATCAGATGGTCGAAATACATCAATGATATCAACAAGTCCATCAATTTCAGATACTGAATCATAACAACGTATATCTAAAATTTTATCAGCAGTAGGATTAACAGGTGTGATATCATATCCATTGTCAAGGAGATATTTTGGTACATAGTGTGCCGCTTTGGATGAATGTTTAGACATTCCAATTACAGCAATAGTTCTCATTGATAAAATATCAATTATTTGTTTATCTGAATAAGAATCACGTTGCATAAATCAACATCAACAAAGTATCATATAATTTTTGAATTAATGGCACTAGTCAAATAAATACAAATACAATAAAAGGGAAAAATAAAGTTAGAAAACATGGGAAAATCAATATTAGTAACGGGCGCTACAGGTTTCATTGGTTCAAGATTAGTAAATGAATTAATCAATAAAGGATACAATGTTACTAGTTTAGTTCGGAAAGAAAAACAAGGAAATCCAAAATCAAATATAATTTACGGGGATTTAACTGAAGAAAAAATAGATTTTAAGGAATTAGAATTTGATTGTGTATTTCATCTTGCATCACATACACCATTGGAGAAGAATAAAAAAATATTAGAAAAAGTAAATTTGCAGGGTACAAAAAGGCTATTTGAAGAAATTAAAAGTAGAACTAAAGCAATAATTTACATATCAGGTTTAGGAGTATATGGTGAAACGGGGGATAAAATAATTGACGAAACTCAACAATATAACCCAAATACAAATTTTGTTAAAATTAGATTAGATGCAGAAAAATTCCTAAAAGAAAATTCAAAACAAAATGAAATAGATTTTGCAGTAGTGCATTTTGGAGATGTTTATGGACCAGATGGATGGTTTTATGAAATGCTTGTAAAAAGACTAAAAAAAAATACGTTCAGAATGCCTAAAGGTGGAGATTATTACAAAGGATTTGTGCATGTGGAGGATGCAGTAAACAGTATGATTTCAGTATTAGAACAAAAATCATTTGGAGAATCTTTTATTGTTGCAGATTCAATGCCAACTACATTTAAAGAATTTTCTAATTTTACAGCAGATCAAATAAATGCAAAACATCCAGGAAGCGTACCAATATTTTTAGCGAAAGCTGTACTAGGAGGAGATTTAATAAAATTATTAACGACTTCAATGAAAGTATCCAATAAAAAAATATCCAAAATACATCAATTCAAGTATCCAGATTATAAACAAGGCATAAAACAAGTCATATCAGAATTAAAAGATGAAAATAGAATTTGATTAAAATCAGAGAGTATTTTAAATATAAAAAAATAAACACATTATGGAATCAGAACCAAAAGATGTAATCGTATTAGGTTCAATTCGTCGAGGCAAAAAAAAATTTTCAGATATCCAAAATGAAACAAAGATTAGCCCAGAAGAACTAAATTCAATTTTAGAAGACCTAGAGAATAAAAAATTCATCAAAGTTGAAGAATCAAAAGGATGGTTAGGGAAAAAAATAGAACTAAATGTAACAGATGAAGGTTCAAATGAATTAGATAAAAGAATCATAGAAATACAAACCAAATGGAAAGAAATGCAATTACTATATGAAAAGGGAGATAAACAAAAGCTTCAAGAAAAAATGGAGGAAAACAAATCATTTTTGCCTAGTATGATGTTTTTTGGGGTAATGGATATGATGATGTTTTCAATGATGTTTAGTATGATGGGTATTGGAATGTCAGATTTCGTCTCACAGCAAGACATGTCAGATCAAGGTATGGATGATGGCAGCATGAATGATAGTGGTATGGACGATGGAGGATTTGATTTTGACATCGGATTCTAGATATGTTTTATACAGCAATTAAAAATAGAAAATAATTGATTTACAACTCATTTGACGATACAGGATTACTCAAAGTTTTAAGATTTCTCAAGACACATAATACAGAATATCTTTCAGGGCAAGACCTCAGTGATGTTTTAAGAATTAGCAGGGTTGCAGTTTGGAAGCACATTAAAAAAATTCAAACGTTAGGATATACGGTAGAATCAAAACAAAAAGAAGGCTACAAACTTACAAAAAATTCAGATTTACTATTACCATGGGAAATTATTTCAGGACTAAAAACAAAGATGCTAGGTCAAGAAGCATATTATTTTGATTCCATAGATTCAACACAAAGTCAAGCATTAAAAATGGCAAATGAATCAAAAAATAACGGCACAATAGTTATTGCAGAAAAACAGACAGGAGGAAGAGGAAGGTCGGGTAGAAAATGGATTTCCCCAAAAGGGGGGATATGGTTTTCAATAATTCTACATCCAAAATTTGATATTTCAAATACAACATTATTTCCAATTGCAGCATCATTAGCATTATCAAATGCAATTGAAAAAACATGTAGTGTATCTACGGAATTAAAATGGCCAAATGATTTAACAATTATGGGGAAAAAACTTGCAGGGATGTTAGTAGACGCATCATTTGAATCAAATAAAATTGAAAATTTAATTTTAGGTGTTGGTATAAATTTTGATGTAAATACTAAAGAAATTGAAAAAATATTGAAAAAGACACCAAATTATTATGGAGTATCAAGTTTAAATGAACAAAAAAACAAATGCAAGCCCATAGAATTAATCCAATCATTTTTATCAGAATTGGAACAGGTGTATGAAGAATTAAACAGCAATCAAACAAATAAAATTATTTCAAAATGGACAAAAAAATCATCAACCATTGGTAAAAAAATAGAAATTGATACCAATGATGGAAAAATTACAGGAGAAGCAATCAAAATAGATAATGACGGAGGGCTGTTAATCAAAGATAAAGGAAAAACACACAAAGTTATTGCAGGCGACGTAATTCATCGATCAAAATAAATTATTTTTTAGATTTGGGTTTAGATTTGGGTTTAGATTTGGGTTTAGATTTGGGTTTAGATTCAATCATCAAAGATTGTTCCTTCAAAATATCCTTTAATTGAATTTGTATTTCAAAAACTGAAGATAATAAAACTTCCAAGGATGCAGAATATTGCACATATGCAGAAATGAGGCTAGTTTTTGTTTGATCAGATTTCGACAAATATTCATTTGTACGAAGTAAATTTGACGAAGATATCATTTCAGGTATATCAGAAACAGGATCACCCAATTTAGATAAATCAGAGTCTAATTTTTCAATTTCTTTTTTCAAGTGATAAATGTTATTAGAAATTTGAGTTTCTTCCATTACAAGTGGGAATAATACATGAGAATTAAAGACTTTCATAGATTTAATATCAATAATGCACATTTATCTAGAAAATACGTAAAAAGTAAAGTATAGAAACAAAACACAACTACAAAAATCAAAATATGAAAAATCAAACTAAATTCTTAATCATAACAATTGCAATTACATTACTAGGAGCACACATCGTAAATCAAGAAGCCTTTGCAGAAACCAAAGAAGAATTAAATGCGTTGTTTAAGCAAGCAAATAGTCATTTACAAAATGGAGAATACAAACAAGCCATAACAACATATGATCAAATTTTAAAAATTAAGCCAAATCACATTACCACATTAAAGATGAAAGGTATTGCACATAGCAATACGGAAGAGCATACAAAATCAATAACACAATTTTATAAAATACTACAAAAAAATCCAAATGACTTAGTTGCACTAACTGGAATGGGAGTAGGGTTTGGAAATTTAGGGGAATACAAGGAATCAATAACTTATTTGAATAGGGCACATGTTGAAAATCCAGATAACAGTATTATAAAAAATTATAAAAAAATCATAGAAAATTCAATAAAAAAATACCCATATGAACCAACAGAAAAACCAAGTAACTACAAGAAACAGCATTCAGGATCAATACCAAGTTGGATTAAAGACACAGTGGATTGGTGGTCAATCAAAAAAATGAATGAGCAGGATTTTTTTATAAGTATGAAATATTTGATTGAAAATGATGTTGTAAAAATTCCACAAATGGATTCATTTGAAGATGGAAAAGATATAGGTGAAGTTAGAAGTAGTTTATCAAAATGGAGCCAGAATGAAGTATCAGATGAA
>JAONKT010000033.1 GCA_028377625.1 Candidatus Nitrosopumilus sp. | reverse complement strand
GATGTTTTTTTCATATTGGATAATTTTAGAATATAAAACAGGTCAAACAATTGGAAAAAAAATGTTTAATCTTAAAATTACAAACAGTCAAGGTGAAAAACCAAGTTTAGTAGGAGTGATTATCAGTAGTTTTGGAAAATCATTCATACTTCCAATAGACATGATTTTAGGAGTAATTATTACAAATGAAAAACGTCAAAGAATGTTCAACAAGTTAGGAGACACAATAATTATAAAAATTAAAGAATTAGAATTAGATTCAGATTTTAAATATATTAAAGATTAATTTTGAAATCAACAATGCATAGCTAACGCTATGTGTGATTTAAAATGAAATCAACAATGCATAGCTAACGCTATGTGTGATTTAAAATGAAATCAACAATGCATAGCTAACGCTATGTGTGATTTAAAATGAAATCATCGTACAAGTCGTGTATATGTTGTCCACTTGATGATATGATATGATCATCGCGCATAGTCTCTATGTAAGTGGCTGAACTGATGTGTTGGTCTATTAGTAAAGGCTGGCTCACCACTCGCCGAAGCTTGTGATCTACACCACCTTCCTATCAACGCAGTATTTTGCTGCCGACCTTCATCTTACGAAAGAATAACTTGTCTCGGGATGGGATTCGTGCTTAGATGCTTTCAGCACTTAGCCCAAACGGCTTAGCTGCCCGGCCTGCCTTATCAGACAACCGGTAAACCAGTGGCCACGCTGCTCTGTTCCTCTCGTACTAGGAGCAACTTCCCCTCAGTTATTCACGCTTCCATTAGGCAGAGACCGACCTGTCTCACGACGGTCTAAACCCAGCTCATGTTCCCTTTTAATAGGCGAGCAGCCTCACCCTTGGCCCCTGCTGCAGGACCAGGATAGGAAAAGCCGACATCGAGGTACCAAACCGCGGGGTCGATAGGAGCTCTCGCCCGCGACGAGCCTGTTATCCCTGGGGTAATTTTTCTGTCACCTCCGGGCCCCAATAGTGGGCACACGAAGGATCGCTAAGCCAGACTTTCGTCTATGAATTCCGTGCGTTTGGAAATCCATTCAGTCGAGTTTTTGGCTTTGCCCTCTTCAACGGATTTCTGCCCCGTTTGAACTCAACTTTGGGCCCCTTTGATATCTTTTCAAAGGGGTGCCGCCCCAGCCGAACTGCCTACCTGCACGTGTCTCCGGTCTTCACTGGATAAGTGGTACTGCAAAAAGAGTCTGGTGTTACATCGTTGCTTCATTAACATCCCGGAGAATGTTAAGCATAGCTCCCAGATACCCTGTGCAATTCTTACTATACCACAAGCACAAGCTGCAGTAAAACTCCACGGGGTCTTCTCTCCCCAATGGAAGTTGATGGACTGTTCGTCCACCTTATGTGGCTTCACCGGGTTGTAGGCGGGGACAGTGGGGCTCTCGTTGTTCCATTCATGCGCGTCGGAACTTACCCGACAAGGCATTTGGCTACCTTAAGAGAGTCAGAGTTACTCCCGGCGTTAACCGGCCCTTAGCTCGGTTGAACCCAAGTTTTAGGTACCGGCACCGGCCAGGATTCAGCGACTATACAAATCCTTTCGGACTAGCAGTCGCCTGTGTTTTTATTAAACAGTCGAAACCCCCTTGTCATTGCAACCTGCGATCCCCATTCCTCATGAAGACCGCAGGCATCCCTTATACCTAAGCTACAGGACTAATTTGCCGAATTCCCTCGCCATACGGTATACCCGTAGCACCTTAGCTTTCTAAGCCAGCGCACCTGTGTCGGTTCTGGGTACGAACTTGTATCTTTCTAACTACACAATCTTTCATGGTCTCCTGGAATCAAGAAAACTTCGCTAACGCGAAGCCATTTCTACCTCGGAAAGGTTCTCGTCATTACGACACTCCCCTAACCTCGAATAGTTAGATACAACGATAATTGTACACTCCTTATCCGGAAGCGAACCATATAGGTCAAACGATTGATACAAGGTATTAGAATATTAACTAATTTCCCATTCGATGAACTCTGTTGAGGTACATCTTAGGATCGACTACCTCCAGGCTGATAACGCATTGCCTGGAAACCCTTGCGCTTGCGGTGGTATTGTTTCTCACAATACTATGCTGTTACTGCCGCCAAGATCTGCAATAGAAATCGGTCCACAGGACGTCACCGCCCTGCTTCGACCCAATCACTACGCCAACCTACCACGAATTATCTCTTGATAATTATCTAAAGTATCGGTATTTTGCTTTAGCCCCGTCCGTTTTTGAGGCATCCCCCCTCGGCAGGTAAGTTGTTACACACTTTTTAAAGGATAGCTGCTTCTGAGCTTACCTCCCTGCTGTCTTGGCGAGAACACGCTCTTTAGCTTGACACTTAGCAAAAATTTGGGGACCTTAACTTCAGTCTGGGTTAAACCCCTTTCGGCCATGAGCCTTACGCCACATGAGCCCGTGTGCCTGCTTCTGCGATGCGTATCCGTTCGGAGTTTGAATGAGGGGTGAGGGATTTCTCCCCCGCGCCCCTCTATCAGTGCTCTACCGGAAACGCTATCTCCACAAACCACGCCCTGCGAGACGCTTCGGTTGGAACTAGCGAGCGCCAGTCTAGATTGGTTTTTGACCCCTATTCCCAAGTCACAACAACGATTTGCACGTCAGAACGTCTTAAGACCTCCAGAGGGCTTTCGCCCTCCTTCATCTAGCTCAGGAATAGATCGACTGGCTTCTAGCCTAGCCGCCATGACTCTACGCACTTTCACACGCCTCTCCTGACTTCTTGCGAAGCTGCGAGAGCTCGGTTTCCCTTCGCTTTCACTTTTTCAGTTTAAGCTTGCCATGACAGTTAGCTCCTTGGCCCGTGTTTCGAGACGGAACGCGTGACACTGATGATTTGAACATCAAATCTTCAACTCTATTGCTAGAATCTCTAATCTGAAAAAATCACCTTTCATGCCACGCACGTCTGTAACCAATAGGTTTCATGCACTTTTCACCCCCCTTCCGGGGTACTTTTCAGCTTTCCCTCACGGTACTAGTCCACTATCGGTCTTGAGAAATATTTAGCCTCGGAAGCTACTTTCTCCCATATTCATTGCCCACTACCAAGGACAACTACTCGGGTATGAATAGGACTCTTTGCACTTCGCTTACGGGGGTATCACCCTCTATTCCAGAACTTTTCAGATCATTTCAGCTGTGCTCCAAGATTCCATATTATCATACCAAAACACCACATCTCCCGAAGGATTCAGTTTGGGCTATTTCCTTTTCGTTCGCCACTACTTGGGAAATCTCAATTGATTTCTTTTCCTCGTGGTACTAAGATGCTTCAATTCCCACGGTTCGACTTCCAATACTATTGTACTGGAATACACAAATGTGTAAGATTCTCATTCGGACATCTCGGGATCATAGGATGCGTGCGCCTACCCCGAGCTTATCGCAGCTTGCCACGTCCTTCATCTCTTCTCAAGCCTAGCAATCCACCTATTGGCGTCTTTACACCAGTAAATTCAGCCACATATTACACGACTATGCACGACGATCATTGCAAGCCACCGGTAAATGGCCCGCTACATCCTTCATACACCACTTTCGTGATGCATTGCATCGATGATTTGATGTGAAGATTATGTACACCCGTACACTTTCCATGTCTAAGGAGGTGATCCGACCGCAGGTTCCCCTACGGTCACCTTGTTACGACTTTTCCCTTGTCACGAACCTCAAGTTCGATAACGCCAATTAGACGTCACCTCGCTAAAAGCTCACTTCAATGAAACGACGGGCGGTGTGTGCAAGGAGCAGGGACGTATTCACCGCGCGATAATGACACGCAGTTACTAGGGATTCCATATTCGTGAGGGCGAGTTGCAGCCCTCAGTCATAACTGTGGTAACGTTTGAGGATTACCTCATCCTTTCGGATTCGAAACCAATTGTCGTTACCATTGCAGCCCGCGTGTGGCCCCAGAGTTTCGGGGCATACTGACCTGCCGTGGCCCCTTCCTTCCTCCGCATTAACTGCGGCGGTCCCGCTAATTCGCCCCACTACTCCTGAGAGTAATGGTGGCAACTAGAGGCAGGGATCTCGCTCGTTACCTGACTTAACAGGACATCTCACGGCACGAGCTGGCGACGGCCATGCACCACCTCTCAGCTTGTCTGGTAAAGTCTTCAGCTTGACCTTCATTCTGCTGTCTCTCCGGGTAAGATTTCTGGCGTTGACTCCAATTGAACCGCAGGCTTCACCCCTTGTGGTGCTCCCCCGCCAATTCCTTTAAGTTTCATACTTGCGTACGTACTTCCCAGGCGGCAAACTTAACGGCTTCCCTGCAGCACTGCATTGGCCACAAGCCAATGCATCACTGAGTTTGCATAGTTTACAGCTGGGACTACCCGGGTATCTAATCCGGTTTGCTCCCCCAGCTTTCATCCCTCACCGTCGGACGTGTTCTAGTAGACCGCCTTCGCCACAGGTGGTCATCGATAGATCAAAGCATTTTACCACTTCCTACCGAGTACCGTCTACTTCTCCCACTCCCTAGCTTTGCAGTATTCCCGGCAGCCTGTACGTTGAGCGTACAGATTTAACCGAAAACTTACAGAGCCGGCTACGGATGCTTTAGGCCCAATAATCATCCTGACCACTTGAGGTGCTGGTTTTACCGCGGCGGCTGACACCAGAACTTGCCCACCCCTTATTCATCAGTGTTTCTAGGACTGACAAAAGGTTCCTTTAGCAGAAACCACTCGGATTAACCTTGTCGTGCTTTCGCACATTGCAAAGTTTTCTCGCCTGCTGCGCCCCATAGGGCCTGGGTCCGTGTCTCAGTACCCATCTCCGGGCTACTCCTCTCAGAGCCCGTACCTGTAATAGTCTTGGTGGGCCATTACCTCACCAACAAACTGATAGGCCGCAGTCCCATCCTACGGCGATAAATCATTTGGAACATAAACCATTCCAGGTATAATGTTCTATCGGGCATTATTCTCAGTTTCCCGAGGTTATTCCCGTCCATAGGTTAGGTTGACTACGCGTTACTGAGCCGTATGCCTTGTATTGCTACAATGACTCGCATGGCTTAGTATCAATCCGATAGCAGTCAGGTCCGGCAGGATCAACCGGATTCTGAATTTCTTTTCTTTTTGGTCTTGATTATTGAAGTACATTTGTACTTGTAAATTGGAATTGACGGATGCACATAATCTTCACATCTCAGAAATGATCTTTCAATCAAATCCTCATTTTTGTATGCGTAAATGGAGGCCCATGAATCACAAAGTGGCATATTGCCATACTTCATCACGAGCGCCGCCTATTGCTTTACGTATGCAGAAGCCGAAGATGGCAGAATCCATATAAACCATGCGTGAAATTATACTAGATCGCATCAAAA
>JAONKT010000032.1 GCA_028377625.1 Candidatus Nitrosopumilus sp. | reverse complement strand
CTTGAATTGCTTGAGTAGGATGTTCTTCAGTACCACTACCTGCATTAATTACAGGTTTGTCTGAAATTTCTGATGCAAATCTGCTTGAACCATCTAAAGTATGTCTTAAAACGAGAATATCAGAATAGATAGACATGATTTTTACAGTGTCAGCAAGACTTTCACCTTTTTGAGTTGATGATGATGAAATATTTGAAATTCCTAAAGAATTTCCTCCAACAGATGCCATTGCAGAATCAAAACTAAGACGAGTTCTGGTACTTGGTTCATAAAACAAATATCCTAAAGTTTTACCTTTACAGATTTCTCGTCTTTGAATGGAGTCTAATTGCATAATTTTATCTGTAGATGTAAAGATTTTTTCCAATTGTTCTTTACTATAATCCTTAATTGAAATAATGTCTTTTTGATAGAATTCATTCATTCTTTCAATAATATATACAGGTGACTATACAAAGTATTCTGATGGAACAGTCTGAACTCATGGTTCGACGAATCAAAGAAGGTACAGTTATTGATCATATTGATGAAGGTAAAGGTATCCAAGTACTTGATGCCTTAAGAATTGATGGTAAAGATGGTAGTTTAATCACCATAGCTTTGAATGTACCAAGTGGAAAATCAAAGAAAAAAGATATTATCAAAGTAGAAAATAAATTTCTAAAAGATGATGATACAAACAAGATTGCAGTAATAGCCCCAAAGGCAACTATCAACATTATTAAAAATTACAAATTAATTGAAAAAAGACGAGTGTCACTTCCAAATGAAATAGACAGAATATTTCGATGCTCTAATCCAGATTGTATTACAAACAGTGCAGAACATATTGAATCAGTTATGGATTTAATTGATAAAGAATCAATGATACTCAAATGCAGATATTGTGCAAGAATTTTAGATGTAAACGAAATAAAATATAATTAAATAATAAAATTAAAAATTGAAAAGTTTGTAGTAAGGACTATTGTCCTAAGATGATAAACATCATAACTATACCGTAGATTGCGATTGATTCGACCATACCTACGAAGATGAATACTTTTGATTGCAATGCTGGATTTTCACTGATTACTGCAAGACCTGCTGCACCGACTTGACCTAAGCCAATACCTGCACCAAATGCTGCAAGACCAAATGCCAAACCTGCACCCAGAATTTTCAATGATCCATCACTTGATGCACCATCTTCTTGTGCATATGCTACACCAGTTGATCCAATAACTGAAATTACTGCTGCTGCCAAAAGTAACAAGACAATAGTTTTCATTGTAAATTGGACTCGATAAGTTCCTTATTTAAATCATGATAAGAATTTAGAATTAAATTTTTGTTAAGGTATTCTTTTTGAATTTAGATTTTGCAAAATCATCCTTATCTTGATCTATTGCTTTCTTAGAATTTTCAATTAATTTTTTTATTTCGTCTTTTGCCATTATTTCCTACTTTCCATCTTTGCCTTCACTTTTTTTAACTTTGCGAATTCTTCTCTTTCTCTCTCTTCAAGAGTAGCAAGAATAAATCGAATTTTTTGTTGATATTGAGGAATAATTACATTTTCTAGTGCATTTAGCAGTTTTTGTGTTTTTTCTAGTGCTTTTGCAAGGCTAAAAATAGAATTTTCATATTCTGCAGCTTTACAAATTTTAGGCAATAGTTCTTTGATTTGTTTTGCTCCTCTATCTATTGAGGAATTAGTATCAGCAAATCCGTAAGGCATTGATTTTGTATCTTTTTCAGTTACTGATAATGCAGGAATTTTGACATCAACAACTCTTCTTACATTAACTTCAACTTCCATTACTGGAGGAGTAGATTCAGCAACTGAATCAACAGTGTTTGTACCTAATGCAAGATATGCTTCATTAACAGATTTGTAAATATCTTGTAACGGATCCCAAATTCCACCTCTTGCCTTAGAGGCTTCTTCAATCATTTCTTCAATATTTTTTAGTAAAACTTTACGTTTGTCATCTAAAATTCCCTGTACCATTACTGCGACTTGACTAGATTTTTTGTATTTGAATAGTTCAATTTTTGTGGCAGCGACATTTTGTCCAAATGACATTTTATTATTCGCCCTGATAATATTTTTCTACGTGTTTATCTTTAATTTTAGTAATCTCATTCTTTGGTAATTTTGATACAATCTTCCACAAGATAGCAAGTGTTTCCTCAATTGTTCTATTTTCATCAGTTGCTTGTGAGAGGAATTCTTTTTCAAAGACATCACCAACATCCATGTATTTCAAATCAATTTCAGTTAATCCTGCTTTACCAACAATTCCTGCTAATGCTCTAACTTCTTGTGCTCTAGAGTATGCATCATAAACTTGGTTAGCAACTTCAGCATGATCATCTCTTGTACTTCCTTCACCAATTCCATCTTTCATTAATCTACTAAGACTCATCAAAATATTGATTGGTGGGTATACTCCTTGTCTGAATAAATCTCTACCAACGACTACTTGACCCTCTGTAATGTAACCAGTAAGATCTGGAATTGGATGAGTAATATCATCAGATGGCATTGATAAAATTGGAACTTGTGTGACACTTCCTTTCTTACCGTTTAGTTTTCCTGCTCTTTCATAAAGTGTTGAAAGGTCAGTATAAAGATAACCAGGATATCCTTTTCTTCCAGGAACTTCTTCTCTTGCTGCACTAATTTCTCTTAATGCTTCTGCATAGTTTGTCATATCTGTAAGAATAACTAGAACGTGCATTCCTAATTCAAATGCCAAATATTCTGCAACAGTTAATGCTACACGAGGAGTGATAATTCTTTCAATTGCAGGATCATCTGCAGTATTCAAAAATAGAACACTTCTTTTTAGTGCACCAGATTCTTCAAGACTTTTTCTAAAATATTCTGCTTCACTGTATTGCACACCAATTGCTGCAAAGACTACTGCAAAATCGTCATCAGTACCAACTACTGATGCTTGTCTGGCAATTTGTGCTGCTAGTAAGTTGTGTGACATACCAGAACCTGAAAAGATTGGAAGTTTTTGTCCTCTTACAAGAGTAATCAAACCATCAATTACTGATACACCAGTTTGAATGAAATCTTTTGGATATTCACGTTGTTCTGGATTCATTGGTTCACCGTTAATATCAATAAATTGATCAGCAATTGGATCAGGTAATCCATCTTTTGGTCTGCCTAATCCATCAAAGACTCTACCTAGTACTTCTTTAGATACTGGCATTTCCATAACTTTACCAACAAATTTTGCATTTGTTCCAGAAATAGATAATCCAGTAGTTCCTTCAAAGACTTGTACAATTGCTTTACCGTTACCAACTTCGAGAACTTTACCTAATCTTCTTTCACCTTCATTAGTTTCAACTTCTACAAGCTCATCAAATGCTGCATTCTCTACATCGTCAACTACAACTAGTGGACCTTTAATTTCAGCAATCTTGCTGTATTGAACTCCGCCTTCAGTGGTCAATTTGTAACTTTCACTCCTGAAATATTTTTGAATTGTTCTTTCATATCGTTTTCTAATTGATCAAGTTTTGGCATCTCATCATCTTTGATATCCATTCTTGCTTTAAGCAATGATGTAACAACAGGTAATTCACGAATTGAAGCTAGTGCTGCTCCTTCCTTGAGTGATTGTTGGCCTAGTTTGTAGAAATCTACAACTAATTTCAATAGTTTGAATTGTTTCTCAGGGCTACAGTATGTATCAACATCATCAAATGAATTTTGTTGAAGTAAACCAATCTTTACCATTCTTGCAATTTCTAAGATAAGTTTTTCCTCATCAGGTAATGCATCAGGACCTAATAGTTTTACAATTTCTTTTAGAGTATCTTCTCTTTGTAAAATTCCATAAGCTTCATTTCTAATTCCAAACCAATCTTCACTGATATTTTCGCCCCACCATTTTGCAATATCACCAAGATAACCAGAATAACTGTTCATCCAATTAATTGATGGATAGTGTCTAGAGTATGCAAGTTTTGCATCCAATGCCCAGAAAGTTTTGATAAATCTCATTGTGTGTGTTGTAACTGGTTCTGTAAAGTCACCGCCAGATGGTGAAACAGCACCAATCAAAGTTACAGAACCATCACGGTCTGGACTTCCGGCTGCTCTAACACGACCTGCTCTTTCATAAAATTCTGCTAATCTTGATGCAAGATATGATGGATAACCTTCTTCTGCTGGCATCTCTTCTAATCTACCACTCATTTCTCTGAGTGCTTCAGCCCATCTACTTGTAGAATCTGCTACAAGAACGACGTCTTTACCCATATCTCTATAATATTCTGCAATTGTAACTCCGGTGTAGATACTTGCTTCTCTTGCTGCTACTGGCATGTTACTTGTATTTGCAACAAGAACAGTTCTATCCATTAGAGGTTTTCCACTTCTTGGATCTTTAAGATGTGGGAATTCAACTAATACTTCAGTCATTTCATTTCCTCTTTCACCACAACCAATGTAAACGACGACTTGTGAATTTGCCCATTTTGCAATTTGGTGTAATGTAACAGTTTTTCCAGTTCCAAAGGCTCCAGGAATTGAACCAGTTCCTCCTTTAGCAATTGGGAAGAATGTATCAATTACACGTTGACCAGTAAGTAATGGAACTGTAGCATCATATCTTGTGTTATATGGTCTTGGTTTTCGTACAGGCCATTTATGATACATTTTGAGTGGAACATTTTGACCATCTTTTTCGACAGTTGCTAATTCTGTTTCTAAATTATAATCTCCTTCAGATACAAGGTTTGAAATTTTTCCGCCAGGGTGATTTGGTGGAACCATAATAGAGTGTTCAATAAGATCAGTTTCTTGAACAGTTCCAATTACATTACCTGGTAAAACTTCATCGCCATTACTTGCAGTTGGAACAAAGTGGTATGTCTTAACCATATCAACAGGAGTTGTGGTAATACCTCTACCAATGAATGATCCAGATGCTTTTGATAATTCTTTTAGTGGTCTTTGAATTCCGTCATAAAGTTGTCCAATAATTCCTGGACCTAATAATACACTAAGTGGGTTTCCGGTTCCAATTACTGGTTCACCTGGTTTTAATCCACTTGTTGATTCATAAACTTGAATAAATGCTACATCTCCAGTTAGTCTAATTACTTCACCGACTAATTTTGAATCTCCAACTGTGACAGTTTCATACATTTTGGCATCTGCCATTCCATCAGCTCTAACTGCTGGACCGCTTACCCATACAATTCTGCCTTGTGCTGTCATCTTATTCTTTTACCCCGAATTTTGATGCAATTTCTTTCCTAATTAAAGGCTTTAAACGATCTATCTTTGCGTCAATAGTGTTATCAAATTTCATTGCTCCATCTTTAGATTGAATTTTGACACCACCAATACAATCAATTGTTTCAGATGACAATTCAGATCCAGCGAAACTACC
>JAONKT010000031.1 GCA_028377625.1 Candidatus Nitrosopumilus sp. | reverse complement strand
GTGATTTCAAAAGAAGATATCATTCAAATTAAAATTCAAAAAATCTCACGAAAACTAGCTAAAGAGATCATCCCCACCCAATTAGAACGAAAAGAGTGTCTAAAGAGTATCATGAATGATAATCATATTGATCAGTTAATAAAAGACGGTCAGATAAAAAAAGCTGAAAAGCGAGCTATAGAGATACTAAAAAAATGGAAATGAATCAAAATATCATAAATGCACGTGTAACATTTCGTAACTCACCAATTCATATTTTAGAAAAATTTACTATACGAGATATGGAAAATGCATATCAGCTATTCAAGGAACATTCAGAATTAGATGAATGTGTAATAATTCAAACTTGTAACAGAATTGAATTATTTGGGAAAACAAAAATAGACAATTCAGATAAAATTAAGAAAACATGGGCAAGTATTGCAGGTTTAGACGAAGAAACATTTGAGGAAAATGTAGAATTTGTCGAAAACCAAGAAGCATTACATCATTTGTTAAAACTAACCTCAGGTTTAGATTCAATGGTATTAGGTGAAGAGCAAATTCTAGGCCAAATAAAAAACTCAATAACATCAGCTAGAGAATCAAAGGCATCAGGCCAGCATCTCAACACTCTATTTGATAAAGCAATCAGAATGGGAACAAGGATTAGAAATTCTAGTGGAATTGGTAAAGGAGGTATTTCAGTAGGATCAATGGCAGTTAAACTTGCAGAAGAAAATATTGACGAATTAAAAACAAAACAAATTCTATTGATAGGAACTGGAGAAGTATCAACACTTGTTGCTAAATCATTGCAAAAACGAGGATATGCATTTAATGTTACAAGTAGAACTATTGGAAGATCAGAAACATTTTGTGAAACAATGGGAGGAAATCCAATTAAATTTGAAGAAGTTCTTTCAGGATTTAACAAATATGATGTAATATTTGTTGCAACAACTGCACCATACTTTCTTGTAACACAAGAAAGAATCATGGATGCCATGAAGGATAAAAATAATGGAATGATGATACTAGATTTATCAAATCCTAGAACAGTAGATGAAAAAGTTGCAACAATTGGAGGGGTTAAATTAATGAATTTAGATCAAATTGCAGAAATGGTGGAAAAAAACATGAATGCCAGACTAAACAAGGTGAAAACCGTTGAAAATATAATTAGAGAAGAAGTATCAGTATTAGAAGCCTCAATGAAAAGATTAGATGCAGAACCACTTGTAACAGACGTATTCAAAAGTATAGAGAATCTCAGAGAAAAAGAATTGAATAAAGCATTACAAATGTTAGATGAAAAAGATGAGAAAAAAATCAAAATTATTGAGGAATTGACAAAGGCAGTAGTAGAAAGTATTGTATCAACTCCAATGAACAATATCAGAAAAGCATCAGAACAGGGTCAACCAGATGTAGTAGAATTGGCCAGTAAGCTATTTGACTATAAAAAACAGAATCAGGCCGACTAGGATTATATTTTAGCCAGAATTAATTTTAAACATGTCATTTCCCACTAAACGTCTCAGAAGATTACGAATATCAGAAAAAATGAGAGAATTAGTTCAAGAGACCACATTAACACCCAAAGATTTCATTTGTCCAGTATTCGTTCAAGAGGATCTTAAGACAAGAATTAAAGTTGAATCAATGTCAGAAATTGAAAGATTACCATTAGAAGAAGTAAATAAAGAAATCAAAACAATCATAGATTTAGGAATTCCGGCAATCATGTTATTTGGAATTCCAACTAACAAAGATGAAGCAGGTAGTTCATCTTTTGACGATAACGGTATTGTTCAAAAAGCTATTATTCAAATTAGAAAAGAATTTGGAGATAAAATTGTGATTATGGCAGATGTTTGTTTATGTCAATTTACATCCACAGGTCACTGTGGAATTATTCAAGGAGATAAAATTGATAATGATTCTAGTTTAGATACACTTGCAAAAATTGCGGTTAGTCAAGCTAAAGCAGGTGTAGATACAGTATCACCATCAGCAATGATGGATGGTCAAGTTGCTGCCATAAGAAAAGCTCTAGATAAAGAAGGATTCACAGATGTCTCAATAATGTCACATTCAGCAAAACATCGTTCAAACTTTTATTCGCCATTTAGAGATGCTGCAGAATGTGCACCAAAATTCGGAGATAGAAAAACATACCAAGTTCCATTTACAAATGCAAGAGAAGCAATGATGGAAGTAGAAACAGATATCAATGAAGGAGTAGATATTGCAATGATTAAACCAGCATTGTCATATTTAGATTTGATAGCAGAGACTAGAAGGAATTACAATATTCCAGTAGCAGCATATAGTGTTTCGGGAGAATATGCGCTAGTAAAAGCTGCATCCCAATTAGGATACGTAAATGAAAAAGACATCACATTAGAAATACTGCATTCAATAAAAAGAGCAGGAGCAGATATGATAGTGACTTATTTTGCAAAATCAGCGTCAAGATTCCTTCAAGAACCATGAGAAACGACGAACGCTTTGAAATACAAAGAGCTTTTGATTTGTTACCACATGTTGTTGGAGCAAGTTGGACAGTAGTGTGGTTTAGAATGCAAGGTATTAGAAAACCAACTAGAGAAGAATTTAGAGAAAAGACATTAGAATATCTGAAAATGATAGAACCAATTTTTGAATCATATCCAAAAGAAGAAGATTTTGAAGCCATTTGCAAATACATAGAATTTAGAAAAAAACAAGAATATGAGAAAATAATTTCAGGAGAAAATAAAGAAATTGAAACTAGGTATGATAGATATGTTGATTATGGTTAAATTTCATTTTTCATTTGTTTTAAAAATTCTTTTAATACTTTAGTTCTTTTTTTAGCTTCAATTTTACCAAATCTTGTATTCATCATGGATTCTAGTTTAACTAATTTATTAAAAAAATGATCAACAGCCCAAAGATCGTCATCAGGATTTCTTTTATTACAAAAGGGATCATCAATGTTGTAAAAAGATCTATTTAGAGAACCACTAGTTGCAAAGACTCTTGCAATACCTATAGCACCTAATGCATCAAGTCTATCAGCATCTTGTAATATTTTTCCTTCAAGTGTTTGAGGAACTTTGTTCTGAGAAAAACTATGTTCTGCAATTGCATCAGAAACAATTATTATTTCATCATCAGAAAAATTATATTTTTTTAAAATGATCTTAGATTTTTTTGCACTATCTATAGAAGAAAGTTTAGAACGCTTACTAGATTTTGGGTATGAAACAATATCATGTAATAATGCAGCACTAAGAACTAATTTTTGGTTTGCTTTTTCTTTTTTTGAAATTTTTTGAGCATTTTTGTAAACTCTCATTACATGTTCAAAATCATGAGCAGGATCATTATCCATTATTGAAATAACTTCATTTTTAATCGAGTCGAGAATTTTCATTTAAAATCTCCAAATTTTTGGTTTAACAAATTTTATTTTTCTTTGAGTAAGCAATACAGTCCAATTAACACATGCAAATAAAACAATCAATCCAATTCCAACACCATCAATTAATAAAATTCCAGTAAGACGATCCTCAAACATTTCTAAAAAGGGAGACAACACGGCATTACCAAAATAAATCATTATAATATAAGAAATAGTTCTACCAATCCAAAATCCAACATAGATACCAATACTTTTTGCACGCATCAGACCATACGTGATAAATAAAATATTACTTGGAAGAGGTGTTGCTCCAAATAAAAAAGATGCAATTAGATATCCATATTTTTTCTTGTTCAAATAATCCCCAATCAGATCAAGATTAGATTTTTGTTCTTCTCCAACAAATTTACGAAATAGTCCACTAATTCTTTTTAAGAAAAATCTACCAATGGTAGCTCCAGTTGCGCCAACTGCAGCAAGAAGTACAATATTCAAAGTTGGATCAAGGAGATAAAACGAGGTCAAAACAATCCAACTAGGTGGCATCAAAATTGGAGATGCATTTATTCCAATTAATACAAAAAAAATTCCAAAATATGAAAATTCTCCAAATAGTTCAAAAATATCCAATTATATTCAATAATTCTACGAATATTTTGTTTCTAAACCCTTGGATCCATGTTTAGTCGGCAGATAATATGTTAAATTTTTTAAATCATCAAAATATTACAAGTTTTTGCAAACAATGATCATGTTTTGTAACAAATAGGATCAATCATGCAATATCTTTATAAGCAATTTGTGGGTATTTAAGATATGTCGGAGTTAGTTTGGAAGTGCTATAGATGTAATCTTTCATTTAAAGACGATAATTTGGCTGAAATGCATAAAAATATTTCAAATCACTCAGTTAGCAAAGTAAAATCAATAGTAGCATAATTTTCAGTGTTAAAAATTTTTAGTAAAATAAGTGCAGAGGGTGGGATTCGAACCCACGAACTCCTAAGAGAAGGGATTTCCTATATTAGAGATCTTGAGTCCCTCTCGTTTGACCAGGCTTCGATACCTCTGCAACAATACTAGATTATGCCGATATTTTTCAATTACTATTAGGGGTGTTGATCTATGATTTTGAGAATTTTGTAACAAAGCTTATAATCGCTAGTGTTATTGAGGTTCACATGTCAGAATCAATACCAATTTCAGACGCAAAAAAAATGCGAAGTGGTGTTAATGTTGAAGCTGAAGTTATTGGCAAAGGAGAACCAAGAACTGTTAACCTCAAAACAGGGGGAACAGTAGATGTCTGTGATGCAACAATATCTAACGGTGATGGAACTGAAGAAAACCAAATGAAACTCACATTGTGGGGAGACGATATCAAAGCAGTTAATGTTGGAGATAAAGTCGCCATAGAAAATGGATATACTAACGAGTTTAAAGGGGAAGTATCTTTAACCAAAGGAAAATTTGGTAAGATGACTGTCAATCCTTAATAATTTCGTTTATTTTCTAATTTATTTTTTAAATCAAATATCGTAAAGATTATTCCAATTATTAGAATTATAATACCAATAATAATTAAAAATCCAGAAATCATTAGAGGTAAAACCATATCCATCATGGAGGAGTTAGTATTTGAAATTCCATCAGAATTTTCTGGATCTTCCGAAAACATAACAATTACATCAACAGTTCCGGTACCAATATTTTCAATTTCAAAATTTAATGTATCAGATTGTTCAATTAGGAGGGTGTTGAAGAAAATAGAATCATCTTGAAGAAATTCACCATAAGAATCATCATAAATATTTGAAATATTTATTGATAATCGATCCTGATATTGATAATTAATTATTTGAATTCCCCACAACAAAGGTACATCAGATTGAGAAGTACTGTAAGAAGCATACATAATATTTCCAGGCATGATTTGATAAGGTTCAGAAACATCATCAAACAGTCCTTCAAAAAGAGAGGATACTAGAAACGTGTCAGATTCTGAAATATTAGAAGGAACTGCAGACATAGCAACTGTTAATGAAATAAGAATCATAGCAGAACCAACAAATGCGAATACAGGTCCACGTTTATTCACATTAAAT
>JAONKT010000030.1 GCA_028377625.1 Candidatus Nitrosopumilus sp. | reverse complement strand
GAACAAAAGAAATTGGTGAATTACATGTTGAAGTTGGAAAAGCCTACAAATTTGAAGTAGTATCAACTGATGTCAATCATTCTTTTAACATTCACGATTATGTTGTTTTAATTGATGCAATTCCTGGCAGAGTTAACACTGTATGGTTTGCACCAGACAAAGTTGGTGAACATGATATTCAATGTAGGGAATATTGTGGATTAATTCACTATAACATGAGAGGAACACTTTACGTTACGGAGCCAACATCTTGACAACGCTTTTATCCGAAATTATTTTCGAGGAGATTAACTAATGACTTTAGAATTACAAAAACCTCGCCCTATTTGGCAAATAATGTTTTCAACACATCACACTGATGTTGGATTACTTTACCTAATCAGTTCTCTAACATTTTTGTTCTTAGGTGGTTCACTTGCACTTGGAATTAGAGCTGAACTATTCTTACCAGGATCCCAAATCATTGCAGATTCTATGACATTTAACAGAATTTTCACTGTTCACGGAACAACTTTAATTTTCTTATTCATTATTCCATTTGCATCAGCTGTTGGAAACTACTATGTTCCAATTATGGTTAGATACAAGGATATGGCTTATCCAAAACTTAATGCAATTGCATTTTGGATGATTCCTCCAGCAGGAGTTCTAATTTGGTTAGGATTTGCTGATTTCACATGGTATGCAACCCCACCATATTCTATCATTAGTGCCCCAGGACCTGCAGCAGATATGTGGATTTTTGGCTTAAAGATTTTAGGAATTTCTTCAGTATTAGGTGCTTTAAATTTTGTAGTGACAATTCTAAAATGTAAACATCCTGACATGTCTATTGGACAAATTCCATTACTTGCATGGTCCTTCTTATCATCTTCTTTAATCATCATAGTTGCAATTCCAACATTTGCTGCAGCATTGTTAATGCTGTTAACTGACAGACTTGGTGTTAGTGGATTTTTCAATCCAGCAATGGGTGGTGATCCAATTTCATATGCACACTTGTTTTGGTTTACGTTCCATCCTGAAGTCTATGTTTTAGTAATTCCGGCAATTGGTATGATGTATGAAATTATTCCTAGATTCTCAAGAAAACCAATTTACAGTTATAATTCTGGAATCTTTGCATTTGTTATGTTATCTATTGTCGGTTTCTCATCATGGGCTCATCACATGTATGCAACCGGAATGTCTTTCACTGAAAAAACAGTCTTTATGGTTGGAACATTAGCTGCTGTTCCAGCATCTGCAATGCACGTGTTCAACTTTGTTGCAACAATGTGGAATGCAAGAATTAGATTCGCTACTCCAATGATGTGGGCAGTTGGAGGAATTGCATTATTCTTCTCTGCAGGTGCAGGTGGTGTAGTTAACAGTGCAATGCCATTAGACTTTACAACACACGATACCTATTGGGTAGTTGGACACTTCCATCTATTTGTCATGGGCACTATTGCATTTGGTTCAATTGGTTTCCTATACTACATGTTCCCATATGTAACAGGTAGAATGTACAATGAAACATGGGGTAAGGTTCACTTTGCCTTGTCTTTTATTGGAACCGTTTTAGTGTTCTTCACACAACACGTACTTGGCTTATATGGAATGCCAAGAAGAATTTACGATTATCCACCAATTCCAGAATGGATTGCTATGAATCAAATTGCCTCTGTTGGTGCAATGATTATTGGAATCAGTATGGCAATATTCTTAGCAAATATGATTTACAGTGCTGGAAAAGGCAAACTTGCAGACACAGACGATCCATTTGGTCTTGGAGGCAAATATTACTATCCATTTGAGGCAAAGAACCCATCACATTAGGAGATAAATGAAATGAGTCAAGATAATTCCCAAAACTTCCAAAGAACATCACCAGCTAGAGTTGGTAGAATGATGGCAATCATGTTAGGTGTTTGTCTAATTGGTGGAGTAATTTTCTTTTCAATGTGGGACTATTGGATTTCAGAACCACCTCATGTAATTTCAGTTATGGCAGGAGATGTTGATCATTCCGGACCTGCAGAAGCAACTGGAATTACCATTACGCAAGATCTTCAATTTCTTGAATCAGCTGACTTTAGGTCTTTAACGTTTAATGCGATGATAGATGAACCCGGAGTCAATCCAACAATTGAGATGAGTGTTGGTGACAAAGTTGTTTTTAATGTTGTAAATGATGGAATGTCATTCCATGCATTTGGTGTTACAAAAGATACTGAAGGTTTTGCTGGAATTATACCCGGAAGTGAAATTGCAGCACCAACAAATCCACTAAAACCTGGAGAATTTGGCACATCTGAATTTATTGCAGGAGAAGAAGGAACTTACTACTACATTTGTACCGTTCCAGGACATAGAGATCAAGGTATGGTTGGAGAAATTATTGTATCTGGCTCAAGTGGACCAGCAGTCGCAGCAGCCCCAACTGGAGTATCACATGACTTTACACTAGACTTTATTGAATCAGCTGACTTTAGGACTTTAGCATTTGACGCATTACCAGGAGAAGAAGGCAATAATCCTCAAATTATTGTTAGTTCTGGTGACGAAGTAACTATTACTACAAACAATGCTGGAATGTCATTCCATGCATTTGGCGTGGTTTCAAATCCGGATGATTTTAACAGTGTTATTTTTGATTCAGCAATCGCAGCAGCAACAAATCCACTAAAACCTGGAGAATCTGGTAGTGTAACCTTTACTGCTGGTGCACCTGGAACATACCATTACATTTGTACCGTTCCTGGACACGCATTACAAGGAATGATAGGCGAATTTATCGTAGAATAATTTTGGCAATTCAATATCTGGCATTATCCACTTTAGTAGTATTGTATTCATTGATGTTCATTGGTGGATATATTTCTGCATCTGGACTTGGACTTACTTGTCCTGAATGGCCTCAGTGTCCAAACGGTTTCATGCCATCAGCTGAATATTTTGTTGAATGGACTCATAGGTTAATTGCCGCAAGTGTAGGTATTTTAGTAATTTCTACAATGGTTGCAAGTTTGATTAATAGAAATGCAGATTTGAAAATTAAAATTACAAGTTCACTAGCAACTGCATTAGTAATTACACAAATTACTTTAGGTGCTTTGGTAATTGATTTAAAATTACATGCGGTCTTAGTTTCTGTTCATTTAGGAATTGGAATATTCTTGTTTGCAATGGTATTGTTAACTACACTGTTTGCATTCCGTATAGCAAAAATGCCAATAAAGGCTAAGATTTAGATTTTTTAAACATTTTTGGTAGGTAAATGTATCCCATTACTACTGCAAAAGTCAATGCCCCTATAGTAATTGCAACAATGAATATTATTCCAAATGGACTTTGAGTTCCCATGTTAAATGAATAAGTTAATGTTCCTTCTGTACCATCCATATCATACAAATCAATATACACAATATGATTTCCAGGTTTTTTCCAGACGTAATCAATATCCCAATGTGCATCTTCTATGGTTGTTGGAGGAATTGCATTTACTTGTTGGTCGTTATAGAAAACTCTGATCCCCATTGTAAAACTATCCACTTCTTCAAAGTCTGCATCAGTCACTCTAACTAAAAATTGAGATGGTTCATTTAGTTGTGGAAATTCAGGAGTTGTGGCTACCTGAACTCTATAACCTCCATAGAATTCTTCTGCAGAATTAAACAGTGAATGAGCATAGGCTGTATTCACTGCTGAAATTGATGAAAATAATATTATGAAGATCAATAACGTTGATCGCACTTTATCCATCATATTATGATAATTTGCAGATGAATATATTGTAAGTCAATTTCTGCAAGAAAATCTTCACAACCTTTAAATCCTTATTGCCAAGAAAGCCAAATGTTGACCCTCGTTAGAAAATCAATCGATATCAAAACACCTGTAGACAATGTCTTCACTTACTTTGCAAGACCAGAACATGTTTCTGATCAAATCAAAAATGATACAGTTGGAATGACAGTAGTTCCAATGGATATTAAAGAAGGAATGGGTGTTGGTACAACCTTTAGAATTATCGGTGACTTTAGCGGTAAACGTTTAGAGTGGGATTGTGAAACAACTGAATTTGTCAGAAATGAGAAAATTGTTGCTAAACAAATTGAAGGTCCATTTAAGAACTGGGAAATCACAAATGAGTTTGAATCATTAGGTGATAATCTCACTAGAATAACAATGTCAGTAGAATATGAAATGCCATTTGGTCCATTAGGAGCAATTTTGGATAAAGCAAAATTTGCAAAGTCTGCTGATAAAGGAATGGAAACTGCACTTTACAACGTCAGAGGATTACTTGAAGGAAATGGTTCAATTCCAGTGTATATTACACTAGATGCATATCAAAAACTTCTTGCAGAAAAGAAGAAGATGAACAATGTTCCAGTTTCAACTGCACTTACAGCAATTTTAGAAAAGTACAGTGAAATCGAAGCTAAAGCACAAAACTAAATTTTCATTTATTTTAAAATCTCAAGATTAATAACAACTCTAAGCTTTTTTTTAATTTGGTGGGTCTATGGCGCAGCCAGGTAGCGCACCGGACTCTTAATCCGGTTGTCGAGGGTCCGAATCCCTCTAGACCCGCTCTTAATCAATTTATTTTAAAATCTAAAATTAGAATTATAATTTTTTTAACAAAGTAAATCTTGTTTGATCTTGACCATAATCTTCATGTAAGTCTACATCGCTAACAAATTTTATTTCATAGTTTAACCATTTTTCTCCCATATTTCTAAATTTATGATTTTCATCTATTTGTTTTTCAATTTTTTCATATTTTTCACAATGCATAATCCATTTTTTAGACACTCTAAACATTTCTGCAATTCCTTTTTCTAATATATCATCATCTAGATAATTCATTAACCCATGTGTAAATACAAAGTCTATTGTGGAGTCCTCAAATGGTAATTTAGTAATATTTCCTTTTTGAAAATTAGCACTTGATAATTTCTCTTTTGCAATTTCTAGTGCATGTTCATTTTGATCAATACCATGCAACTGGAATGAATCTGAAAATAATCTTAAGTCAATTCCTGTACCGCAGCCTATTTCTAAAATACTCTGTACTCCTGGTAATGAACTAGCTAAATCTCTAACATATTTGGAAAATTCTTCATTATACCTTGATTCATTTTCATCAGCATATTTATTCCAAAATTCTTCATTATACTCCATGTGATTTTTGAATTAAAGCTGTATTTGTTATTACTTCTATTTTCTAATGTTGACATTTACATGGAATTAATTTTGTATCAAAAGTACAGTCATGTGGCCCATCAGATTTTCCTTGTGTTGGAATATTTTTCATACAATCTTCATGACGCCCCTTTTTACAAAACCAACAAATTTCTGGAGTATCTCCAGTTGCACATAAATCCATAATTTCTGATATTTTTTATGGGTAAAAAAGTTCTTTGAAATTAAATAAATGTCAACCATGACAAAAATCTCTCATCTTTACCCATAACTACATCTGCAAATGATTTTTGTAATGCTTTAGTTACGCTTCCCATTTTTCCATTTCCAATTTTGACTTTATCTATTTGTGTAACTGATTTTACTTCAGCAGCAGTACCTGTCATAAATATCTCATCTGCATTATAGAGATCATCTCTCTCTAAATCTCGTTCAATCACAAATCCACTATTTTCTTCAATGATTTGTATAATGCTATCTCTTGTTATTCCTTCTAATCCTCCTGCTGATAATGGAGGTGTTTGGATAATGTCATCTTTTATTATGAATATGTTTTCAGCACTACCTTCTGCAACTTTTCCTTGTGAATTTAACATAATAGCTTCATCATATCCATTATCTAATGCTTCCATTCTAGCTAAAGCTGCATTTGCATAATTTGATGCTGCTTTAGCTTGCATTGGTTGAGATCTTGAATCTATTTTTATCCAACTAGAAACTTTACATTTGGCTCCAGAAAATTTACCTGCTTTTGATTCTCCCATTTTCCATTCCCAACATGAAATCGACATATCCACTTTGTTTGTTGTAGGAGTTAATCCCATTGTTCCATAACCATAATATGCTAATGGTCTAATGTAGGCCTCTTTTAGCTTACTTGCTTTTACAGTTTGTAAAATAGCATCTGAAATTTCTTTTTTTGTAAATTGCATTTTCATTGAATATAATTTTGCAGATTTGAATAGTCTGTCAACATGTTCAGGTAATCTAAATACTGCAGATCCATTTGGGGTATCGTAACATCTAATTCCTTCAAAAATAGATGTTGAATAATGTAATGCATGTGTCAATACGTGGACTTTTGCATCTTTGAATGGAACTAGTTTCCCATTCATCCATATTTTACCCGTTTCTATCATAGGAAAAGAAAAAAATCCTCGTAATTTAAAGAATTATTTTTAATAATATTTGTCATGTTTGGAAAATACATATCAGATTACTTCCGCAATATGGTATGGAGTGGACTTTAGGATTTATTGGGATTATTTTTCTAATTATAGGCTTGATTGGTCAGGCATTTCAAATGCGTAAAATTCGATTGAAGAATTACCCTGATGGTGAATTAGCCTCACCAAATGTTTTCATGAATAAGAGTAATTTCAAATGGTACGCAATAATTGGAATTGGTATTGGTTGTTGGTATGCAGCTGAACGTATTTGAACTATATAGATCAGGATTATATACTAAAAATCTGTATTAAAGATAGCGTGTTTTGGGTAACGCCGGACTAAATCTAGATAAAGAGTCCAAGAATAAACCCTCCATGGTGTTTACTGGTGAAAACCTGTAACACCATATTTAATTAAATAAAATTTATCTTTGAAATTTCTTCATGTACAGCTTTGATGGCTTTTTTTATGTTTTCTTCTGCATCCTCAACAACAATAATTATTCTTGATGTTTCTTCTTGTGCATCCATATTCAAAATATTTAATCCAGATTCACCAATTTTTGCACTTGTTCTTGATGCAACTTGCTGCACTCTCCACATTTCATCACCAATTAATGTAATTACTCCTCTGTTGTATGTGATTGTAGCAAGAGAATCAAATCCTAAAAGATATTTTTCATTTC
>JAONKT010000003.1 GCA_028377625.1 Candidatus Nitrosopumilus sp. | reverse complement strand
AGAGAAATTGAAAAGAGTGTGGCAGGAACATAGTGATGACGACTGGGGTGAATTTAACAATGAAGAGATTACCAGATATATTTGTGAAAAAATTACGCTAGAAGAAACAAATTTCTTATCGGATAAAACAAAAGATCAATTTAGATCTTTATACAGATTAATTGCTGAAAGGATTAGACAGTATCAAAATACCTCAACTAAACCAGATCTAGATAAATTTCAAAAGCCAAAAAATTAAGATTTAAGAAGATTACTCATGAAAAACACTAAATTTAGAAATATAGAAAGAAGAAAAATTATTTAAGGTTTAATTGATAGATGTGGAATTTGAAGTATATGATTAGATTCTCAAACAGAGAGGCATTCCTTTCAATAATTGTAATATTTTCAATAGTCCTAATTTCAATTCCAATTAACTCGTATGCAGAAGAGATTGTTGTTAAAGGGGCAGGCGTAGACAGTACCACAATTATCACATTAACAAATGATTCAACGCAAGATGTAGAGACTTTTAGAATTTGGTTAAATGAGAATTTTAATTTTCAATCATTTAAAACAGAACAAGGATGGACAGGTGAAAAAAATTCACAGGGAGTGATAATTTTTACATCGTCAGACTCAATCAAAGTTGGTGAATCAGTAAAGTTCGGTATCAAGACAGATAAACCTAATCCAGTTATCAATTGGAAAGGATTGAATCAAGAAAATAATACAATCACCGTGGGAGCAATAATACCTACAGAAATATCAACAATTAAACAAAATCCACAAATAGATGTAAATCAAAATATTAAAAGTACTGATGGAGATATTTTTTCAGAATCAGTTTTTAGAATAATTCCAGATAAACCAAATGCGGGTTCAACTATTAGAATTACAGGAGAAGCATTTGGAACATCACAAATATTTGATTTCTATATAGACGATAAAAAAATTGGAAATTTTGAAACTGATCAAAATGGTTTTTTCATAACAACAATGAAAATTCCTGATGACGAAATTAAAGAAAGAGTAGATTTTAAAATTAAAAATAACCAAGGAGATGAAAAAGTAATAAGTTTAAGATTAGGAACTGCAGATAACAGAATTGTAGAATTAGAAAAAATGAAACTTTCCTTAAGCGGTATTCAAAATACAGTTAAAACAGGAGACAAATTAAATATTGAAGGAACAGGATTACCAGGAACTACCATAACAGCTAAAGTCATTACCCCTGAAAATAATGTACTATACACCAGAACAGCTAAGGTGAATGGCGCAGGTTCCTGGAAACTGTCAGAACCAATAAACATTCCATTTGATTCAATTTTTGGAAAATATAGCATAACAATTTCAGATGGAAGAAATGAACTTCTGAAAAACTGGAATGTTGAAACAAATAAACTAATTGTAATTAATCCAATAGAGAAAATATATGAAGCAGGAGAATTGCTGAAATTTACTGGAACAGCAATACCAAATGAGAAATTAGAATTAATTTTAGAGAGCAACCTAGGAAAAGAACTTAAAACAGAAATAATTGATATCGATAATTCAGGATTAGTAAAATTTGAATATCAAAGTAAAGAAAATGATGATCCTGAAGGAACATGGTCATTAATAGCAACTCAAGGAAACAATAAAGAATTTACATATGTAGGATATGGAGTAATACCAACAATCCCAGTTAATTTAAAATTCGATAAAGTGAATTATAATTCTTCAGATACAGCAATAATTTCACTAATTGGAAACCCCTCAGATAATATAAAAATGATAATTATTAATCCTGCAGGAACACCAGGAGAGGATATTTTAATTAAATTACAAGCAGATGGCAGAGCAAAATATGAGTTAGATTTAACAGGTTTTGGTTCAGGGATTTATACCGCAGTAACTCAGATAGAAAATTCACAAAGTAGTGAGCAATTTTCAGTAGGGTTACAGATAGGTTCAGGTCCAATTACTGCCACAGTAACACAAACAGAATATCAGCAAGGAGAATCAATTTTACTAATAGGTGAGACAAATCCAAATTCACTACTAACTGCAAATTTGACAGATCCTAATGGAGATGTAATTAAAAAAATAGATATACCTACAGATAATGAAGGATTATTTTCAGAATCAAGATTCAGAATTCCTGAAAATGGAGATTCAGGATCATGGAAAATAACCATCAGTAGTGGTTCAAATTTAAAGATAGTTGATTTTGAAGTATTTTCAGTAATAAAAGAGGGAATGATAATACAAGTATCACAAGGTGCAGAGATTCCAGGATATGGTGACACTATGAAAATTGAAATTCAAACAACTCACAAAGCCAGCATATTAGTAAAAATATTTAATCAAAACGGAGATGTAATTGAAAAAGGTTTAAGCTGTAATACAACAGCAGAATTTAATTGTGAAACTTATTGGAACATCCCTAAAAATATACTTCCAGGAATATATACCATAATAGCAGATGATAATCGCAATAAAAGTGAAACTCAATTTACGATAGAATAAAACAATTTTATTTCACCTCATTATTGGATTAGTATGAATTTAAAAGATAAGATAACAGAATATCCAAATTTCCCAAAAAAAGGAATACTATTTAGAGATTTCAGCCCAATCTTAAAAGATCCTTCATCATTATCATACATTGCAGATGAATTTTCTAAACATTTTCATCCAAAAGATGTTGATGTATTTGCAGGAATTGAATCAAGAGGATTTCTACTTGCAACAATTTTGGCCTTAAAATACAATAAAGGAATGATAATGATTAGAAAAGCAGGTAAGTTACCTGGAAAAACTGCAAAACTAGCATACACAATTGAGTATGGAAAAGATACAATTGAGATTCAAAAGGATGTAATTGAAAAAGGTCAAAAAGTTGTAATTTGTGATGATCTACTAGCCACAGGTGGAACAGCCAAAGCTTCTGGAAAATTAATTGAGAAAGTAGGAGGAGACATATCAGGATTTGCATTCATAATAGAATTAACAGACTTGAATGGAATTAAAGGACTAAGCAAATACAATTGTAAATCATTGGTGAAATATTAATGGAAAAAGATGTAGAGATTGGAATTTTTGGCGGAACAGGCATTTATGATTCAGGATTACTTGAAAATGCACAAGAAATTGAAATAGATACACCATATGGAAAACCATCAGATACCATAACAGTAGGAATATTCAAAGGAAGAAAAATTGCATTTCTTCCAAGACATGGGAAAAAGCACACAATCCCACCACATATGATTAATTTCAAAGCAAATATCTGGGCATTCAAAGAATTAGGAGTTACAAGAATTATTGCACCATCAGCAGTTGGAAGTTTAAAAGAAGAATTAGAACCAGGGCACTTTGTTTTACCAACACAATTTTTAGACTTCACAAAATCAAGAGATGGTTCATTTTCTAAAGACGGAAGAGTAATCCATATTTCAGTTGCAGATCCTTTTTGTCCGGAATTACAATCATCGATTATTAAAGTAACAGATGAACAAAATATTGGATTGCATAAAGATTGTACCTATGTCTGTATTGAAGGTCCACGTTTTTCAACTAGAGCAGAATCAAAATTCTATAGAACAACTGGTGCAGATATTATTGGAATGACACTAGTTCCAGAATGTCAACTAGCAAGAGAAGCACAAATGTGTTATGCATCAATATCAACAGTTACAGATTATGATGTATGGGCAGACAAACCAGTAACAGCAAAAGAAGTTTTAGAAACGCTTTCAAAAAATGTAGAAACTACAAAGAGAATATTAACAGAATTAATTGATAAAATTCCAAAAACAAGAACTTGTTCTTGTGCTAAAGCATTAGAAGAAGCAGAATTTTAGTCATCAACAAAAGACTCTCTTTTGAGACCTTCTGGAAGAGTAAGATCCCCTTGAAGTAAATTTTGCTGTAAATTCATAATCACTTCCTCAACATCATAATTCAATTTTTCTAATTCAGTTTCAGTAGTTTTGGAAAGTTTTGCACCAATGTTTTGACCACCAATTCGACCAAAAGCAATTGCAGTAAAATGAAATTCATGTTTATCCAAAGTAAAAATACCATTAATCTTTGCAGCCATCTGACTACCATGAATATTATTAATGTGAACTTTAAGATCCATCAGTTTTGTTAAATTTCTATGGCCTTGTTAACATTGTCTTCAATCAAAAAGCTCCAATGCTGTTCATCTTCAATTTTAAAATTTTCACTTTTAAGTGAAATGACTTTTTCCTCAAAACACTCATGTTGAATTGAATTATTTTCTTTTAGTTTTACTAATTTCCATCTATATTGTGTTTTTTGTAATTTACATATTGTAACAGCCCATTTTTCATCATCATCAATTCGAGGCATTCCAACAATATCAGATATAGAATCAATTCCCAATGTTTTTTCTTCACAAAATTGTTTTTTGCAAGCACCACATCTCCATACATCAACAGAACCTATAGTTCGCTCGTCTATGTTGATATTTACAACACCAAAGTATGTAATTTGAGGATTATTACAACATTTGTAAACTTCAGGAGCTTTTGGTTTTTCTTCATCAGATTTACCTAGAGTTTTTCTAGTATAACTCTGAGGTTTTCCGGAAGGTGCATCAGAATCACTCAATGTTGTTCACAAATAATTAGCATTATTTAGTTCTTGCATCATCATAAGGTTGTTCTAAAATTACTCCTATATTATCAACAATTTTATTTCGCTTAAATTCAATATGTTCTCGTTCACACATTTTTCTATACATGTTAACAGCAGTGAATCTGGGATGCATTGCTTCAAATTCAGTTTCAGATATATCAATAAAACCACCAAGAGACATTAGATCAGTACCAGCCTTTTGAGCATCTTCAAATGAAATTTTTAATTTTTCAGCAATTTGAATTGATGACATTTTTCCATACCAAGTTACCAACAAGTAAGTTTTAGCCTGAATCGGAGATAATTTAATTTCAGAAATTAGGTCATTTTCAAGTTTTGATGAATCCATGGTTTTTTAAAGAAATTAACCAGTACATAAAACATAAGCAAATAGATTATTTTTTAACCAATATTTTTTTTGAGATTTTTAAACTAAATCCCATAGCAATAAAATGAATAACTCCACTCACAATAATTGCAGTAATCAAATTATCAAGAATAATCCAACTAATCAAAAATGCAATAATTGAAGGAACAGTTACAATTACAGCCATAATAGTTCCTTTCAATACAATATCACGAATCCCAAGTTTAGGTTTTATTGGATCAGACAACAGGGTAATTTTCAAAAATGGTAATAAAAATCAAAGATACTTTATATTTGGTGAAAAGGAATTTGAATTGCTTGTCAAGTTATAAAAAGACATATTCGAATGAACAATCATTAAATTTTGTCATCCCCATAATTGTAATTTTATTTTTGGGAATTATTTACATAATGAGTCAAAGAGCAGATTCAGGTTATGTGAGTTTTATCTTAATCGGAGCAGCAGCAATTACAATGATCTATTGGGTAAAAGTAATTAAAAAAATAGCAAATGAACAAAAGCCTGTAACGTTTAATCAAGGAAGAGAACAAGAAACAAAGAACTGGGTTTATGATTTAATCAAAGGTGAAGGAGAATTTGTTTTTGTAGCAGAAGTTCCAGGTCCTGAAGATAAAATTGCTGTAAGATTAGTAGATGGAATATTATATGTTCGCGGTACAGGGGGATTTTCCAAAGAAGTACCAATTGAAGGAGCTAATGAAATGCAAATATCAGATTTTAAATATAGAAATGGCGTATTAACACTAAGAATAAAATAACTAAAGACTTTTTGCTAATTCTAATTTTTGTGGTAAATACTTATCAGTAATATTTGTGAGACCATATTTTGAAAAAGCCTCAAGTTCTGCTTTTCTTTTTAATCTTAAAAATACATCAAGTTCTTTTTTCCAAATACCATCTTGATATCTAGGATCTTTTTGTAAATCATAGCATCGCTTAATGTCAGATTCTGTCATGGGAATTGTAGGTAATTTGTATTTCTCTATATCAGTAGCCCAAACTCCAACCCATTTTGCATCAGGGACTGTTAATTCTCTAAGATGTGCAGCATTTGCTGAACCAGATTTTATTACCATTGCAATATGTTCTCCATACACATCACCATCTGTTAAACAAATAACAGGTAATTTCATTTCATCATGAAGTCTTTTTAATAAAGTTCTAGTTGAACGTGGTGCTTGTCCTCCAGTGTTAATAATAATCGATTTAAATTTTTTATCAACTTGTTCTTCGACAAATCTTGTAAAAAGACCACCTTTCTCAATAGCAATTACAATTTCAGCACTTGTATCAACTAATTCAGCAGTGGTTAAACTAGGACCTATAGAATAACCATCAGGATGATTAGCCAAATTCATAGTTTTTCCCTCATATCCAGGAATAGTATATTCAATATTCAAATCGCCAAAAATAGAACTTCGTTCCTCAGGGAAAATATGAAAATCTTCTCTAGCTCTAGAAGTGACAGCTTCTAAATCAACAATGATATTATCAGATTCAGATTGGTCCTCAAATTCAACAGCAAAAGCCTGTGAAGAATAATAAACATCTCTCAAAGTAGATGATTTTCTCTCATTAGTTAATCTATTTGCAAAAAATGCTAGCCACATTAACTGTGTAAATGATCTTAATTGTGCAGAATTTCTAGAACTTCTCAGAGCAGCATTATTACCCAAAATATATTGTCGAAGTTTTTTATCATAAACAATATTACTTACAGATCTACTAGGAATAGAGAATTTTGGGAATTGACCATTATCTAAATCATCATAAATTTTTGCACCATGACTTTTGAGCATTTCAAGAATAGTCTTTTGTTTATCATCAGCTTTTTTACTTCGAGCTTTAATTTTACTTTCTTTTTGTTTTTTAGTTGTTGCCAATTTCATTTTCCTCCTTTACTGCTTTTTTAGTTTCAGATGCTATTTCAGTTTCTAACATTTTCTTATAATTAGGTTCTTTCTTCTTTCCAGATAATTCAGTACAAAACTCTGCAATCATTGGAATATATTTTGCATAAAGATTAGCTCTCTTTTTTGCCATTTCAGCTTGACCTCGTTTAGACATGAAAGAAGAAAGCTTTCTAGACAAAAATTGCAATGCCAATCTTAATTCTCTTTCTATTTCTTGTCTATCTGCAACATTTTCTTTACCAGCAGTTTTGTATGGAATTCTAGTTGAGCAAATATGGGAAACAATAATGAAAGGAGGCTCACCTTTTACTTTGTATCTTCCCCAATCAGTATCATTCACTACTTTAATCACAACATCACTTCCTTCATCATAAAGCAATGGAATTCTGTTTGCATATCGATATACATGAGGTCCACCTGTTTTGATATCACCACCATAAGCAATACCCATCTCAATAATGAAAGGAAATCCAGAATATGCAGAGGCTGGGCGTTGAACTACAGCAACAAAATCAGGATTAAAGAATTTTTTAATTCCTTTTTCTAATGGTTCAGCGCCTAGAGGGGCCAAACAACTTGAATCAGGAGCCATAAAATCATCAAACTTTTGAAGTGCGTCACTCAGATTGACAAGTTCTTGGTTGGTTAGAGTTCCCATTCTTTTCTCAGGCTTCAATTTAGCAAATGATGCAAATTTAAGAGCAGTTGTAGGACCTACACGTTGAAATCTCTTTGTTAAAAATGTAGTAAGAGGTTCACCTTGAACAGTGTTTGTCAATTGTTTGTAATATTGACTTTCAGGATCCATGTCAACTGATTTTGATTGAGAATCACCAAAGTCCCAATAAAATAATTTTTTGTTTGGCATATCAATATCTTCAATTCTAATTTTGTTTAATTTTTCAAAATCCATTTTTAAAAAAGACATCAAAGCAATAACAACTCGAACTTGACGTGGAAGCGTTTTCCATTTTTTCTTTGCTTTTTCCATAATAGATGTAAAGCTTAGTTTCTTCACAGATAGACCCAAATCTTTTCTAACTTTTTCAATCATTGCATCATCAATTGTTGGAATTTCAAATTGAGATTCAACAATCATTCTTCGTATACGTTCAACATCAATTCCATGCGGATGTGGACGAATAATAGTTGGAGGTGGAGGAATATCTTTTACAAATCTTGGATGACTAAATTTTTGCCCCTTAGGATCATCAAAAGTTATTGATGCATAAGGAGTAATTAAAGAAGTTTCATAAACATAATCACGGATTTTATTTCCAGCTTTTGAATAATCACCTTCTAAACAAATACTTACACTCAATCCTTTTTTTGTGACTTCTTTAGTAGTGTGCTTTACAATTACAGGTTTATTTTTTTGAATATCCAATAATATTTCAAATTGATTTTGAATTTTTGCGTCAGAAGAACTTTTTACAGTTACGGGTTTGTTTGTTGTAATTTGTCCATACAAAATTGCCATAGTTGCACCCAATCCAAACATCCCTCTAGCTTGTTTGAGTCCAAATTTAGAACCATAAAGTACAGTTCCAAATGCAAGGGGAATATGTTCTGCATCAATTCCAGGACCATTGTCTTTTACAGTCAAGATATAGGGCTTAGGATCAGGTTTATCAGGGTCAACAGCCTTTATTGTAAGATGAACATCTGGAAGAATCCCTTTTTGATCACATGCATCCAATGCATTTTCAACAAATTCGCGAACTGCAGTGTATAATGAACGTGTAGGATTACTAAATCCAGCTAAATCACGATTACTATAAAAAAACTCACTAGGAGATATTTGATTAAATTTTTCCTTAATAGAAGACATCTTGATCTTCCCACAATTGCATTTTTTCTTGTTTTGTTCTTCTGTTTGCAGCTTCTAATTTATCATAAACAGCACCATGCATTCCACCACTTGAAATAGAAGAGATAGCATCAACTACTAATCGTAATTTACTTGCATCACCAATAATTGAAACGGTTCTTCCATAAACTGAAATGTGTGTACTGGTAAGATTTTCCATATTTTTTCTTGCTCTACCACCTTCTCCAATGATCCTCCCTTTTATCCTTTCAACATTTGCATTAGATTTTCCAGCAAATTCTCGAAGATCTATTACATGTAATGTATTTTCACCTTCTAACAAAGTCATTGCATTTTCAGGAGAAAACCCACGTCCAATTGCACTAACAATTTCCATTGCTTTGAATGGTTTCATTTTTTCAACATCGCCAACAGATTTTATAAAAACTTCACCGTTATCACCGTCAATATCAATTGAGACGTAACAAGATTTTTCAATTGAAGATTTAACATTACCAGATTTTCCAATCAAAGCACCTATTCGATCATTAGGTATACGAATTAATTTTTCAAAGCTCATTTACAATTTCCTCAAATACATGAACAGGATCCTCAACATTCATTCCTTTTTTCTTAAAGAATCTTATAATGTTATTAATGTCTCTTTTAAGAAATTCTTTAGAATTCGGATGTCTAAGATCAACTGCAGAACCCAAATCAAACACAACTAAACCATCATCAGTTTTAAAAATATTATATTCTGAAAAATCACCATGAACTAACTTTGCTTTATGATATAGATCCTTAATTAGAGATATTGCTTGTTCATAGTCATTTTGTTCAACATTTGAGGTTAGTAAAGCCCTACAAGGTGCGCCATCAACACCCACAAAATCCATAGCTAATACATTATTTGTAACATACAGAGGTCTAGGTACAGGAATTCCAGCCTCATAACATTGAGTTAGATTACGATATTCTTTTTTTGCCCATAAATAGACTAAATTTTTGGTACCTTTTTTGACATGACGAAATCTAGGATCGCCAGTAAGATATGGTTCACGTTTTTTAAAATTAGAAGTACTAACCAAATAAATTTTCAAAGCAACATTAGTATCATCATCAGCAACGCCCCAAAAAACAACAGATTCTTTTCCAGCACTTATAGAACCATTAACATAAGCAATAACATGATCTGTAATCATTTTGTACAATGTCATAACTGTAGGTTTATCTAAAACTTCATTGACAACTTTTCCTTTTTTAAATCCATCATCAAGCTCTCTTCTTTTAGATTTTGAAATTAATTTACTATCAATTTTAGATTCAAGTTTTCTACTAATAGTATCAGTCAATAGTTATTATTTTCCGCACTAGATAAAAGAGATTGCTTTTTAATTAAAACATTACAATAAGTATCAGAATAAAAATTCATGTTAAGTATTAAAAATAATTAAAAATGGAATATCAGAAATAATTTTAACACCAGATTCAGAACCAATACCAAGTTCTATAGCCAAAGATATTGTGTCTTTACCAACTAGATTCAGGATAGAAGCAGATTTTAAAAAAGAAGTAGCTTGATCTTTGTCTACTAATTGTGTACCATAGTAACTTTCACTAATGTGGATTTTTAACTCACCATCAATAATGTCTTTTCCAATTAATTCAGCATCAGACATATTGACCATTGTGTTTTTTTGGTAATCAGAAATTTTTACTGAAAATTGCATTACGCATATTTACCTTTCAAAGTAGATTTTGCACCACATGCTTCACAAATTAAAAATGAAATACGATTTTCTTTTAAAATTTTTGAATCAGGACTTTTACATGTTGGACATTCAACATAGTCTTTAACATAAATTTGAAATAATCTAGTAAAGTCATCAGGAGCTCGACGACCAACAAACATTGCTTTATCACCAAGTCTCTCAGCAGGTACAGCGAATTCTTTTGAAAGGTATTGAAGGACTTTTTCTGGATCTCTTCTTAAGACTTTAGGAAATTCTGAGAAATTTCGTAAAAATGTTTTTTGTCCTTCCCACATTACATCTACAATTGGAAGTTCAAATCTAGCTGAAGACTCTGAGTTAGAATTACCTAATTTATCTTCAATACGCTTAAGCAAATTTTCATAATCAGACTTAGTCATATAAAAAATGTGTAGAGTATTCCCTATATTGTTTTTGAAAAAGTGGAATCGTGTGGAATAATTTCTAATTATTCTTTTGGCATTGCGCCAATACGGAATACATTAGTTCCACAAGTTGGACATGTTCCTTTTACTGCTGGACGTCCATTCTTTAGTTTGACTTCTTTAGGATCTTTGATATCCCTTTTTGCCCTACATTTTACACAATATGCTTGAACCATTATAAAATTAAACACGATTGGGGGTATTTAGTAAGAGGCTGTGAAAATTATTTCACTATAAACTGGATGTATGTAGTTTTTTTTAGGCACTAAAAAAAGTAAAAATACAATAAATTTCATAAAAACAAGTATTTTTTTTTAAAAAAGGAGTTTAAAATAATAAAAATAGATATTTTTTTAAATATTCGTAAGAAAATTGCTTTTTTTAAAAAAATTATCAAATATAAACTACTTAATGGTAAAAATAGAAAATGGCATCAAAAAAAGGAATTATAATCACAGCTGTAATTTTAGCAGCAATTACAGGTGCGAGTTTTCTGTTATGGGTAATACCGCAAGAAAATGATACAACATTCATAGTAACAGACTATGAAGGATATCTTAATGGAGCAAAAAATATCCATGAAGTTTTACAAGAATCAATAGACATAGAATATCAGAACCTGCGTGACGGAAAAATATCTCCAATGGATTACATTGCAATAACGGAAATAACATCATCACAAGTGACTACACAGATTAGCGAATTCATCACTTCAAAACCTTCAGAACAATGGCAAGAGAGTTATATTAGCTACATGAATGGAATGAAAAAATTTAATGAGTATATTTTAGAAACTAAAGTCTTAGCAAATCAAATTGAAAATGGGAATCAAGGTATAGAGATTCAACAAACAATTGACAAAATAGAATCCATTAAAGCAGAATCAACAGAATATGTTAAAAAATCAAATGAATTAAGACCATAGGCTCAAAACCCAAGTATACTAATGAGAATTGTTGGAAATGATTAAAAACCAATTATGTATAATAAAATCAGATGTCACAAAGATCCAGCAAAGTACAGAAAGATGTCAGTAAATCGACGGCTAACAAATTAGTAGTAATTTGTGTAGATAGAGATGATGATGTAGGAGAAAAAACAGGAATCAGTACACCAGTAATAGGAAGAGATGCATGTATAGAAGCAGCACAAAGATTAGCATTAGAGGATCCAGAAGATGCAGATTCTAATTCAATATTTGCGGCAATTAAAACATATGAAGATTTAATCAGTAAAGGTTACCAAGTTGAAGTAGCCACCATTACAGGTGTGAAAAATAGAGGGGTGCAAGCAGATGAAAAAATACTACAAGAAGCAAAAATGATATTAGAAAAATTTCAAGCAAACGGAGCAGTAATTGTTTCTGATGGTGAAGATGACGAAAGTGTGATTCCAGTTATTCAAAATGTTCTACCAGTAGTATCAGTACAACGAGTAGTAATGAAAGTAAGTAGAAGTGTAGAGTATTCTTATGCAGTTTTTGGCAAATATCTAAAAATGATTGCTTATGATTCAAAATATTCAAAATTCTTTTTAGGAGTTCCAGGAATTCTTTTGCTAATTGGTGGCATTGCAACTGTTTTTGGATATACTGCAGAAATATTTGCTGTACTTGTAAGTATTTTGGGTGGAGCATTTTTAATCAGAGCATTTGATGTAGATAGAGCATGGTCAAGTTGGTCTAAACCTACACCAACAGGTTTTATCAGAATGTTCACAATGGTTACAGGAGTATTATTGATTTTATCATCAGTACCAGCAGGAATTAGTATGATTGATCAAGAAATAATTGAATCAAATGGAGGAGTAATTGAAAGTATGTCAAATCAAATGGTGATAGGACAGTTTGTTGGAGGTTCATTACCAATTTTATGGATTGGATTAGGAGCAATATTTGCTGGGACATTACTTAGTAATTGGATAGGAGGAATCCCTAGACAAATTAGTGATATTCTTAGAATTATTGTGTTAATTTCATTATATCCAATTATTGCACAATTTACAAACATAATGATTTTTGATGAAAGTTCATTCACATTAATTCCACCATTATTAGGAGGATTAGCAGTAACTTTAGTCTCAGCCACTATTCTCTTTAAAAAATATAGAAAACAGAAAGATCAAGAAATGGTTTCAGATTAATTCATTAATTTTAAGAAAAAATTTTAAAAAACACTGATATCAGCAAACATCCATTAATTTTCAACGGGAAATGAGTAAGATAAAAGACATAATTTTGCAATTATCAGGGTTATACAAAATATATGGTAAAAAATTAGAAAATGAAATTAAAACTGGAGATATTCCTAATCATATTGCATTAATTTTAGATGGAAACAGACGATGGGCTAAACGACATTTGGAGATTAATAAAAAAGGACATTGGAAAGGGGCAGATGCAGTTGAAAATTTACTTGATTGGTGTGAGGAATTTGATATCAAAATTGTTACACTTTATGCATTATCAGCAGAAAATTTGGAGAGAAAAGATAGCGAGTTAGAAGATCTTTTCGAATTGATTCGATTGAGATTAGAAAAATTATACAATGATCCGAGAATACATAGATGCAGTATGAGAGTCAAAGCAATTGGAAGAATTGAATTACTACCAGAATCAATTAAAGAAGTTTTAACAAGATTAGATAATGTAACAAAAAATTATAACAATCATTTTCTAAATATTGCATTAGCTTATGGTGGTCAGTATGAATTAGTTGATGCAGTAAAAAAAATTGGAGAGAAAATTAAAGATGGAGATCTAAAAATAGAAGAAATTACAAAAAAAGAAATTGAATCAAACCTATATACATCACATTTACCACAATCATCACCAGATATGATTTTGCGTACATCTGGTGAAAAAAGATTAAGCGGATTCCTAATGTGGCAAAGTGCCTATAGTGAATTAGTTTTTATGGATATTTTTTGGCCAGAATTTAGGAAGATTGATTTAATGAGAGCCATTAGAACATTTCAAGTAAGGAAAAGGAGATTAGGAAAATGATTGAAGAAACGTCTGCAGGGATTGTAATATTTAGAAAAGAGGAATCAAAAAAATTGTTTTTATTATTACATTATCCATCAGGTCATTGGGATTTTGTAAAAGGCAAGATGGAAAAAGGAGAAAAAACTCATGAAACAGCAATTAGAGAAACAAAAGAAGAGACAGGAATTACAGATATTATATTTGTAGAAAATTTTGAAGAATGGATTAATTATAATTTTAAACACCAAGGGGAATTGGTGCAAAAAAAAGTTGTATTTTTCTTAGCAGAAACTAAAACTAAAGAAATTGAAATTTCTCATGAACATAGTGGATACACATGGATGGATTATAATTCAGCTATGGAGAAAACAACATTTGATAATGCTAAAACAGTTCTAACAAAAGCTCAAAAACTACTTTCCAATACTTTGTAAATGTAATTCTTTTGCCATACTGATAGGATCTTTAGCATTCAAAATAGTTCTACCTACAATTAAATAATTAGTACCAGATGAAATTACTTCTGATGCATTTCCACCTTGAGTACCAACACCAGGTGAAAAAATACTTAGATTCCGCCCTGCCTGTTTAGAACAATATTGTATAATTTTTGGGAATGTTGCACCAACTACAATACCATCAACTTTTGAAGTTAATGCCCAATTCAGGAATAATTGGTATAATTGTTGCTTTTTACCCATTTTAATTTCCATGTCATAAGATAATTTAGCCTCAGGTGCACTCATGTGGCATAAAGTAATCACACCTTTTTGTTCTTTATGAGATGATTTTACTAAATTCTTTAAACTATCTAATCCCATGATAGGATTTGCAATTACTGCATCGAATCCTAAATTCCAAAGATGTTCAGTTGTAACACGATTAGTATTACCAATATCATTTAGTTTGATATCAGCTATAGTTTGTAATCCGTAATCATGTGCTGTTTTATTAATTTTAATTATTTCTTTAGCACTAAGTGGAAGAAGTAAATGAAAATTTAATTTTATTCCACATAGGTATGGATTTAATTTTTTAATATTTTGGATAGTTTTATTTTGTAAATTCTTTTCCAAGAAATCATAATCATTTGCAAGTATTACCTTACCATTGCTTTTTGAGATCTGTGAAAGTTTAGTTTTGAAGGTGGCCATAGTCAACTAGTGGATGAGTATCCTTCAATTTTATTATTTTGATATAAGAATATCCATGTTCGGAGGGATTTTGAACAAAAGTGGGTTCAATTCCATTTGTTGTAGAAAATTTAATGAATGGATTTTCAGGTTCAGTATTTAGGACTACATGACAAAAATAAGATGTTCCTTCATCGTTAAAATTCATGAAAACCCCAAGAAGCCATTTATCATTGTGTGGGAACAGAAATAGGGGAAAAGGAACATCATCAAAACCCCATGTGAGTTTTGCAAGACTAGATAGATCCTCTAATTCAATTGGCTGATATCTATCAAGAGTTCCATTACCAGGTTGTAATGTTTTTGGTAGAGATTTTATTCTAATAATTGGTGAATAAAGTTTGCTAGAGTCAGAAGTGGAGTTTACAATATCAGATTCTTCTTTTCCAGATTTTAATCCATAACAAAGATAATCACCAGTATGTTCTAAGGGAGTGAAGTAAACAATTGGTTTTTCTTTTAAAACATCCATTTGTACAGATAGAATTTTTTTTCCATCATGATTATGTGAGAATGATACACGAGGTGCACGCTCAAGTGCACAAACTAATCTTGTAAATTCTAAAGTTGAATGTACTTGTATGTAACGAGGTAATTTATCAACAATCGGAGTTTCTAATTTATCCACAAGGATTTGTAACAGATTATCAAATTAAACTTATCCAAAAAATTAGAGCCTAGTTTCTTCTATCAACAACATCATTGATTGCAGGACCAGTTCCAATAATTGTTACAGGCGTGTTTAATTCATTTTCAATATTTTTAATAAATGATTTAGCATCATCAGATAATTCATCATAAAAAGTTTTTCCAGCGCAATCAGGAAAAAGAACATCAAGTTTTGTAATTGAAATTTGTGTTGCACCATTAAGCATAATTGCACGCCTAGCTAAATCAAAATCAAAATCAGCTGCACGTCTTTGACGACCAGTAACAGTTCCAAATTCAGACCAATTTTTCTTTTCAGCATCCTCTAGAGATAATTCTTTTTCTAGAGGACCAGTTCCAACACGAGTAACGTAAGATTTGAAAACAACAATCACTTCATCAACTTTTGTAGGTCCCAAACCAACATCAGCACATATTCCAGAAGCAGTTACATCTTTTGAAGTTACAAAAGGGTAGGTCCCATGCCATAAAGAAAGAAACGTTCCTTGTGTTCCTTCAACAAGAACATGTTCATTTGCAGATAATGCTGAGTTTATCTCTTCAGGAACATCTGTAATTATAGAGGACAATGAATCAAAGTCTTTTGCCATTTTTAAAACACGCATTGCTCTATCAGAATTTGCAGGACCAGTTCCAGAGCCAGTACTACCAATTTTTTCTTTTAATTCTCCTTTCGAATCTCTGTCTAAATGAGATTTCTCAATTATTCCACAATGTTTATCGATAAATACACGTCCAGATGCACCAAAATCTTGAATTTCTTTATCAAGAACTTCGGGATTGATTACAACACCAGGTCCAATCATAACTTTAGCATTTTTATTTAAAAATCCACTAGGAAGCATTCTAACTTTGTAAACTTTTTCGCCATCCATGATAGTGTGACCAGCGTTAGGACCTGCACCTCCACGAACTATAATTTTAGGATCATCATTAATTGCCAAATATGAAATAATTTTTCCTTTACCTTCATCACCAAAAAATCCTCCAACAACAACAGTGGATGTCATAATGATAAACATCTATTTCGTTTATTTAAGCTAAAGTATTGTCACATGATTTTATATTCAAGCAAAATTAAATCAGATCGATGTCAGAAGATAATTTTGCAGGAAACATCATAGTTAATCTTGCTAGTTTACCAGATTTTCTAAGAACACCGATTTTAAAAAAAAGAATGATAGAATTCTTTTCAAAAGAAGAAGCAGATAAAAAAGAAATTATCTATAATGCGCTAGAAGCAGGTCCAACCATCCCATTTCTTAATTTCTCTAAATTGTTTAAATCTTGGTTAAAAATTATAGCAAATTTATCTGAAGAGCATAGAGAGGGGATGTTTTTAGCATACATTACACAATCGTTATCAGATCCAGAGAAATTAATCTCATTTAATTTAGATGGTATTTTAGAAATATTTTTAGAATTAGAAGAAAAGGAAAAAGAAACAATATCAAATACAGTAAGAAAAATTATTAAAAATCTAAATGAACAAGATAAAAAGAAAATTCTAATTATGATACCAAATAATGCTAAAAATCATTTAAAAATTTAGTTAATTTGTGGTTCGTCAGGTTTTCGATTATCCTCATTTGAATAATCAATTATTTCACCTTCAGGAGACAATACACCTACAAAGATTTTTTCATGTTTTTTTAACAATTTACGATGATCAGCCATTGACATATCTAATTTCATTTCATTCATTACCATGATTTGATATTCTTTCCATTCAGCCCAACATTTTGTACATGTAGGATACTTTTCATTAATTACTCCTAGTTTTTCGGTATCAGGAATAGAATTTTTACATTTAGTACAAGAACGACTCATAGAAACCAGCAAGAAATCACTCCTTTTATCTTTTTTTGATGTAAAGTAATAATAATTCATGAACAATATTATCAGTATGAAGATCAAATGTCCAAAATGTAATGAGGATGCAGAAATGGCTATGGATTACTCATTAGTCAAATGTGGATCATGTGATTTGGATATGAGTTATGGAGAATATGTAAAATTTGTAGCACATAATCAACCAAAATATTCCGATATTTTAGGAGATTATGCATCGGGCGGCAGTACAGAAGGACATACAGCAGGTTCCTTAGATGAATGGGATTAACTAGATAGTAAAATGATTCATCAGATTAAAATAATTACTTTAAGAAGTTACTAAACATCATTGGAATTTTTATTAGAAAACATACTTAATTTTGTAGGATTTTTAGTAGGACTTGCCATAGGACTGATGTCATACATCGGATTTAGGAATACAGGTAGTCCAACATTATTTAGATTAACAATTGCATTTGTTTCAATAAGTTTAGGATTTTTTGTTATATGGTCTGGATATATGGTAGAAGATTTTTTAATAAAATCAGGAAGCATAGAGAGATGGATTCAAACAGTTGGAATTGTAATTCAAACTGTAGGATATTTTTTTATTGCATTTTCTCATAGCATAAAATCATTTTTTCCAAAATCAAATTATTTTAGATCAGTAGGAATTTTACCATTCTTTTTAGTGTCAACTGTTCAATTAGAACATATTTTCAGATCAATTTCATTTATTCTATTAGTATATGGTGCAATTGAGACAATATTGTCATACAGAGACAATAAAAATAAAGGTGCAATTTCAGTATCATTAGGATTAGCACTTTTAGCATTGGGGGAATTTTTGGGATGGTATTCTTTTGTATTTCCAGAATCAGTCCTATACACAATATCAATGATAATTAAAATTGCAGGACTAATTGCATTGTTTATTCCAGTTAGTAAAGTCCCATTAAAAAAGATAAAATTTGATGATGATCTAGATAAAATCTAATCTAGGCTCAAAAATAGAAAGTTGTCAAATTCTTTTATCTTTTTAGTATATACGAAAATATCAATTGCCTCTCATATAGATTTAAGAAGAAAAAATTAAGAAAATGGGAGAATATAGAACTCAAATGAAAATTATTGGAGACATTCTATCAACTACTAGAGATGATCTTCAAGATGAAGATGGAGCAACAGTAACTTATCTAATTAGAAAAGCAAATATTTCACATTCTAGAATTTCTAGACTTTTAAAAACATTAGTCTCACAAGGTTTGTTAGAACAAGCTGATTCACAAGGTTCAAACAGATACAAAATTAGTCAATCAGGTAGAGAGTTTCTTCAAGCATATAATTCATTTACAAAATTTGCAGATAATTTTGGTTTAAATATTTAATTTTCTACTTCTCCGAGATCATCATCAAAATCATCTTCAAATCCATTATCATCAAAATTAGGTGTAGAAGACATCTACAGTTAACGTAATAAATAAAGATAAAAATGTAGTTAAAACAAAATAATAATTAAAGAAAGGATAGTCTTAGAAACATTGAAAGTAAATTGTGATGATGAAGGAATTAAAAAAATAATTCAAATTGTTGAAAAAGGAGGAATTGTAATATTTCCAACAGATACAGTTTATGGAATTGGATGTAATCCATACAATGTAAATGCAGTAAAAAGAATTTATGAAATTAAATCTAGAACAAAATTAAAATCATTACCAGTATTAGCATATTCATTAGATATTGTAAAGGAGATAGCATTAATCGATAAATTTACTGAAAAAATTGTAGAAAAATTTTGGCCAGGTCCATTAACATTAATTTTAAAATTAACAGATAAAGAATTAAAAAAATCATTAAACTTAGAAAATAAAATTGCAGTAAGGATTCCAGATTCTAAATGCACTTTAAAATTATTAGAAGAATGTAAATTATTAGTAGGAACTAGTGCAAATATTTCTGGAAATTCTTCATATACAAATCCAAAAGATTGTATAAAAAATATGAAAGGTTATGACGTATTTCTTAATGGAGGAACAATTACAAGCAAAGGTGAATCAACAATAATTGAAATAGAAAATGAAGAGATCAAAATTATTAGAGAAGGGGCATTGAAAATAAAGGACATTATGATATGATGAATCTAATAGTTACATGTGCTAGACATTTAGAAGGGGATACGGAGGACGAATTAATAGATATTTTAGATGAATTAGGTGATTCTGATGTTAAAATTTCAGTAAGTAGTATGTCTGGAATTATTACTGCTGAAACAAAATTGGACCCAATCCAAGTAGTTAGAAAAATGAAAGAAATGCTACTAGATGAGCCCTGGAGTATCAGGTATTGTCTAAGAGTCATACCAATTGAAAGAGTGATTGAGACAGGAATAGAAGAAATTGAAAAAACAATTTCAAGTATGTCAAATCAAATTGAAGAAAAGGAGTCATATAGGATATTAATTGAAAAAAGAAATTCAGATATTTCAAGTAAAGAAGTAATTACAAAAGTAGCAAATAAAATAAAAAATAAAGTATCGTTGGATTTTCCAGATAAAATAATTTTAATTGAAATATTAGGAATAGTTACCGGAATTTCAATAATAAAAAAATCAGACATACTTAGTCTTGAAAAAACTAAACGTAGTATGTCAGATTAAAACTGATGCTTTTTCAACCAATATATCTTCCAACGAATTTTTGGAATATACAGAATCCATGTGTTTTTTTGAAATATTGAAATATTTTTTTAAAAACAAGTTATTATTTTTTAAAAATAGGGGAACACAAGAATCAGATAATTCAGAGTACAGTGAATTAAAATAATTTTTATTTCCAATTGCAATTAGTATGAAATTAGTTGAAGATTTCATACCAGCTGAAGAAATTGCATTAGAAATTTGTAATGTTAGTCCAAAACGCATTAAAATATCAGTTTCAATTTTATTAGATAATAAAATATTATTTTTTTCAGCATAAATTGAAAGGTATAAAATTTTTTTTAGATGAGAGGGGTTGAGAATAAAATTACTAGATATAGCTTGAAATTTAATTTTTGGGTATTTTTTTCTTAAATCATCAATAAATTTTATATCGACTTTCTTTTGACCACGGATTTCAATTACTTGAATTTGTTTTTTTTCTATTTCAAAAAGTAATTTTTTAGATGAACCGCCATGTATTACAGGAATAATACTTACAATATCACTGTCATGTACAATGGTATCTTTTCCATCCATTGCAGAAGAATCCGAACCATTAATTGCAATTAAAATATTTTCAATATCAAAATCAGTATTATCTGGTTTTATTTTTAATAATAATTTAAGTAGTTCATTAATAGAAATATCAGATTCATCAATTTGTAATTTATCAGAATTAAAAGATTTTTTGGCACCGCCAATTAATTTTATATTAATCATATCAATATTTCATTTAGAAATTAATATTTAATTAATTATTCAGTTTTTTCTTCAACAGATTTAGTTGAAGGAATGATGGTTTCTACTTCTTCATTTGTTAGAGTAATTTCTTCAACTGTTTCAGAGACATCCTCAGATTCTGTGACATCTAAAGAAGATTTTTCTTCAGTATTTGAAGAATCATAACTACTTCTATCTTGTTTGAATTTCTCCTCACGAATTTCTTTTTTTATAAATCTTGTAATATATCCGGCAACCTTATTTTTTAGGCCTTTAGAACGGATAATTGAAACTTGGTTTAATGCTTTTTTATTTTCAACGAAGTCTTCACCAAATTTAGATTTATGGTCAGTTAATACTTCAAATGAAAGACGTTTTATTCTATCCACGAGTAAATTAACGAATAGGGTATTTTATACCTATATTCCAAGATAACGTTTTGCATTTTCTTCTAGCAGTAATGACATATCATCAAATGTTTTTTCAAGAATTTTAGAGGCACAAAAAATCACACTTGGAATAAAAGTGATCTGAGCAGATTTCATTTCAAAACATCTAGAAAATCTAACTGGTCCATCAGTCTCGACAAGGATTTTTGATTCATCAGTTTTTGACAATAAAGTCTGTTTATCATTAGCATAAACCATTACAGGTCCAAAAGAAACAAAGAAACCCATATCCATTGCTTTCTGAAGTTGTTTTTTACTCCCATCAAACCAATGTAGCAATGCATGACTAGTGTCATATGAAGTCATTATTTCAAAAATATCATCAAGACTTTTTCTAGAATGAATAGATACAGGTTTATGAAATTTTTCTGCAGATGAAAGTAATGATTCAAAAACTTGAATTTGTCTTTTCATATCATCATCATTTATACAATAAGTAGGATCCAATCCAATTTCTCCAATGCCTGAAATATTATTTTGATTTAATTCTATCAAATTATTGATTTTTTCAAGATCATCATTTGCATATTCAGGATGAATCCCAATAAAAGGTAAAACAAGATCACTTTGTTTTGATAAGGATAAAGTTTCTAAAGAATTTTTAACATTTGTAGAAACACAGCACGCTTTAATTTTAAGAAATTTCATTTGAGATATTATAAAATTAATTTCAGGTAGATAGATAGAATCAGATAAATGAATATGAGAATCAAAAGACCAAGTCATTTTCTAATTAATTCTCAATATAGTCTGTATAAATCGATTCCTTAGTGATATTTTTTCACTCATTAGGTTTTTTCACAAAAAACTAAAACAAATATTATGAAATCTTCAGAGTTAGGACTTTCTGCAATGTATAGAATCTTAAAAAAAGCAGGTGCAGAAAGAGTTAGTGACGAATCAGCAGATGAATTACGAAGAATAATTGAGGATGTTGCTGACAGTATTGCAAAGAATGCAGTAGACATGGCATCTCATGCAGGTCGAAAAACAATCAAAGGAGAAGATGTAAAATTGGCTTCAAAATCATTTAACAAATTCTAATCTAAAGAGTTTAATTGTTCATTTCGTGTTTTTCAAAACGGTACTCTGGCAGAACGGTTATGCGTGAGCCTGCAAAGCTTATACAAGGGGGTTCGACTCCCTCGGGTACCTTTATTCTACAATTACCTGAGCGAACATCCAAGGATGTAATGTGCAAAAGTAATCGTATGTACCAATTTCATCAAAAGATAATGTATAGGACTGATACGGATCTAAATGACCACTATCAAAAAGTCCACTCGGTTCAGGATAAAATCCAGAAGTAACACTGTGAAAAGAAGAATCTTCATTCAACCATGTAACAGATTTTCCTTTTTCAACAATAATGTTGGATGGAATATAACAAATGTCCTCAATATCACATCCTGGACGAGATACTTTCATAGGTATTACAACATCAGGTGGAATTAGGAAATCATTTTGCAAATTAATTTCTTCAGAATTTTTTTCGTTAGGATTTGATATTTCAAAAACCATACCAGATAAAGATAAACCAATAATTGACACAGATATTACCAAAATTATTGCGATTATAGTTATTTTTTTTATTATTTCATTTCACATCCGTTAGAGAGTTATTACACAATTACCTAATTCTCTAAATATATAATACATTACAAAAATTAATGTCACAAAATCCAAATGGTCTATTAGAATACATACCAGGATCACAGGCGCTATTAGTAGAAAAAAATTCTAGTCCTCCTCTAGAAGGTTTTGCAGAAAATATCAGAGAAAGTATATCCGATTATGCACAAGATTCAAAAAATGAAGTAGAGAAAGGAAATAATTTCCTTCAATGGATTTTAACAAGAGTATTTGAGGCTACAGAAGATGATGCAGCTGATGCAATAGTAGATGGAGCAAATGATCTAGGAATTGATGCATATTTACCAGTAGACTTTTCAGATAATACAGTTAGATTATTTCAATCAAAATATGGTACATCACATTCACTTGAAGCAATTGCAAAATTCAAAGAAGATGCAAAGAGATTACTTACAAAAGATATAACAAAAATGAGACCAGAATTAGCCCAACTCGTTACAAAAATTAAAGAAAAAAATTTAAAAATAAAATGTTGTTATGTTACTGATCAAAAAGTCGATTATCAAGATGAAGTAGTAGAAATCATAGATGAAGAGAAAATAATTCAAAGATTATGGGATAGAATAAAAAAACCAGCTGCAGGAAAAAAATCATCCATAAAACTTGAAAGAATGCTTAGACATGAAAATACTATTCTAGGAATTTTAAAACTACGTGAATTAACAGATTTTGTAAGTAAAAATAGAGACTATGTTTTTGAATCAAATATCAGACAGTGGATGCAATTTAAAACTACAGTCAACAAAGGATTACGAGATACTTTACAAACAAATCCAGGAAAATTCTTTTTTTATAATAATGGAATCACAATAGTAGTTAGTGATTTTACAGAACTAGGAGAAAACATGATAGAATTATTTGCTCCACAAATTGTTAATGGTGCACAAACATCAAATTCAATTTTAGATCATTCAAAGAGAACAAAAAATATGGATGGATCAATGACAGTAACTATAATCAAAGCTGATGATGAACAAGAACAAAATAATATTACAAAATATAGAAATTCTCAAAATTCAGTTAGAGGAAAAGATTTAGTTTCACTAATGGACTTTCACAAATCAATTAAATCGCAATTAAAAAATTCTGGTTATTTTTATGAAATTCAAGCAGGTTCATTTGATACAAAAACAAAGTCAAAACAATTAGAATACAACGGAGATACAGATTACAATAACTATCTTCCAGATAATCATAAAAAAGTCATTGTTGCCAAAGATGCAATTCAATCACTAGTAGCAGGTATTGAACAAAGACCAACTGAATCATACAGTTCGCCATCTCAATTTCTTCCACGAGGAAGTAAATATGATCAAATCTTTAATGAAAATCTCAAAGACGATTATAGGGTTATACTGTATCCATATCTTGTAAAAGAATTTGCAAAAAAATCACTAAAATATGGAAAACAAGGAGGTCATAAAACAAAACGTTATGCAACATTATTCTTTGTAGCAGTTTATTTTAGAATATTACACAAAAAAATTCTAGAATCCAAAGGAGATTTTAAATCAGATATTAGAAAATTGGAACCCATATTTCGTAGTTTTAAGCTAAATAATAGAATTTTAAAAATTACAGATGTAATTGTGACAAAATTTTTAGAAGACACAGTAGTTGATGATGAAATTGAATTGGCCAACACAAAACATAATTTTTTCTCCCAACATGTTTGGAATGATTCAATGCTTCGAGTAATAGATAAGAAAATTAGACAAGAAGAAGATGAAATAATAGCATTAAAAAAGATAGCAAATAGTTTATTTTAATTAAAAAGGCAGTAGTTCAACCAAGTAAAAATCTTGCAGGAGGTTTACATTGGTTAAACTAGCTACCTGATTTTATCAGAAATAAGTATTATTTAACATAATTTTCTCAGTTAGGATTAATCTAGATTGTTTTTTATATCGATAAAAAATAGAAAAAATATCTTGGGATTAAAAGAAAAATGTGTAGTTTGTAATGGAAAAATTGAACTGCGCTACAATCCAATGGAAGAGTGGGGGATTAAAGGAACTATGTGCGGAAAATGTTATTCAAAAAAAGTTCATGAATTTTATCCTGGAGAACACACTAGAGTAAACTTAGATTTAGATTAATTTTATTCAGGTTTTGAATATTTATTTACATTAAAGCAATTCCAAGCTAAAGGATCATCTTTTACATCTTTTTCCTCTAAAAATTTAATATTTGTTATTGTTTTTTTTCTTTTTAAAAGATTCACCTGGTAACTGTAAAAGGTTTTACAACTACAATCATTGAATAAACACACATCATCATCACCTTCATCATGATCTTCAGCCTTATGATTACAAGTGCACAAATCATTTTTTTTCGCATCACTAAGAGATTTTTCTATATACGTACCTAAGCGAAGATATGCTTCACCACCATGACCAGCTTTAAATCGCTCATAGTGTTCCGACTTTGGTAATATTTTAAAAAAAGATAGATTAGTATCAGGTTTTTGAGAATCAGAACCCATAATGAACCAATAATCATTTTCCATTTCTACAAATCGAATTTTAATTGATGGATCAACCCACCAATGAATAGAGTCATGCCAAAGAGAGGCAGATTGTTTTCTATCAGTAATTAATGGAACAACATTCATCCTAAGATCAAAATACCTATACGCAACACCTACAAAGTCATCAAACCATGGAATTGGAGATTGAGAGGACATTGTACCAAAATATAGTTGAAGCTTATTTATCTGATCTGAATTTATGGTAATACCCTTATATCTGAGTTTGAAACTATGGACGTCATGGTAACTTATAGAACTAGTATGCAAATTGTTGCAGATCTATTGACTGTTACCCAATTATCAGGTCAAGAAGGTATCAAAACAACATCCCTTCTAACAAAAGCAAATTTATCACATTCAAGATTATCTAAATTTCTAGAAAATTTAACAGGAGCAGGTTTGATTAACAAAATTGAATATGATGGAAAAAACACTTTTGTCATTACTTCCAAAGGAAGACAATATTTGGATTCATACGTTAACTTTTCAAGTATCGCAGAATCATTTGGATTAGAACTTTAAAATTTATTTTTTAGATCTTTTTCGTTTTGCATTAATTTTTTCTCGCTCTTTCTTATCTTTGTAACCACTATAGAAAAGAATGAAGATAATTCCGCCGATAGAACCATAGAATAGAACGTAAAGAGGAGGATCACGTATTTCTCCAGTCATTGGTGAAACCCAAGCAATAGGAACTCCTACAACCATGAAAATTAAGATGATTGTTAGATACTTATCCATGTATAACCTATTTTACAAAACCATATATCTTTTTGATTCTAGAGAAGAAGATAGAAAAACTATGATAAAAATGCTAGAAATGATAGGATTAGGACTTGTAGCAATAATGATTTTGTCATTTGTGGGAGCACTTCAATCAATTGGAATTCCAATAGGAGCAAGTAATCCATACTTTTGGGGATGTGCAGGAGGAACTCTAATCATAATCATGTACAGGAAAAGAAAAAGAAAACAAGCAGGTCAAGAGTAAAAATAATTTTACAAAAAATTATCAGATGATCAATTATTTATGAACCGACAGATCTATTAAGGAGCATTTCAAGAAAGTAAAAGGGATATGACAGAACAAACAAAACAATGGTGGATAGGTTTAGGTAAAGAACTTGAATTAGACATTGAAACCCTAGACGAATAACACATAATCCTTTTCAAATAATTTTAAAAATTTAACATAAAATGAAAGCCTTGAACGGGATCTGAACCCGCGACCTACTGATTACGAATCAGGTGCTCTACCAGGCTGAGCTACCAAGGCACGATTGGATAAATCCATCAGAGTTAATAAAAAGCCTTTCAGAGTTTGGGTAATTGAAAAAAACAATTTCAGGTATTAGAGGTATATTTGGGCAAGATCTTAACCTAAAAGACATAATTGAGTTTACAAATAATTTTTCATCATTAATTAAATCACAAAAATGTGTTATTGGAAGAGATACAAGACCTTCAGGTAAAATAATTCAAGAAACAGTAAGCGCAGTTTTAATGAAAAACGGAATAGATGTTTTTGATTTAGGAATGGTACCAACTCCAGTAATATTTAGAGAAGCAAGGAAATACGGTTCAGGTATAATAATTTCATCTTCACATAATCCAATAGAATGGAATGGAATGAAATTCATTTTAGACGGAAAAGGAATTAATGAAAAAGAACTTCCCCAAATAATTAATCATCAAGAAATTGTGAAATCAAAAATAGGTAAAATTGAGGAAATAAAATCAACATACATTGAAGATGCAACTAAAATTATAGGTAAAATAGAAAATTCTCCCAAAATTATAATAGATAATGGGGGGGGAGCTGCAAAGGATTTTGTGGTAAATTTATTAAAAAATATTGGATGCGATACAGAAATCATAAATCAAGAACTCATTGGTTGTTCAAGAGGTCCAGATCCCACATCAGATGAATTAATTGAGGTAACAGAGATATCAAATGAAAAAGAAATAGGATTTGCATTTGATCTTGATGGAGATCGCTTAGTAGTTGTCATAAAAGGGGAAAAACAAACTCCAGATGTAACACTAGGGTTAGGAATTGCAAAAGCATTGGAATTAGGATACAAAAAATTTGTTTTAAGCACAGATACAAGTGTATCAATTGAAAAATTCATCATAGAAAAAGGAGGAATAGTTGTAAGATCAAAAGTGGGAGAAGCAAATGTAATAGAAGAAATGTTGAAAAATGATTCTCAAGCAGGCGGAGAAGGAAGCAGTGGAGGATTTATTTTACCAGAATTTAATTTTTGTAGAGAAGGAATTCTTACAAGTGGTTTAATATCATCAATGTTAGAAAGCTCAAAATTTTCTGAAATAATTAACTATATGAAAAATTATTTTCAAATTAGAGAAAAAATAGAAGTAGATTCAATTGTGCATGATAAAGTTATTGAAAATATAAAAAACGAATTAACAAAAAAATATTCAAAAGTAGATACATGTGATGGAATTAAAGCAATAATTGATGAAGACACATGGATTTTAATTAGAAAATCAAACACAGAAGACATCATTAGAATTTCTGGAGAATCCAATGATAAAGAAAAATGTAAAACATTAGTCAGTAATACTATAGAGAGGGTAAAAAAATATTATGACGAATTTAAGTGAAAGTAAAATAATTAATATTTTTCAAAAAAAATTAGGAAATAAGAAATTTGTTTCAGAGGATGTTGAAATATTTACGTTAGGAAAAACAAAAATTATAGCAAAAACAGATACCATGGTACAAAGTACAGACATTCCACAAAAAATGAAATTATCAGATGCAGCACGAAAAAGCGTTATTGCATGTGTGAGTGATTTTGCATCTAAAGGAGTAAAACCAGAATATGGACTGATTTCGATAAATTTGCCTAAATCAATTTCAAAAAAAGAAGTAAACAGTATTGGAACTGGATTTAAAAAAGCATGTAAAGAATATAACATTTCAATGATTGGAGGGGATACAAATGAAGGGAAAGAAATTGTGTTTAACGTATGTATTTTTGGAAATTCAAACAAAATTGTTACTAGAAAAGGATCCAAAAAAGGAGATTTGATATTCACCACAGGTCCATTTGGTTATACATCTCTAGGTTTACACTTATTATTGAACAACAGTAAAAAAACAAATAATTTAATAAAAAAATCTCTCAAAACAGTTACAAATCCAAAACCAAGACTGGATTATGGTTTAAAAAATAAAAAATATTTTACATCATCAATGGATTCTAGCGATGGACTATCAACTACATTAAATGAAATGTCAAAGCAAAGTAAGAAAAAATTCATAATTAATAAAATACCAGCAAATAAGGATTTACAAACTTATATGAAAAAGCAAAACATGAATTTAAACTCAGCAATATTCCATGGAGGTGAAGAATATGAATTTGTGTTTACCATACCATCAAAATATAAAAAAATCATAATTAAAAATGCAAAATTAATGAAAACACCAATAATTGAAATTGGTTATGTAACATTAGGAAAAGGAGTACATCTAGATAATAAAGGACAAAAAACAATATTGAAAGATTTAGGATGGAAACATTTCAAATAATTATTCACCATAAGAAAAATCTCTATCAACATTATTTATAATACTAAAGATAGATTCGGTAGGTAAAACAGAAACACATTCTTTCATCCACAAATCATCGATATACAACAATCTTTTCATATCATTCTCTAAAAGTTCATCAGGATTTGAAGTAGGGTAAAGTGTATGAATTTTGTAACCTTCATTAGCAATTTCTTGACATTTTTTTTCTAAGGGTGATAAAATGATATTATTGATCGGAGTGATAGATTGTATCAATACAGAACCTAGTAATGCAACAGCAACAGCAATAATGATTGCCAATAAAATAATTGAAGCCATCAAAATATTCAATAAATTAGAGTATTTGAATAATGATGAATTTTAATACAAGTGACCAAATTGAAACGATTTAAAGAAATCAATGTTTTTTAAACCCTTTAAGATCTGGTAAGCATTGTCAGAAATCGAAGTAGAAGCACCAGTTGAAACAACTGAGGCAGTAGTTGAAGAACAAGAGACTGAGGCAGTAGTTGAAGAACAAAATCAACCAGAGACCAAAAAAGAAGGTCCAGAAAAATGGGGCATTGCACACATTTACAGTAGTTATAATAACACAATTATCCATATGACAGATTTAACAGGTGGCGAAACAGTGGCCATTAGTTCTGGTGGAATTCATGTTAATGCAGACAGATATGAGTCATCACCATTTGCTGCAATGAAAGCTGCAAATGCAGTAGTTGAATCAACAAGAGTAAAGGGATTCACAGGATTTCATATTAAAGTACGTGCAGTTGGCGGCGTTGGTTCAAGAGTTCCAGGTCCAGGTGCACAAGCAGCTATTAGAGCACTAGCAAGAGGCGGATTTAAAATTGGACGAATTGATGATGTAACACCAATTCCTCACGACACCACTAGAAAGAAAGGTGGAAAAAGAGGAAGAAGAGTCTAGGTAACAGAATTTACTTTAACGTTACAACCTCTAGCAATAAAATAATCACTCATAAATTTGGTAAATTTTCCTGCATCATCATTGTACTGATATTTTACAAGGATGTCAGAAAATTTTTCAGATATACTAGTTTGAAAATTAGATTTAAATTCTAATTTAAAAAATGTCCAACCAAATTTTGAAGAAGGTTCACTGAGAGCATAACTTGCATAGCAATTCAAAAGGCTTTCCATATGAGAAAGATGCTTTTTTATACAAAGTAAATCATCAAGGTAATTTTTTGTTCCGATTTCTAAAGTAATACTCATTCTACATCATCTGATTTGTTACTAAGTTTATCAGTTAAAGAAACAAATTTTCCATCTTGTTGGATGTTAATTTTTGTATCCATCTTTATGCTTAATCCAATTGAGCGAAACAATGCCAGTAATTTACCACCGTCAAGAATTTCAGTAATTTCACCACTTTTAATTAATTCATATAATTTATCAATTACCATTTTAGTTTCATTTGGAAATTGAGATTCAGCATTTGTTAAAACCTCTAATCCTCTAAACCCTAATTGTTTTATCAATACATCACGAGAATTAACAATTTTATCTTCAGTTGATTTTGAGGATTCTAGTTTTTCTTCAGTAGTTTCTCGTGAAGAAATATTTTTTTGCATTTCGGCTAAACGTTTAGCTTGTAATCTTTGAAGTTCAGAATCTTCGTCGCTCAACCTTTAATCACACCTATAGGCACTAATTTAGCAACTTTAGTAGCAATTCCCAAGTTATGAGAGACATTTACCACAGAATCAACATCTTTGTAAGCTTCAGGTGTTTCCTCCACAACCCCATCACGAGTTAATGCTTTGATAAATATGCCTTTGTCATTAAGGGATTTTTTCACATTATCTTCAGTAAAATTTCGTCGAGCTTTTGATCTAGACATAGTTCTTCCCGCACCATGTGCAGTAGAACCAAAACTCAAATCCATGGAGTTAGATTTTCCCAGTAAAATCCAGCTTGATGTTCCCATTGAACCAGGAACTAAAACAGGTTGACCTAAATCTCGATATTTAGAAGGAATCTCGCTACGATTTGAAGGAAATGCTCGGGTTGCACCTTTTCTATGAACAACTAGCTTTCTCTCCTCACCATCAACATTGTGTTTTTCCACTTTAGCAATATTATGTGCAACGTCATAAACCAATTTCATATCTAGATCAGACTCAGTTTGATCAAATACACGTTCAAATGATTTTCTAGTCCAATGAGTAATCATTTGTCTATTACTCCATGCAAAATTTAATGCAGCAAACATTGCTTTTCTATACGAGTCACCTTCTTCAGAATTATTTGGAACACAAGCAAGTTCCCTATCAGGCAAATGAATATTATATTTTTCCATAGCTTGTTCGGCAACCCGAAGATAATCACTGCAAACTTGATGACCAAATCCTCTAGAACCACAATGAATTAAAACGGTTATTGTTCCTTCTTTAATTCCCATTCTATTTGCTGCCTCTTCATCATGTATTTCTGCAACTTTTTGAATTTCAAGGAAATGATTACCAGAACCAAGACTTCCTAATTGAGGAGCTCCTCTTTTTCTTGCTTTATCAGAAACTTTGTTAGGATCAGCATTGGATATTTTACCATTTTCTTCACAAACATCAGAGTCATTAGACGAACCATAACCATGGTCAATAGCCCAATTAACACCATTAACTAAAACTTCATCAAGTTCAGAATTAGTTAACCGAACTGCACCTTTAGAACCAACTCCAGAAGGTATAGAACTAAACAAATCATTAACCAAATCTTTTAATTTTGAACGAACTGTTTGTTCAGTTAAATTTGAACGAAGTAATCTAACACCACAATTAATATCGTAACCAACACCGCCAGGACTAATCATTCCTTCTTCAGCATCCATAGCTGCAACTCCACCAACAGGAAAACCATACCCTTCATGGCCATCAGGTAAAACAACACTATGACTAATAATTCCAGGAATAGAAGCAACATTTCGAGCCTGCATAATAGTTCTATCAGACAACATTTTTTGTAGTAATGTTTCATTTGCATAAATTCGAACAGGGACTTTCATTCCAAGATTAGAATCAGCATCAATTTCATATTGATTTTCTCCAATTTTTTTTGGAATGCTTGATGACATAAGTATCGGTAGAATTTTCTTTCAATCCAATTTAAATCATCATAAATATTCTAAAAATAATTAAATCAGTAAGAATTCAAATTAAAATATCACACATAAAGCGAAATTATAGAAAAAATAAATCAATTTCTTATAGAATTAACAGTAAGTCCAGATAGATTTATTTTCTAACAAACAGTTACCAAAATGTTGGCAATTTTACCTATTGATAATGGTCGTTATGGTACTAAAGAAATGATGGAAATTTTTAGTGAACAAAAAAAAATAGACTATCAATTAGAAATTGAAGGAGCTGCTGCAATTTCCCAAAGTGAGATAGGAATGATTTCAAAAAGCATAGGTAAAGAAATTTACAGAGCTGCAATGTCAGGAAAAATTACTGCAAAAAGAATTAAACAATTAGAAGCAAAAAGTGATCACGATACAGCTGCATTGGTAGAATCACTCAGTGAAAAATGTTCTAAAAATGCAAGACCTTGGATACATTATGGTCTAACAAGTAATGATTTAGTAGATACAAGTAATTCTATGCAAATGAGAGATGCATTAGAAATTATTGAACCCAAAGTTGCAAAAATGGCATTAGTACTAACAAAAAAATCTACAAAATATGCAAAAATTCCAGCAGTAGGTAGAACTCATGGACAGCATGCTAGCATTATTTCATTTGGATTAAAATTTGCAAATTGGGCAGCAGAAATGGCAAAACATGTAGAACGAATTGAAGAAATTAAGAAAAGAATTTTGATTTGTAAAACACTAGGAGTTGTGGGGACAGGTTCCTTAATGGGTGCAAAATCACTAGAAGTTCAAAAAGGGGCTGCCAAGAGATTAAATTTATTCCCAGCAGAAGTCACAACACAGGTTGTCCCAAGAGAAAGATATGCAGAATATGTATTTGAATTAGCATTAATTGGTGCCACATTAGAAAAAATTGCAATAGAAATTAGAAATTTACAAAGAACAGAGATAGGGGAAGTTGCAGAGCAATTCAAAAAAGGACAAATGGGTAGCAGTGCAGTTCCTGTAAAAAGAAATCCGATTAAAAGTGAACGAGTATCATCATTATCTAAATTAGTAAGAAGTCAAGTTGCATTATCTTTTGAAAATATTCCATTATGGCACGAACGTGATCTTTCAAATTCAGCTAATGAAAGATTTGTAATTCCTACAGTATCCATTTTAGTTGACGAAATGTTAGAAACAATGACCAGAATTGTTTCTAATTTAATGGTAAATGAAAAAAGAATTATTGATAATCTATACATTACAAAAGGACAAATATTTGCAGAATTTGTCTTAGAAGCACTAATCAAAAAAGGAATTCCAAGATTTGTAGCATACAGAGATGTGCAAAGAGTTGCATTTGAAGCAAATGACAAAGGGATGTTGTATAAGGATGCAATTAAAAAGGATAAAGCATTCTATACAAAATTAACAAATAAAGAAATTGATGCCATCTTCTCACCAGAAAAACATCTTGGAGCATCACCAAAGATAATTAGTAATGTAGACAAATCAGTGCGAAAAATAGCAAAAAAATTTATCTAATTTTTAGTAGAGATTTATGAATTTTAGAGCCATATTGAAGTGCTTTTTTTCTTTTATTGCAAGAAATTTCTGGAACACCAATTTCATTAGCTAATTTACGAATGATATGTTTCCGATATAGATCATCAGAACTATGAATTTTTTCAGAAATAGGAACAGTTTTTGCGTATTCAATAAATTTTCCAGATAATAATGGTTGTAAAATTTTTACATTAAATTCGGAAGTAACTACATTTACAGCTTTCATCATTTTTAATTCATTATCTAGTTTTGAATTCATCACTTCATTAATTCGAGTTGAACCACCAGAAAATGCTTCGCGATATGCATTATATCCACAAAATAATTCATCAATTCCATTGCCAGTTATCACAGTATCAAGATTCAAAGTTTTTGCAAGTTTAGAAACATAATGAAAAGCAATACAGTTTTCATTCCAAGATAAATTATCAGTTTTAATCATGTTATGAATATCAGAAGTAATTTTAGGAAATGTTTCAGGTTCAATTTCTAAAATATGATGAGAGTAATTCAGATGTTCATTAACTTCTTTAGAAAATATAATATCGTGAGATTCAGAAAAACCAATAGTTAGTAAAACAATATCAAAACCCATATCAGTACAAATTTTTGAAACTAGTGTACTATCAACACCACCAGAAAAAGCAACACCTATTTTCTTTGTTGGAACAACTTCAGAAACAGAATTTTTAATATTTTCTAATAATGTTTGATTAGTCAAATCCATATTACTCACATTAAATGATAAAATTAATTTTACATATATTTCCATAAACTAGGTGTAATTAAGAGAAAATAGTCATAAACATCATAATAGTGAAACATTTTATTAAAAAACAAATGGAGCCTACAGATATTTTTAAGAAAAGGAATTTATCAAAAGTTAATTTTGATTATGAAGAATTAATTGGAAGAGATTTAGCAAATAGTAATTTAAAAGGAGTTGTTCTTAAAAACAGGGATATTCACAATGCAGATTTAAGTAGATCAGATTTAACTGGAGCTGATTTAAGTGATACAATATTATTTAATGTGAAGTTAAGAGGAGCTGATCTACAAAATGTGAATCTTACAAATGCAAAACTTTGGGATGCTGACTTGTATGGAGTTGATCTTACAAATGCAAATATGAGTGGCGCAGACTTATTTTATGCAGATTTAAGAAATGCAGATTTAAGAAATACAAATCTAAGTGGAATAAATCTAAGACATACAAACTTTGACGGTGCTACTTTTACATCAATAGATTTTACAAATGCAAATTATGATTTAGATACATTGGATACTATTTCAAGAGATATAAAATTAATTTTAGAGATGCAGGGAAATCTTTGGTAGAATTATTATTTATCAATCTTTTAATCTAGTAATATCTTCTATAAAGCATGATAAGATTATCAGAATCAGACATAGATGAAGAATTGAAAAAATTATCAGGATGGAATGTAAAAAATGAAAAATTACACAAAGAATTTCAATTCGATAATTTCAATCAAGCATTTGGATTTATGACTAGAGCTGCTATGGAAATTGAAAAAATGAATCATCATCCAGAATGGTTTAATGTTTACAATAGAATCACCATAGATTTAACAACTCATGATGCTGGCGGTATCACAAATAATGATATTAATCTCGCCGGAATTTTAAATTCTCTAGTTTAAGTATAAAAAATAACAATTAGACACCTTATTACAGAATTTATATTATATCCAAAGTCAAAAAACTTCACATGACTACAAGTCCTACAATTTTAGATTCAGATTTTAAGTACATAGACAAAAAAGGAAATTTACTTAAAACAAGAACTGAATTGACAGTAGCACAAATGCTTGTATTTTTAGAAAATGAATATGAGTACAATTATGAAATGACATTAAAAAATGGAGAGAAGATAAAAGTTGATTTCAAAACTGCTAAAGGACTTATCGAAGTAATAGACAATGATGCAGATATTGAAAAATATAAGCAAATCAAAGAAGATTTTCCTGAAGAAAAAATAATGGCTATTGGACATGCAAAATATGTTGCACAAATTAAAGAATTACAAGATATTGTGTTTTATGATAAAGCACCACAAACAGGTTCAATATTTTTAGAAGACGCATCATTTTCATTTGATTATGCACACATACTTCCATTAGTTGAAAAATGTTCAATTTTACATGGACACACGTCATCAGTGATGGTAGAACTTGTAGGACAAATGAAAAATAATTTGTTAGTTGATTTTGGAATTGCTAAAAAAATTATTAAAGAAGTTATCAACGAATTTGATCATAAATTTTTCATTAATAGAAAATATTTACAAAAAGAGGATGAATCACATTATCAAATTAGTTTTGATGGACCAAAAGGGTTATTTGATTTACAAGTTCCAAAACATACAACATATCTATTAGAAGGAGAAGCTACAGTTGAAAATCTTTCAAGTGAAATTATTAAATTATTGGCTCCAAAAATGCCTGAAAATGTGGAAGCAGTAGGAGTTTACATTTATGAAGGTTATAACAAAGGATCCCACATAATTTCAAACATTGAAAGATAGAAAATGGAACCTAAAATATCAGAAAAAGCATGGAATCCAGAATTAGAAAAAAATATTCTCAAACAATGGGAAGAAAACAAAATTTATGATTTTACACCTGAAGAAAATAATTTTACAATAGATACACCACCACCATATCCATCAGGTAGACCATGGCATATTGGTGCAGCCGCACATTATTCACAAATAGACATGATAGCACGTACAGCAAGAATGTCTGGAAAAAATGTGTATTTTCCAATAGGAATTGATAGAAATGGATTACCAGTTGAACTCTATACTGAAAAAAAACATAAAATTAGAATGAGAGAGACAGAAAGAGGGGAATTTCTAAATTTATGTAAAAATGCATTAGACGATTTAGAAGCAGAAATGATTCTAATCATGAAAAGTCTAGGAATTAGTGGTGATTTTGCAAATTACTATAGAACAGATTCTGAAGAATATAGAACATTAACACAGTCAACATTTATCAAATTATGGAAAAAAGGTGAAGTATATCTTGCAAATAGACCTAACAATTACGATTGGGTTTCAGGAACTACAATTGCAGATGCAGAAATAGTTTATGATGATTTACAAACAAAACTTGTTTACATGAAATTCAAAATTAAAGATACAGATCAAGAAATAATTATTGCAAGTACAAGACCAGAATTACTTTGTGCATGTAAAACAATTATTGTCAATCCGGAAGATGAAAGATATTCAAAATATATCGGTAAAAAAGTGATTGTTCCAATTACCAATGCAGAGGTAGAATTACGGACTCATCATTCAGCCAAACAAGAATTTGGTTCAGGGGCAGTAATGGTTTGTAGTTATGGTGATCAAAACGATGTGGCATTATTCAGAGAATTACAATTAGAAGAGATAGTTGCAATTGGATTGAATGGAAGAATGACTGAAGTAGCAGGCGAGTATACAGGCTTAAAACCAAAACAGGCAAGAACAAAAATCATTGAAGATTTAGAAGCTGCAGGATTTGTTGAAAAAATTGAAGATATTATTCATAGAACTCCAATTTCAGAAAGAAGTAAAATTCCAATTGAAATAATTCCTATGGAAGAATATTATCTTAAACAAAAAGAAAAGGTTGGAAAAATAAAAGAAATAGGAAAAGAAATTACATTTCATCCAACAATGCACAAACAAATTTTGATGAATTGGTTAGAATCAATAAATATTGATTGGCCAATTTCAAGAAGAAGGTTTTATGGTACTGAAATTCCAATTTGGTATTGTAAAAACTGTTCAGAACCACACGTTCCAGAAGCTGGAAAATATTATAGACCATGGAATGAAAAATGTCCGATAGTAAATTGTACAAAATGTAAATCTACAGAATTTATTGGTGAAGAAAGAACATTTGATACATGGATGGATTCCAGTGTATCTCCATTATTCATTAGTAAATTTAACAGAGATGATGAGTTTTTCAAAAAAGTATATCCAGCAGCAATAAGACCCCAAGCAAAAGACATAGTGAGAACATGGTTGTATTACACATTATTGAGGTGTGAAGAATTAACGGGGGAAAAACCTTGGTCTGAAGCTTGGGTAATGGGATATGGTTTAGATGAAAAAGGAATGAAAATGAGCAAAAGTAAAGGAAACGCAATAGATCCACTACCAGTAATTGAAAAATTAGGTGCAGATACTTTTAGATTTTGGAGTGCCAGCGAGATTAATCATGGGTATGACTTCAGATGTAATGAACAAAAAATTGAATCAACTAAGAAATTTTTAAGCAAATTATGGAATGTGTCCAGATTTTTATCGAGTTTTCCAGTTATTGATTCAGGAATTCCAAATGCATCGGATAAATGGATTTTATCAGAATTAGATAAATTAGTTAAAGAATGTAAAAAAGGCTATGAAGAATATAATTTCTTTATTCCTGCAATTGCAATTAGAGAATTTACATGGAATGTATTTGCAGCACATTATATTGAAATGGTTAAAGCAAGAGCATATGGAATTGATTTCTCAGATGAAGAAAGAGATGGGGCCATATTTACACTCCATAAAACATTATCAACAATTTTAAAATTATTAGCTCCAATTACACCATTCATTACAGAACATCTTTGGAAAACATTGTATTCAAATGAAAGTATTCATAAAGAAAAACAAGTAGATGTTGAAAATATAGAAGAACAAATAGAAATAACAAAAGAAATATCAGAATTTAATTCTAAAGTATGGAATGAAAAAAAGTCTCAAAACCTATCATTAAAAGATTCAATTGAAATTGAAATTCCAGAAATACTTCAACCGTTTAAAAAAGATCTGAAATCAATGCACAATTTATTAGATTAAATCATTCTTGAGAATTAAATTGGCACTAGAAAAATTACGAGATTAATATTATAATAGGTGAAAAAGATTTTTCTCGTATTGACTAAAGAATATGAAAGTTTCATAGAAGAATTAAAAATTCAATGTCCTGAATTGCCAAAAGATGATCCAAAGGATGTAACTAATGATTCAGGATTATCCACATTAGAAGACTTTACAAAGACAGAATTTGTGAATTTTGAGGCTAAAAGAGAGGATCTTTACAGATTAAGTATGGATATTGAGGCATACGCAGTAAAAAATTATGTTCCATTACTAGCTACATTTGAAACTGAAGCATTATACAAATATGTACAAAAACGATATACAGAAATTTTGAAAAAAATTCCTCACGCATGGGTAATAGGTGGGTTTGATGATCCATTTTTGATTCCACCAGACTCAGTTCCAGCTACAGCAGAAATTTTAAGTTGTTTAGATACTAACATTGAAAAAATGTGGATCGTAGTTACAAAAGGAGTAAATGGACCATTTGGGTTAGTTGCAGAAGATTTGGGTAATGATAAATTCAAGGGATTCTTTACAATGGATTCAAAAATAATTGAGAAAGTGATAAAAATAATTAATAATACAATGCGAATTGAAATTAATTTTTCTAAAGAATAATTATTAGTTAAAAAATATTTTAAAAAAATAAAAAAAATAAAAATTAGTTATGTCTAGGTGTCGCAGTACCAGTTACTTTAACAATTTGAGGATCTGCACAGACTTTTTCAATATGTCGTATTCCCATCAAACCTGAAAAGATAACTCCATCTCCCCACTTGTTAGTGGAAATTTCTATTGGAAATTTATCTCTGGCTTCTTCTTGTTTTATGTGAAGATCTACACCTTTTTCGTATGATACATCAAGATGAACATGTGGTATGTCTGGGCCAACATATTTTTTCAAATTAATCTCAAACAACATTACTCGGATTAGGAGTTCAGTATCGATTTTTGGATGAGTATTTTTGATTTGTTCAAAGAACTGTTCAAAATATGGTGCTATAGAGCCTGTTGTAGTTTGTTCTACCATGACAAAATTTAGGTTTTATGATATTTAATTAATAATAATTGAACAATCTAGTGCCAATTATAGACAAAACTAAAAGCATAAACAATAATTTAATTTTTTAAGGTATTTGTAAGATTGACAAAATATTTGTGAAGTGAAATATCAGTAGTTAATTCTGGATGAAAAGCAACTCCAATAACATTATTTTTTTTAACAGCAACAATTTTTTCATTAAACTTTGATAAAACTTCTACATCAGAACCAACATCAGAAATTGATGGTGCTCTAATGAAAACTCCATTAAATGAAGGAATACCAATAGAGTTTAAAGAAATATCAGATTCAAAAGATTCTCGTTGACGTCCAAAAGAGTTTCTTTCTAATTTAATATCTAAAATATCTAAAAGAGGTTGATCAATTTTTCCCACTACTTTATCTTGTGCTGTTTTTGACAACATAATCATTCCAGCACAAATTCCCAATACAGGCATTCCTTGTTCAATTTTTTCTTTTATGATCTTTAATGAACCATTAACAACTGATAGCTGACCAATAGTAGTACTCTCACCACCTGGGATAACTAGACCATCAACTTTTGAAATTTCTTCAGGTGTTTTAACACTAGTGACAGTTCCATCAATATCTAATGCATCAATTGCAGCTTTCACAGATAAAATATTTTCAAGAATGTCACCTTGTATTGATAAAACTCCAACAGTAAGACTCATGCCGAACCTCCACGATCTTGCATACGTAATTCTAATGTTTTAACATCTAAACCATGGATAGATTGTCTTTCATCAATCATTTTTTGTGCTTCCTTAACTTTATCAGATTCATTCCAAAAAGTAGTGGCTAAAACAATTGAATTAGCTCTTTCTTGTGCATCGTTTGCACTAAAAATTCCAGAACCAACAAAAATACCATCACATCCAAGTGACATCAAATATGCTGCATCAGCAGGTGTTGCAATCCCACCAGCTGCAAAATTTACAACAGGTAACCTTCCAAGTTTTGCTGTTTGCTCTACAATATCATATGATACTTTGAATTCTCTTGCCATACGTACTAAATCTTGATTATCTCCAGAATCATAAATTGATTTAATTGTTCTTAATTCATCATTAACTTTTTTAATATGAGTAATAGCTTCTGCAACATTTCCAGTTCCAGGTTCACCTTTTGTTCTTATCATAGATGCACCTTCTTCAATTCTTCTTAAAGCTTCAGCCAAAGATCTAGCGCCATTAACTACAGGTGTTGTAAGATCCCATTTCCAAATATGACGCAATTCATCGGCAGGAGTTAAAACTTCAGATTCATCTATCATGTCAACATCAGTTTCTTGTAAAACCAATGCTTCACTAACATGTCCAATTCTACATTTAGCCATAACAGGAATAGTTACAGAGTCCATTATTTCTTCAATAATTTTTATGCTTGCAGTTCGTGCAACTCCACCAGCTTTTCTAACTTCTGATGGAAGTTTATCTAAAACCATTACAGAAACTGCACCAGCTTCTTGAGCAATTAATGCTTGTTCAACATTTGTAACATCCATTACAACACCATTTTTTTGCATATGAGCAAATCCACGCTTTAATGTACTGGAACCACGTACTGTATCAATAGAGTCTAATTTTTCAGAAATAATCCCTTTAGCATTAACTCGTTCACCAGATAGAGGTAGCATACTCTAATTTTTCTTCAAGCCTATTTGTACCTATTCACTAATTTCGGACATTATTTTATCTAACTCTGATTCAACCATAGTAATTATGGGCGGGATAAAATCAGATGTCGCATTTGATTCTGGCCAATAAATTTGATTAACGCGTCCATTAAGAGTAATTTTAACTGAAGATTTTTGGTAATCAGTTACATTTTCAAAAACAGAAAATGAGTTGGGCTCTATTGCAATAAAACCTGTTTCCTTTATGAGAGCTTTAATTTTATTTAATTTTTTTTCATCTATTTTTGATTTAATATCGGGTTGAGGATATCCCTTTTCAGTTATAGTATATTTTGTATCTCCATTATTTTTTATTAGAAGAATTTCAGTTTTCTGTGCACCAGTTCTTTCAGCGATTCCATTAGATATTTTTTTTAATTGATGTTTAGTATATTCAATTTCAATTTTATCAAAAGAATTTGAAGCAGATATTGGAATTTCATTTTTTGTTATTAGAGGAACTGCAAGTAATATTGCAGCGATAACGGGAATCGCTCCTAATAGAAAGTAAACTGGTTTGGCCATAATTACGTTACAATACAAGATTATTGATTATTGCAAATAAATCTTGGTTAAAAATAAGTTAAAATTCAAGCAAATTGTTTCGATTCTTGTGGGTTCGTAGCCTAGCCTGGTAGGGCGATGGTCTCCAAAACCATCGATCGTCGGTTCAAATCCGATCGGGCCCATTTTTTATTTTATTTTTTGTTTCTTAGAACATTTAATGCAGAACCATGTTTGAACCATTGAATTTGAGATTCATTATATGAGTGATTTAATAGAATTTCTTCTTTATTTCCATCATTATGACTAATTACACAAGTTACTTGTTTTTGAGGTTCTAAATGTTCTAAATTTATTAAACTAATTTTATCATCTTCAAGAATTTTTTCATAGTCATTTGGTTCATTGAAAGTTAATGCCAAAACACCTTGTTTTTTCAAATTTGTTTCATGAATTCTCGCTAAACTTTTTGTAATAACAGCAACACATCCCAAATAGCGAGGACTCATAGCTGCATGTTCTCTACTACTACCCTCACCATAATTATTATCTCCAATAATTACCCAGTTGAGTCCTTGTTGTTTGTATTGTCTAGCAATTTTTGAAAATGGTTCAATTTGATTATTTAAAATATTTTTACCATTACCGACTTCATCATTAAAAGCATTTACAGCTCCTAACAACATATTATCACTAAGATTATCCAAGTGTCCTCTAAGAGATAACCATGCACCTGCAGGAGAAATATGATCAGTAGTACATTTTCCTTTTGCCTTGACCATTATTGGAAGTTCAACAAAATCATTACCATGCCATTTAGTAAAAGGTTCTAAACGTTGAAGACGCTTACTATCAGCATCAATAATTACTTCAACATTATTTGAATCAGAAGGTGGAGAAATAAAAATTCCATCAGGTATCATAAATCCGTCTTCAGGAACCTCTGGTGCAATTGATGGTGGTTGTAATTTGAACTTAGTTCCATCTGCAGCAACAAGATCATCCTTCAAAGGATTAAAAGACAATCTCCCACCTAATGCCAATGCAATAATCATTTCAGGACTGCCAATAAAATTAAGAGTTGTTCTTTGACCATCATTTCTTCCAGGAAAATTTCTGTTAAATGTAGTTACGATAGAATTCTTTTCATTTTTTTCTAATTCAGGTCTATTCCACTGTCCAATACAAGGACCACATGCATTAGCCAAAACAGTTGCGCCAATTGCTTTGAGTGAATCCATTTGTCCATCTCTTTCAATTGTACCTCTAATTTGTTCTGAACCAGGAGTTACAAGTAGTGGAATTTTTGATTTGATTCCTTTAGATTTAGCTTGCTCAGCTAAACTGGCTGCTCGAGACATATCTTCGTACGAAGAATTAGTACAACTTCCAATTAATGCAACAGATATTGGATCCACATAATCATTAGAGGCAACATCATCAGAAAGTTCAGAAATTGAACGAGCTAAATCAGGCGTATGAGGTCCAACAATATGAGGTTCTAAAGTGGATAAATTGATTTCAATTATTTTATCAAAGAATTTTTCAGGATTAGATTCAATTTCAGGATCTGCAACTAGTAATTCTTTATTTTGATTTGCAAGTTCTGCAATTTCTTTTCTGTTAGTGTACTTGAGATAAGTTTCCATTCTTTCATCATAAGGAAATAGAGAACAAGTTGCACCAATTTCTGCACCCATATTTGTAATAGTAGCTTTTCCAGTACAACTAATGGATTTAGTACCAGGACCAAAATATTCAACAATAGCATTGGTTCCACCAGAAACAGTCAGTTCTTCAGCAACTTTCAAAATAATATCTTTTGGTGCAGTCCAACCATCTAATTTGCCAGTTAATTTAACACCAACTCTTTTTGGATAAAGTAATTCCCATGGCATACCAGCCATAGTTTCTGCAGCATCCAAACCTCCAACACCAATAGCAATCATTCCAAGACCTCCTGCATTTGGAGTATGTGAATCAGTTCCAATCATTAATCCACCAGGAAATGCATAATTTTCAAGAACTACTTGATGTATAATTCCTGCACCTGGTTTCCAAAATCCACAACCATATTTTGCACAAGCAGATTGTAAAAATTTGAAAACTTCACTATTTTCATCTAATGAAACTTTCATGTCAACATCGCCTTGAACTTCAGCTCTGATAAGATGATCACAATGAACTGTAGTAGGCAAGGAAGTTTCATTTAATTCTGCTTGCATGAATTGAAGCATAACCATTTGTCCAGTAACATCTTGTAATGCAACTCGATCAGGTTTTAAGAAAACATAGTCTGCACCTCCAGAATAATTTTTTTCATTAATTTGATTAAAATGACCAGCTAGAATTTTTTCAGTAAGTGTTAGAGGTCTACCCACAACATTTCTGAACTTTACAATATTTTCTTTTAATTTCAAATAAACATTAGAAACAAGTTCAGGACTAGTTTCAATTTCCATAATATACAGAAAATTCTACCTGAATTTAATATTTACAATTCAAAAGTTAAAAAAAATATCAAAATAGGCATATTAATTCTCAACAATTATAAGCCAACCCCAGCTTTTTAATGCGTTGTCAATAAATTCAAAATTTTCTAAAGAGGAATTAAAATATGGTCAATAAAGGATTTCCAAAATTTGGAATGTCACAAGCAGGTTCATTTGTTGCTGCGTTAAAAAATTATAATTTACCAGATTTCATATTGGTCTTAATAGCTAAAGAATGCAAATCAGAATTACTTGAAAGAGGTAGAATTGATGATAGATTACAAAGTATGAACGATGATGCCTTACATTTATTGCACAAAATTTTTGTGGATTGTGAAGAAGATGATGCAGGTAAATTTGCACAATACAGGTTTTTTGCATATGTATCAAGCATGTATCACAAATGTGAAGTATTAGTAAACGAGACTATACCAGGTGCAACAGGTAAAAATCATAAAATTTTAGTTGCAGTAAAAAATAATGGAATGTATATTTCAGTAGCACACAACAAAGCTACAGGCAATCCAGTTAATAAAAAAGAAACAAATCGATTTTATGATATGGTGGATGATATTAAAAAAGGAGATCACGGTACAATGTTAACTGATGCTGTTTATGGTTCATCAGTAGGTTTTAGAACAGACGCATTAGTAGAACTCAAAGAATTAAGTAAATCCAGAGATAATGATCCTGAAAATAAATTAGATTTTAAAACTGCTAATTTTGAAAATAATATTTATTCAGTTACAAAATGTTAAAATTTTAAAAATTAATTTTTAAAGTTAGTAATATCCATCGTTAAGAACATGGGTTTATCCATAGTTTCTTGAAAATCTTCACCATATTGTTGGAATTCTAATTGTTCATAGAAATGTTTTGTCCAAACATCATGAACATCATGAATGTATTTTTTATGTTTTTTAATTCTTAGCATCTCATGAACAATTTCATGAGAAACAGTTGTACAATTTTTTTCTGCTAAAAATAAAACATCATTAGATTCTTTTGGAGATTGCCAAAAAATCATTCCAAAATTTTCAGAATGATAACCCTCACAAGTACAATCTGTCCATATTGGTTTAAAATGAGTTAAGTAGAAATGGTATATGTCATTTCCACGTTGTTCATGATCACGAACAAGTGTATGAGTATCAAGTTTTTGAAAAATACTTCTAGGTTTTGTAACTAATTCATCACACTTAATTTCATAATCTATTCCAAAATTTTCATAAATCCATTTTTTATAAAATTGTGCCATTTTTTTAACATATTCAAACTCAGATTTTCGTTTTTGAAGATCCTCCTCTTTTACAACAAAAATAAAATGTAGAATCATATTTAGAAAAAAGGGTGTTTATGTTTGGCCTTCAATACCCATAAGGGTAAGAGTTGAACGAATCTTTTCAATTTTTCTGATTTTCCAGGTAATTGTTTCTCGTAATTTTTCAACGGTGTCAGATTCAATCTTGGCCAAAATATCGTATGCACCAAAAGTTCCATGAACTTCTTTTACACCTTCTAAGCCCTTTAGTTGCCCAATAATAGCTTCCTCAGAACCTAGTTCACAGTTTATCAAAACATAAGCTGTTGCCATACAGTAATAAGATAAATCTACTATATCAATAAAGCGATTAGACTAGTCTTGTGAAATTTTTAGAATCTCATCCCAAATAGGTTTAGGTACAGGCATAACAGATAATCTTGAAATTCTAACAAGTTCCCAATCTTTAAATTTTTTATTATTTTTTATTTCTGTCAATGTTACAGGTCGTTTCAAAGTTTTTTTGTATTTTACATCAACAACAATAAAACGTTCAACATCCTCTTTTGGATTAGAATATGGTTTTGAAGTGACTTGCATTATTCCTACTGCTTGTCTTTCAACACCAGTATGATAAAACAAAATTAAATCACCAGATTTCATTTCTCTCATATGTTTTAGTGCTAAATTATTATGAACACCATCCCAAACAGTAGTTTTTTCTTTTTTCAATTGTTCAAAATTATATCCTCGAGGTCCACTTGGTTCTTGTTTTGCTAACCAATAGTTTATCATTATAATATTTTGTTTAGAACTAACGTTTAATGGTTTTTGAATTGATTTAATGTTCCCCGGTTCTGACTCGCAAAATTTCATTGGACATAGCCATACGCCTCATCACGTTCTGAAACCGGGGTTGCCCATAATGTAGCACACCTGGGTGAATTAGAAATCATTGGTATCAATTACGATCAGCGTCATCCTATTCCGTGTGTGTGCCTGCTCTTGGGCGTTTAATTATCAGATGAACCTACTAAAAACTATTAAAAATTTATTAAAAAAGAAATGAAATTTTATGAAGGATATTTGGAAATTAGAAATCAAAGGAAATTTTTAATGGGATTAATAATTATGATTTTAGGTTCATTTATCATAGTTTTTGATTATCCTCAAATTGAATATTTTCATTATTTAGAAAAT
>JAONKT010000029.1 GCA_028377625.1 Candidatus Nitrosopumilus sp. | reverse complement strand
TTTGAATATTACTTGAAAAGTTCTGTATGGCATCCCAATACACAAATGAAGGAATGGACATCATTTGATAAAATATCAAAAGGTAAGGGAATTTGGTTAATTGATAGCAAAGGCAATAAAATAATTGATGCTGTAGGATCAATGTGGTGCAATGTTTGGGGACATTCAAACCCTCAATTAGTTAAAGCAATAACGAAACAAACCAAACAAATACAGCATTCATCATTGTTTAACCTTACAAATGAACCAGTAGAAAAATTAGCAAAGAACCTCGTAAAAATATCTCCTGGTATGAGTAAAGTGTTTTTTTCAGATAATGGTTCTTCGGCAATGGAAATTGCAATTAAGATGGCATTACAGTATTGGAATAATATTGGGGAAACAAAAAAAACACAAATTGCAACAGTAGAAAATGGGTATCATGGGGATACATTTGGTGCAATGTCAGTTGGATACGTACCAGAATTTTTTGCTAAATTTAAAAAACAATTATTCTCAACATCACAATTTCCAGTTCCCAATAAATACAGAATTCCAAAAGGGTTAACATTATCAGATCATCAGAATAATTGCTTAGACAAAATTGAAAAAAGATTTTCAAAAAATAACAATATTGCTGCATTCATAATGGAAAGTGGAGCGCAAATGGCAGGAGGAGTAATAATTTATCCAAAAGGGTTTCAAAGTGAAATTAGTAAATTATGTAAAAAATATGATATACTATTTGTGTTAGATGAAATTGCAACAGGTTTTGGAAGATTAGGATCAATGGTTCAATATCAAGAACAAAAAAGTATTCCAGATATTGTGGCATATGGTAAAATGTTAACGGGAGGGTACATAACAATGGCAGCTACACTTGCAAATAAAAAAATTTATGATTCTTTTTCAGGTAAATTTTATGATTGGAAACATCTTTTTCATGGTCATACATATACAGGAAACCCAATTGCAGCAGCTGTTGCTAATGAAAATATTCACATGTATGAAAAATACAATTTAATTAAAAAAATCCAAAAGACATCTAAAATATTTTCAAAATATTATCAGGAAATTTTAGATATTGATATTGTTGGAGATATTAGACATAAGGGAATGTTAATGGGAATCGAATTGGTCTCAAATAAAGAAAAGAAAACCCCTATTCGTACAAAAAAATCAATCAACAAAGTATTTTTTGAAGAAGGAAAAAAACACGGGATTTATCTCAGAACACTTGGCAATATACTGATGCTTGTCCCACCATTAGCAATTAAAGAAAATGAGTTAGAAATACTCATATCAAGAACTATCAAGACAATTCAGGCAGCAAAATCAAAGGTTAATTGACTGTTAACCCCTTAAAAAACAACGGTTAACAATTACCATATTTTTATAAATGGAATAAAAAATGTTTGAACATGAGTGCATTGAAATTCATTAAAGAATGTCAAGAAAAAGTATTTTCTGGGGAAAGAATTTCAGTTGAGGATGCAAAAAACCTATTCAATGTTCCAAATGAAGATCTAAAGGAACTAGCAAAATGTGCTAACGAAATAACTAGAGATTATAATGGAAACAAAGTAGATGTCGAACAATTAAACAATATTAAAAAAAATGCATGTAGTGAGGATTGTACATTCTGTGGACAATCAGCATTTTTTGATACGGGTATTGAAACATATCAATTACCTTCACCAGAGGAAGTAGTCACTAAAGCAAAAAAAGCTAAAGAAGAAGGAGCAGAATCATATTGTTTAGTTGCAGCATGGAGAGAGCCATCAAAAAAAGATTTTACAAATGTATGTAATATCATAACAGAAATAAATGAAAAAGTCGGAATTAGCGTTGAATGTAGTTTAGGTTTTCTTACAAAAGAGCAAGCCAAAAAACTAAAAGAACTAAAAGTAAAAAGATATAATCATAATTTAGAAACTGCAAAATCTAAATTTCCAGAAATTTGTACAACTCATACATATCAAGATAGATTAGATACACTTGAAATTGCCAGAGAAGCAGGATTAGAGTTATGTACAGGAGGGATTATAGGATTGGGAGAAACAAGAGAACAAAGAATGGAGATGACATTAGAATTAGCAAGAATATATCCAGAGGAAGTTACAATAAACATTCTAGTCCCAGTACCAGGAACACCATTGGAATTACAAGTTAATTTACCCAATTCAGAAATTACTAGAATTTTTTCAGTAATACGATTTCTATTACCAGAATCAGTGATTAAAATTTCTGGAGGAAGAGAAACAAACTTGGATGATGCAGGTGAAGAGTTATTGCAAAGTGGGGCAAATGGCATTATTACTCAAGGGTATCTAACAATGGATGGAAATGATGCTCAAAAAGACCGTAAAATGATTGAAAAAATTGGTCTTGAAGCATAAACTAAATTTCATTAATTTAGAATTAGAAAAGATTAAAGAAAATAACTTACACAGAAAATTACGATACGGAAAAGCACAAGGAGCCTACATTACAATCAAAAATAAAAAATTAGTGAATTTATGCTCAAATGACTACCTGGGAATTCCAATTACAAAAATACAAACAAATCAACTTCAATCAAGTTCTAGACTAGTATCAGGAAATGATGAATCATATAAAAAATTAGAAAAAATTCTTGCAAAACACAAATCTCAACAAAAAAGTTTGATTTACCCAACAGGATATATGGCAAATTTAGGATCAATAACTGCAATAGCAAAAAAAGGAGATTTGATTCTTAGTGATGAATTAAATCATGCAAGTATTATAGAATCATGTAAATTGTCTGGTGCAAAAACTGTGATTTACAAACATAATGATATGAAGGATTTATTTGAAAAAATTAAAAAACATGGAAATAACAAATTCATAATCACAGAAGGCGTATTTAGTATGGATGGGGATTTTTCATCATTAAAAGAAATTACAGAAATTTCACAAAAAAGTAATGCAATTACTATTGTAGATGATGCACATGGAGATTTCGTAGTGGGCAAAGATGGAAAAGGAACTCCAGAACATTTCAAAGTGGCAGAAAAAATTGATTTGTACATTAGTAGTTTAAGTAAAGGATTAGGATCATTTGGAGGATATGTTGCATCGCAAAATAATGTAATTGATTTATGCATAAATAAATCAAAATCATTTATCTATACTTCAGCATTGCCATCATTTTTAGTAGAACATTCAATTAAAAGAGTACAATCTAGAAGAGATGTTCAAAAAAAGAAATTAGAAAATAATATAGAAAAATTATCAAAGGGGCTAAAATCAATTGGTTATGAAATTAAGTCTAAAACACAAATCATACCAATAATTGTAGGCAGCGAAAAAACAGCAATGGAGTTTGGTAAATTCCTATTCAATAATGGAATATTTGCTCAACCAATAAGATATCCAACTGTACCAAAAAATCAAGCTAGGTTAAGAGTATCTGTTACGGCATGGCTAACAAATGAAGATATAGAAAAATCTTTGAAAATATTTGAAAAAGGGTATAAAAAATTCTTTTAATTATCGTTGAGCATCCATACCGCCAAAATCCAAGCCTAATGGATTTGCAGGCGAACCAACAATTACTGCAAAAGTTATGACAATTCCCAAAGTAATGCCCACAATTACAAATCTTGTATTCATATCAAGACTATCAGAAGCCTAGATAAAAACGGATTGTATTAGAATTAGTGAAAATTTGTAAGAAGGCTTTAAAATAAAAATAATGACTTCATCATATGACAGATCCCACAATATTCATTGCATTTTTGGCAGGATTAGGATCATTTATCGCACCATGTATTTTACCAATGATTCCAGCATTTTTGGCATATATTTCTGGAACAACGTTAACAGAAATAAATAGTGATCAAAAATTTAATTTTCAAAAAAATAGAATCAACATAATTATAAATACAATATTTTTTGTTTTAGGATTTTCTATTGTATTTTCAACTTTAGGCGTTATAATCAATAGTGTACTATCTACAAGTGTTAATCAATTTACAAACAATCTAAATTTAATTGCAGGAATCATCATCATATTATTTGGAATGTTTCTAATATTATCTACAAAAATTAATTCATTAAATAAAGAAAAGAAATTTCATCTTAAAAATTTTAAATCAAGTTATCCAATGTCATTTGTATTTGGTTTAGCATTTGCAATAGGATGGACACCATGTGTTGGGCCAATATTGGGAACTATACTAACATTAGCTGCAACCATACCATCAGTATCATTTAGTTTACTATTGGCATATTCCATAGGTTTAGGAATTCCATTTATTTTAATGGGAATATTTTTTTCAAAATCTACAAAAATTATTTCATCCATGACAAAGCATCTGAAATATTATAATATAATTTTAGGAGGATTCATCATCACATTAGGAATTCTGATATCTACAAATCAACTTGCATATATTGCAAATTTTCCATTACTTAATGAGATAGTGATGTTAGGATGAATGCTGAAATTAAAACAATTGTAATTTTTGGGGGAATTATTGTTGCAGGAATAGTATTTTTGGTCATGTTATTCACAGGTTTAGACGAATTTTCGTCAACAAATTTAGATTTAGAAAGTAGAAAAGCACCAAATTTAGTAGGAATAGCACATTATCTCAATACATCATCTGAAGAATTAACAAAAAAGATGGAAGGCAAAGTAATCCTGTATGACATTTGGACATATAGTTGTATAAACTGCATCAGGACATTGCCATTCATTACATCATGGGATGAAAAATATTCAGATCACGGATTACTAATAGTATTTTGGAAAGGATGCTCCTCTATACGTCCGTGCAATTAAAGTCCCTACTAGACAAATGCACTTACACATAATGGATATTAGATTCAAAAATACTGCACCAAAACCATCTGAAATTCATAATTTGTTTATTGATGAATTTGGAGTTGCAACTTTATGGACTGCAAAAGGTACCAAAGACATTCGTGATTGTGCACAAAATATGGGATTTAATTTTACTGATACAAATATGATTCACATACATGCAAATATGACTACGTCAATTGGTGACACTGTACAAATGATGTACTCTGATGATCAAACAGGAATTGTCATTCCTGAAAATCATATGTTGATGCAAGCAATGTTGTTTGATAAATCCTATAAAGAAGCATTTTCTCATACTGAATCTATTTTCAATATGGATGAGAAAAAACAAAAATTACAAAAACAATTTGCTAAAAAAGATTAATTTTTAATTTTTTCAATTCTAATTTTTTTTGGAATATTTTTTGAAACTTTGTCGACAACTATTCGTAATTCTTCAATTTCAATTTTATCTCCTTCTTGAGGAATATCTTGTAATTTTTCATGTAGTAATCCATTAAGTGATGCATAATCATCTCCATCTGGAATTTTTGTTTTAAATAGATCATTAATGATGTCAATTTCAATATCTCCGTTTGTAATTATTGTGTCTTGATCAATTCTTTCATATCCTTTTTCTTTTATGGCGTCTGTTTCATCTTCTATTTCACCTACAATTTCCTCTAACAAATCTTCTAGAGTGACTAGTCCTTCGACACCTCCATGTTCATCTACTACAATTGCCATGTGTGTTTTTCTACCTTTCATTTCTTTTAGTAATGAACTAACCATTTTTTCTTGTGATGCAAAAACTGGCTTTCTTGCTATTTGTTCTAATCTAACTACTTCGTCATTATTTTTTTCTAATTTTTTTAAAACATCTCTAACATGTATGAATCCTACAATATCGTCACTGGTATCTCCAAAAATTGGAATTCTTGAATGTGCACTTTGATTAATTAGTGGTAAAGCTTCAAACAATAACATTTTTGAATTTAGTGTAAACATTTTTGTTCTTGGTGTCATGACAGAACGAATTACAGTATCATCAAAATTTAATGCACCATGAACTAATTCCATTTCTTCTTTTTCTAATGCTTTTTCTGCTAATCCTTGATCAATAACTCCTTTAATTTCCTCCTCTGTAATTGGAGGTGGATTGTAACTACTTCCTGTAATTTTGACAACTCCTCTAGTAATAGTTTCAAAGAATTTTACTACAGGATAAAATACATAGCTAAAACCAAGTAATACTGGTGCATACCTTAATGCAACTTTTGTTGAATTTGCATTGCAGTATGTTTTTGGAGTAATTTCTCCAAATACTAAAATTAAAAACGTCATAATTCCAACTGCAATCCCCAATCCATCATTACCAAACATTCTGATTGCTACGCTAGTTGCAAGTGCAGATGCACCAACATTTACTAAATTATTTCCAAGATTAACACTTGACATCATCCAACTTGGATTCATTTTTAATTTGTGTAGTGCTTTGGCACCTTTTTTTCCTTCATTAAATAATTGAACCACTTTTGATTTTCTTACTCCTACTAATGCAACTTCTAATCCGCTAAAAAATCCTGATAATCCTATTAAAACAGCTAAGGCTGAAATTTCAATCCATAAATCTACCATGATATTTTCCTTGAAAGTTTATTGTAACTGGTATAACTCATTTAGTTTTTTTGCACCATCTTTTGGTATACTAATTTGTCAATCCATGGATTTAAACTCTTCATATTCTTTAATTTTTTATAATAATTTACGCCTAAAATCGAGGCTAATTTTTGGGTGGGTTTGCAAATGTATTTTCAGAGTTACTGTGATAATCTACTGGTATCATTGCATCTTTTTGTCTACCTGTAAGAATTCCTAACACTGTATCGTCTTTTTTAATAATTTCCTCATTCATCAATTTTTTTATTCCTGCTACTGATGCACCTGAAGCCATTTCACAATCAAATCCGTTAAGTCCGACAACTGACATACCGTCTAACATTTCTGAATCACTAACAGTTGTGACTACTCCATTAGAAAATTCTAATGCTCGTAAACCTTTTAAAATATTTGCAGGTCTTCCAATTTGAATTGCAGTTGCTTTAGTTTTAGGTCTAATTTTTTCTTTATCTAAATGATCATAATACCTTGAAATTAATTCAGTATTTGGCTCACCTTTATTCCAACGTAATTCTTCATTTTCAAATTTACCATTATACAAATCAGATAATGTACTTGCTCCTTCTGAATTAATCACTGCTATTCTTGGAATTTTTTTAATCCACCCCCATTCGTATAATTCCATTAATGCTTTTCCGCAACTAGATGTATTTCCTAATGCACCTCCAGGGTAAACAATCCAATCAGGTACATCCCAATTCAAATATTCTAATGCTCTAAATGGGATTGTTTTTTGTCCTTCAATTCTAAATGGATTGACTGAATTAACTGTATATCCATCATGATTCTGTGCATCATCCAATGATTGTTTTAATGCATCATCAAAATTTCCTTCAACTTGAACAATTTGTGCTCCAAATTGATATGCTTGACTTAACTTTCCTGGTGCGATTTGACCTGCAGGAATATACACATCACAATCAATTCCTTCATTAGCTGCAAACATACCAGCGGAAGCTGATGTATTTCCAGTTGATGCACAAACTATTTTTTTTGCACCTACTAATTTTGCATGAGTTACAGCTGTTACCATTCCATTATCTTTGAAAGATCCACTTGGATTGTATCCTTCTGGTTGTAACCACAAACCATCCTTTTCAATTCCTAAAAATTCAGCAGCTTTAGACATATGATATGGTTTAGATTGTCTGCCTTCTGCACCATCTAATGAAACCAAGAATTTTGAACATTCTTCTAAACTTTCAGTATCTATTTGACAAAAATTTAATAATTCACGAAATCGCCAAATACCACTTTCATTAAATATACTTCCTTTT
>JAONKT010000028.1 GCA_028377625.1 Candidatus Nitrosopumilus sp. | reverse complement strand
TTATAGAAATAAAACTAACACTATCATCAGTAGAATTATTATCAACAACAATTATTTCTATATTATTATAATTAATTTTTAAAAGAGATTCTAAACATGATTCAAGATGATGTTTTCCATTATAATTAACAATAATTATTGAGACTCGAGGTAATTGCATACACCTAAATAAAATTTTTAAGAATAAAAAGTCTTATCTAGATTGACGAATCTTATTAAGATAAAAAATTATTATTCTATCAGAAACAAAAGAAGGCATTGTTGAGAGTAATTTTACACCTAATTCCATTGCCTTAGTTTTTGTAGATTTAGTTTGTTGGTATTGTTTTAATCCATTTATGTATCTGTTTCTAGATGAATCATCAAGATGTTGTAAAATTTCATCTTTAATTTGAGAGACATATTCTAGTGTTTTTGAAATATTCTTATGTGATAATTGTTTTGTATGAATTCTATATCTTACGAGTGATTTTGGGATTAAATGGAATTTAATGTCATGTAGTAAAGCAGCAGTAAGGAAAAAATCGTAATCAACAGCTACAGGATCATCCAGGTATCTAACATAACATTTTTTAAATAACGATGATGGAATTAATGTAGTATTGACATTAATTAATTGTCTATCCAATAATCTAACATTATATTCAAAATTAGACAACTTGTTATAATTTGATTCCTGAAAACTACGTAATTGATTATTTTTTTCATCAATTAGATCCCAATTCGAGTAAATAATTGTGTTAGAAAATTTTTGTCCAGTATTAACTAATGTTTCTATAGTATTTGATAACATTATATCGTCTGGTGAAAACCACTTGAACCATTTACCTTTAATTTCTTTAATTCCAACATTTAATGCAGAAGATAATCCCTGATTTTCTTGAGATATAATAGTAATTTTATCGGAGAAAGATTTTAAAATATCAAGAGAATTATCGGTAGAACCATCATTTACACAAATAATTTCAATATTTGAATATGTTTGATTAAGTACAGATTCTATTGAATCTTTTAAAAATTGTGCTGCATTATAAACTGGAATTATTACAGAAACTAACTCAGACATATTATTAATGATAAAATATCAAGAACAAAAATCTTCAGATCCTACTTTTTATAAAATTTATAGAAGAAACAGGGGATGGATCAATTCCAGATAGAACTGCACGATATATTGATGAATAATCAAGGAGATAAGTTAACGTCATTAGTTTAGTCAAAATATTTCCGGGAACTGAATTAATCTCTTTATATTTAATATTATTTTGGCCAAAAAATTCTTTAATTATTTCAAATCTTTCTTTAGTTTTTATGTAATCATCATATCCTCTCAGTAAAATAGGTTGGATTGTGGATGATTTTTCCCATGCAACTATTCCATTATGACATGCCTCCACTACATCTTCAATAATAGCATGAGTTTTTGCATTCTCTTGAATTGAAGATTTGAATCTAGTAGCAGACGATTGTAAACCATAGGGATAATAAATTAAAGGAATTCCTGAAATAAAATTTGCTAAATTAAGTGCAAGATTTGAATCTGAAATATTTTGGGAATTTATTAAATTTCGAAGTTTTGTCAATTCATTTATTGTTTCAAATACATGACTTTTTTCAATTGGTAGAATTGAATTTAATACATTCATGATAGACAAAGAAAATTTTAGAAATGATGTCCTTGGTGAATGAATTAGATCAATTTTTTTAAAATTTATTTTATTTTTACTACAATATTCTTCCATTTTTCCACCTGAAGAAAATGCAATAATATTACAATCAAGTTTTTTAGCTGAATCAAGTACTGTTAAAGTTTCTATAGTATTACCTGATACACTTGTTGTTACAATCAAGGTATTTTTATCAACAGTTTTTGGTAAAACATATCCCTTGACAAGGGATACATGGATGTTAGTTTTTGATAAAATTGATGCAAATAAATCTCCTATTGCACCTGAACCACCCATTCCAGCAAAAACTATGTGATCAATATTTTTAAAATCAACTAATTCTAAATTAGATTCAAATGCATCCTTAGCAATTTCAGGCCATCTATCATAAATTTTGTACATTCCCTTACTGTCAATCTTATTCATTCTTTCAATATCTAACATTGAAATTTTAGATATTCAAAAAGAATATAACAATTTGTTAATTTACAAAATTTTAAACAAAATCTAATACAACTTAAGAATATTTAGGCATAAGTTTAGATTTAATTATAAATTTTGGAAGGTTTTCAAACGAAATTTTATCTAATTTTTAGATAGTAGGGTTTTGTATAGAGTGATTGCATCAGATTCATCTTTTGAGCCAACAACTACAGCAGAACCACGTTTCATAAAATTAACAGAAAGATCATTTGTTCTCATAGACAATCCCAAGTCGCCTAAATTTTCAACTACAAATCCTTTTTCTTTTGCAGTTGCTGAAACGCTTACAGAATCAAGATCAAAAGTTTCAGTGGGAGTAATGGAATAAGTTCTCTTTCCCCTATTTCTTCCACATAGTTCTTCTAAGATTAATTCTTGTTTTTCTACAACTTCTAATTTTCCAGTTCCACAAATTGGGCATTCATCAGCTCTAAATGTACGAGTACTGTTAAAATCTAAATTTTCTAAATCAATATGCAAAATTCTGTTTGATAAATTTGGTTTTTTTCCAGTAATTATTTTTACAGCTTCTGCAACTTCTATTCCACCCATTATAGAAAGAATTGACGGGTGTACTCCTTCAATACTACATGTTGGCATTGTATCTTCATCAAGTGCTGGAAACATGCAATAGTAACATGCACTTTCTTTTGGTAAAATTGTAAATGCTTGTCCAGATGTTCCAACTGCAGCTCCTGTAACAAATGGAATTCCAAATTTAACGCAAGCTTTGTTTAATGCATATCTTGCATTAACTGAATCTAGTGCATCAATTACAACATCACATCCTTCTACAACTTCAAGTGCAGTGTAATCATTAACAGAAACAGTTAGTGCCTCAATACTACATTCAGAATTTAATTTTCTTAATTTTTTTGCTGCTGCTTCAACTTTAACTTGTCCAACGTCAGATTCATCAAATAATGTTTGTCTATGTAAATTAGATAATTCAATTACATCCCGATCAACAATTCGTAATGTACCGACACCCATTGCAGTTAGTCTTGTAATAATTGGATGTCCCAAACCACCAGTTCCAACAACACAAACTTTAGAATTTTTTAATTTTAATTGTCCATTGTAACCAATTTCTTCAAGCATTACTTGCCGTGAATATCTATCAAGTTCCTTTGATGACAAATCTTCGGAACCTCCAGCAACTGCAGGTAAAATATAGACCTCATCGCCATCTTGTAAAGGAGTTTCCATTCCGCTGGAAAATTTGGCATTTTTGCCATTAATGTAAATATTAATCAAAGAACGTGGGGTGTTATCAGCCTCTAATACTCTACGTTTGAAATCATCACCAAAAATTTCAGATATTTTGATAAATGCTTCTTGTAAAGAATCAGCGGAAATTTCAGATTTTTTCTCACCACCGCCTGCATTTAGTACTGAAGGAATTGTAAATGTGATATTTGCCATATCTATTGAACCACCGCGGAGATTTCATTAATGTTTGGCTTGTAAACAGTTGGTTTTGTCAGTACTTGCATAATTGATTCAGTTGCTTTCAGACCATTACCAGTAACATAACACACAACTTTATCATTTTTATCAATTTTACCTTGTTCAACCATTTTTTGTAATATAGAAATTGATACACCGCCTGCAGGTTCTGTAAATATACCTTCAGTTTGAGCCAAAAGAAGAATTGCATCTAAAATTTCTTGATTATTACATTCTTCTGCAAATCCATTATACTGTTCTAATCTTTTCAAGACATATCTTCCATCGCCAGGATCACCAATTGCTAAACTCTTAGCAACAGTATCAGGATTTTCAACTGGAATAACTTCTTTAGTATTTTTCTTAAATGCATCAACAATTGGTGCACATCCATGCGGTTGTGCTGCAATCATATGCATATTGGATACATCATCAAGTAATGAAACAGTTTGTAATTCTTCAAATCCTTTACAAATTGCATTAAGCATTGCACCACTTCCAACAGGTACTATTAGTTGATCAGGTACTGTCCAATCAAGTTGCTCCGCAACTTCATATGAAAATGTTTTAGAGCCTTCCACGTAATGTGAACGCATGTTAATGTTAACTATACCAATTCCTTTGCTGTCACCAATTTGAGCTGCAATTCTATTTGCATCGTCATAAGTTCCATCAACTGCAATGTAATTTGCACCGTAAGATAGTGCTTGTGTAATTTTTGCCATCTCAATATTACTTGGTGCAAATACGTGACATGGTAATCCTGCAGCTGCTGCATGTGCTGCAGTTGCAGAAGCTAAATTACCAGTTGATGCACAACCAACTGCAGTTAATCCAAGTTCTTTTGCTTTAGAAATTGCAACACCGGCTGGTCTATCTTTGAATGAAAAAGTTGGGTTTACAGAGTCATTTTTTATGTATAGATTGTTCAAGCCTAATTTTTTTCCAAGGTTTTCTGCTTTGGTTAGTGGAGTCATTCCTGCACCAATATTTACAATATTTGATTTGTTCTCGATAGGGAGTAGTTCAAAATATCTCCAATAGGTGTGCTGACGATTAGAAAATGTATCCTTTGTCAAAGTAGGAAAGTCATATTTTACATCTAAAGGACCAAAACAGTCGTCACATACATACTTGAAAGCAGTCTCATACTCTTTTTTACACTCCCTACACTGTAATGATGTTCTAGTCAAGATCAATACTTTCTCAATTAGGATAGATAAAAAATTCTAATATCGAGTTAAGTGTTACTTAATTTTATTCTATGAAAATATAATAAAAATTTGAAATAGTAAAGTTTTTAGAGATTTTTTTTAAGCTCAATAAATATGAAGAAAATTATCATCATTTCTATAATTATTGTAATCATAATTGCTTCGGGATTAATATTAGTTAATTCAAATCAAGAAGAAACAACAGAAGAAAAATGGAAAAATAACGAAGTAAGATCAGGACCATTTGCAATAGACAAAAACCAATATAATTTAGGTGAAAAAATTTTCATAACTGTAACAAATTTACCTCAAGATGAAAAAGGGCAAATGATATTTTTTCGACCAATGGAAAATGCTGATGGTTGGAAAAATTATATTACAATGGAGTTTAACGGAGAAAATAAACAACAATTTAATTTGTATTTTGAACCAAAGCTTTCAAAAATGAAAAATCTATGTACGACAAATCAACTTGTAGGTACATGGATGGTACAATTTGTTGGGACAGAGTATTCAAATATGAGTTTTGAAATACTTAATCAAACTAGTTCGTGGGATGAAAGAATATTTGAACCAGTTTGCTAAATTATTTTAGTTCATTATGAAAACAAACTTTTTCACCGGTATGACATGCAGGTCCTGATGGTTCAACAAGATAAATAATTGCATCAGAGTCACAATCAACTAAGATCTGTTTAATTTTTTGAGTGTTACCAGATTCCTCACCTTTCATCCATAGTTTATTTCTTGAACGACTCCAAAACCAAGAATTACCAGTTTTTTTTGCCAATTCTAAAGATTCCTTGTTTGTATACGCAAGTGTAAGAATATCCTTTGTATTTGCATCCTGTACAATTACAGGTACAAGACCATCACTTTTTTCAAAATCAATCTCATCAATAGATTTATTCATAACTTCTAAAATTTATCTAGATATTATAATCTTACAGAAATTTTTTTCTCTTTAAGAAACGATTTAACACCTTGAACTCCATGGGTTTCATAATGAAAAATTGAGGCTGCAAGCGCAGCATCAACATTAGATTTCTCAAAAATTTCTACCATGTCATCAGGTTTTCCACATCCACCAGATGCAATTACAGGTATGGATGCATTTTCAACAATTGATTTTGTAAGTAAAACATCATATCCATTTTTTGTGCCATCTGCGTCAATGCTAGTAAGCAAGATTTCTCCAGCACCTAATTTTTCAGCTTCCTTCGCCCAAGTAATTACATCTACACCTGTTCCTTGTTTTCCTCCAAAAATAAAAACTTCAAACCAAAACTTTTTTTTATTTTCTGAAAATACATTTACATTTTCTTTAATCTCATAATTTCTTTTTGCATCAATTGCAACTACAACACATTGCCTACCAAACAATGTCATTAATTCAGTAATTAATGGCGGATTTTTTATTGCTGAAGTATTAATTCCGACTTTATCAGCTCCATTAAGTAAAATATTTCTAGCATCATCAATTGATTTAACACCACCACCAACAGTAAATGGAATGTTAATTACAGAAGCAACTTTACGTACTAATTCCTTAATTGTTTCTCGTTGTTCATTTGAAGCTGTAATATCAAGAAATACAAGTTCATCTGCACCCTCATTACTATATTTGGCAGCTAACTCTACTGGGTCACCGGCGTCCTTAATAGATTCAAAATTTAATCCTTTAACAACTCTACCATTTTTTACATCTAAACATGGAATAATTCGTTTTGTTAAAGTCATGATAATTTCTTTGTCTCCTCAATAGTAATTTTATTCTCATAAAGTGCCTTACCCAAAATTACACCCCAAGCATTTTTTTCTTTTACTTTAGGAATATCATCAATATTAGAAATTCCACCACTTGCAATTACATTTGCTTTATCTAAATCACAAGCTTCTTCAAGAAATTCTAGATCAGGTCCTTCTAAAGTTCCATCACGATTGACATTAGTTAACAGAAATTCGGTAAATCCAGCATGTAAAAATTCCTTCATTGAATCAATTAATGATATATCAGTAGTACTTTGCCATCCATGTGTTACAATATCACCATCTTTATGATCAACAGAAATAACAATTTTTTCAGAACCTAGTCTACTTAGTAAATTTTGTAATAATTCAGGTTCTTTAAAGGCAAAAGTTCCAATTACAACTCTGTCAACAATTTTCAGAGCTTCAAGAATTAGTAATTCAGAACGTAATCCACCTGCAATTTCTATTGGAATAGAGACAGATGTAACAATTTTTTTAATTAATTCAAGATTAGAACCTAATCCCAAAGTAGCATCTAAATCAACAAGATGAATCATATCAGCGCCAGCAGATTCCCATTTTTTTGCAATACTAATTGGATCGTCACTATAGATGGTTTTTTGATTGGGATCTCCCTTGTATAGTCTAACTACGTGGCCATCCATAAGATCTATTGCAGGAATTACTTTCATTTTTTACACACATTTAGAAAATTTTGTATCATGATTTTACCAACATCTCCTGATTTTTCCGGATGAAATTGAGTTCCAAAAAAATTATTTTTTTCAACTACTGCAGGAACTTTTACACCATAATCAGATTCAGCTGTAATTACATCATCAAATGTTGGTTTTGCACGATAAGAATGAACAAAATAAACCCAAGAACCATCAACAACCCCATCTAAAATTGTTCCTGGCTTTTTAATTTCTAAATTATTCCATCCCATATGTGGAACTTTCATAGTAGAGGGTAAAACTATAATTTCTCCATCAATTACATTAAATCCTTTTTCAACACCCTCCTCACTTTTTTCAAAAAACATTTCCATTCCAAGACATATGCCTAAAACAGGAGTCTCACCTTTAACAAAATCATGAAACTTGGTTTTTGAATTTTCATTAATACTTTTGATTGCAGGATCAAAATTACCTACACCAGGCAACAATAATCCAGAATAAACATTAGGTTGATCAAAAGAAGTTATGACATCTACTGAAGCACCAGCTTGTTCAAGGGAGTTTTTTAGACTGAAAATATTTCCAGCACCATAGTCAAATATTGCTACATTAACCATTACATTGAACCTTTTGTACTTGGAATTCCTTTTTGCTTTTTATCATATGATGATGCATATCTAAATGCAACTGCCAGTGATTTAATTGCAGATTCAACTTTATGATGATCATTATCGCCATACTTTACAGTAAGGTGGATACAACTATTCAGATTTTGAAGTAATGATTGAAAGAAATGTTCCAAATCTTCTTTTGAAACATTTTCAATTTTACTTCTTTTTATTGATAAAGTTAATTTTGAAAATGGTCGTTTAACTAAATCAATAGATGCTTCAGCTAAAGATTCATCCATTGGTACTGATGCATAACTA
>JAONKT010000027.1 GCA_028377625.1 Candidatus Nitrosopumilus sp. | reverse complement strand
TCATCTTCAGATTTACCTAAATCATAAAGAGGAGAGGTAACTACAGAAACAGAGGAAATGGATATTATTACAATAGAATTAATTGGACTTTCAATTCCATTTCTTCGATAATAATTAAGAATATCATCGTACATCGGAGTATTCTTAATAATTTTACCAGTTCCAGCAAACAAATACCCCTTACGTGATAAAGGATCAATAACATTAATTTCCATAAAAGAATTATTTTGTAAATTATTTAATGTGTCAGGGGAACGGATTTCTGCAAATGCAAGAAGAGTGTCAGACCATGCAATAATAGTTCCTTTTGGAGAAATATTGGGTTTCCCATCTGATGAAACAGTTGCAACATAACCTAATTTTTGAGAATCTAAGAAAGCCTTAATTTCAGGAGTAATAATAGACACAATTATTTCAAATAGATTGAATGTAATTAATTTTAATGATTAATGTTGCGTAAATTCTTTTCAGAGTGTCTTTTTTTAGTGAGATATATGATAAATTATCATGGATAATTCGGATCAAAAACAGAATAGATACGAAACCATATCAATTGAATCAAAAGTTAGAGAAGGGGTTTTTCATCAAGTAATTAAAGACATGGATACTGGAAAAGCTATTTCTTGTTCTTGTAAATGTTGGAGTAAAGGCAACAAACCTTGCTATGGAATGAAAACTATTGGTTACAATTAGATTTTTTGCGTTGTTTGAATTTATCACTTTGTGAGTAGTTTAACGCATAAATTCAGCCATTTCTATGGAGAAAAAGAAAAAGCCGATTCCACCCCCAATCATCGCAATCCATGCAACAACTTGTTGTCTTTTAGTCATAAAATTGAAAAAGTTAACTCATTATTGAATCTAATTGAAAAGTTAAGACAATTATAATTACAATAACATAGGAAGCATAGAGTTGGCAAGTATCAAAGATATCGGTAAATTATTTGTCTTTGTAATTGGAGGACTAGTAGCCATCATAGTGGGCTCATTTATGATTAGAGGAACTATGCATATGTGGGATAATGTGGACGACGATAAGAAAGATACAGGGAATAAAAAGACTAAAAAGTAAAAATTAGAAAGCAGAGTAGAATTGCTTCAAGACTCTACAATTAGAAAATCATTGGACAATTATATTAAAAGAAGAATTAAAGAAATTCCATCTGAAATTGAACAAACATTTCCAAATATTAAAAAAATTTGGAAGTGTGATGATGAATTAGATTTTCTCTATGGATATTATGTTGGAAAAATTGAAGAGGGGTCATTACATTATTTACTCAAAGCAACACGTGCATCAGCAGGAGGATATGTAGATACTTTTGAAATTAGAGGCATAATTGAAGAAAATAAAACAGAGTTACAAGATACAATCAAAAATACACTAAATTAGTGAACTAGAAATACTAGATTAATTACAATAAATCATGGTAGGACCACAAGATGGAGGATTTGGCTTTGATCAATCTAAAAAATATACAGAAGTTGAAAATATTGAAGAAGTGTGTGTTCAATGTCAAGCTGGTCAACATAAAAAATGTCTAAAAAAATTAAAAGAAAAAGATGTATGTGAATGTGAACACTGCATGATTTATGGATAAATTTTTAGAATTAAATTAATCGAGGGACAAAATTTTCATCAATCCAGACACCAACAACTTCAGCATTTAAATTCCAAGATTTAACAAGTTCCACACTTTTTTTGATGTGAACAAAATGCTCATCGTTAGAAACGGGATTTCCAGCACATCCAAAATGACCAGAAATTACAATATGAGAAGATTTATGATTAGATACAGAAATTATTACACTTTTTTTGATAGATTCAATGTTTCCATCAGAAATTACCTTATCGATTCCAGGGGCAGTAATAGTATCAACGAAATCTACAGAATATCTTTCTTTAATCAAATTAATCATCGGAAGTTGAACTCTACCATCCATACAAGACAAAGATGTTGCAAAGGATTTTTCACTCATAATACTTACAATATGACTAAAAACATTTCCAAATATTAAATTTTACAAAAAGAAGTCTTTTTACAAAAAAGGATTAATTTTCAACATCATATCTAACAAGTATTTCATCAGCTTTGCGCAATAATTCTATAATGAGGAGATTAGCATGAATTTCATTTCGGTATATTCCAATGTAAGACGTAAGCATGTCTTTTGAAGTTGGAAAAGATTCATGTTTTGGGAGTTCTTTTTCAAAATCATCAATAGAGTTTTGAAGGGACAAATTTCTTTTTTCTAATTTATTTTTGGCTTCTCCGATTAATTTTTCAACACTGGGATCTAGTTTTGGCACTAATCTATAATGATTTTCTCAAATTTATCTGTGATCCTTTTACAATATTAAGATAAAAATGGTAATCAATTATTTTGAGTATTTGAAACAATTAACAGTATGATCATTTACCATGCCAATTGCTTGCATGAAAGCATAACAAATTGTAGGACCAACAAAAGTAAATCCATATTTTTTTAGATCAGCACTCAATTGTTCAGAAAGTGCAGTGTATGCAGGAATATCAGAATATTTATGGAATGAATTCTTGATGGGTTTATTATTTACAAATCTCCACAAATATTGATCAAAAGAACCAAATTTTTGTTGGATTTCAATAAATTTTTTAGCATTATTAATTGCAGAATTAATTTTTAGTTTATTGCGAATAATTTTTTCATTTTTTAGCAATTTTTTTACATGGTTTTGAGTATATTTTGCAACTATAACCACATCAAAATTAGAAAAAGCATCTCGATATCCTTCTCTACGATTAAGAATAGTACTCCAAGACAATCCAGCTTGAGCACCTTCTAAAATTAGAAATTCAAATAATTTTTGATCATGATGTACTGGAATACCCCATTCTTCATCATGATAACTAGTATTAGGTTCATCCTTTGCCCAATGACATCTTTTTTTCATAGATTTACTAAAGAATCAGGGCTTAATCAATAAAGAACATTTTTAATTAATATGAAAAATTTTGCTTCATGGGACTTTTTAAGAATAAAGTAGAAGAAGTGTTAATCACAGGCACAGAATGTCAAATTTGTGGAATGAATTTTACTGCAACAAATCGATTGATAAGACATATGCAAAAAGCCCACGGAAAATCCAAAAAAGATACTGGACCTAATTGTCCAAATTGTTGAATAAATTATGAAAATAAATAAGCAATTATTGCAAATCAATCGAAATTTCATAATTTGTTTTATTGCTTCTGCATCAATTTCAGCAGTTGCAGCTCAATTATTAGCTGATTATGAAAATTATCAAACTACAACAATTACAATCATTATAGGATATGTTATTTACTTTGGATTATTTTCTAGTTTATTTTACATTGATAATCGAAAAAGATACAAAACAATGGAATCAAAATTAATTAAAAAAGAATTACTGAAACTTATTTCATCATTTGGAGTGGGTGAAATAATTTATCTAGGAATTAGATGGCCAAGTCTATATTATTTTTTAGAAGTAGGTATTGAGCCATACCTAGCATCAATAATTTCTGAAATTATTGCCACAACATGTTACATGATATCAGTTACAGTATTTCTTAGAAAAACGAAAACATTCTAGTTACTTGGCAAGTTGAGTTACTAAATCAGTAGACGTAATTAAGCCGATGATATTACCATTATTAGTTACTGCAAGTTTTCTGATTTTTTTAGTTGTCATTCTTTGTGCAGCTGCAGAAATGGATTCATCATAATTAATTGTAATCAAGGGAGAAGACATTATTTTCTCTACACTTGTATCAGATGGCAAATTATGTGCTACAATCTTTGTGGCATAATCTCTATCAGTAACAATACCAGTAAGATGACCATCTGTCTTTACAAGGACTGCGCCAATCCCACCCTGTTCCATCATTTTGGCTACTTGAAAAACGGTAGTTTCAGTGTTGACAGAAATAATTGCTTTAGTCATTATATCTTTGACCAAAATTGAAGAAGAATCAAAGTCTTGGCGGCTCATCACTATACTGAAAGAGTACATTATTTAAGAATAAAGAAAATTTCGTGGAATTGGTAAAATAAGAAATTAAGCGGGCACGATCGGATTTGAACCGACGACCTAGCACTCCGCAAGCGCTTGCTCTATCCAAGCTGAGCCACGTGTCCAAGAACATTTTAAAATCGACACTTAATTTGGATTGCTATTACTAAGAAGATTTTACAAAAACATATTGTGTTTCATCAGATTCATGAAACGACCAAACAGTGGGTAAAGAAATAGTTTCAATTAACTGCATAGCATTATTTTCAATAAAAGTACCCCACCCTGCTTGATTTTTTGGATCTGAAGGATATTTTTTTGACAAAGTTCCAGCAAAACTCCAACCAGCATTACCCCACAAAGAAGAATTAGATTTAATTTTCTGTAATACTCCTGCAGCTAATTCCAATCCACCCATTTGAGCAAGACCACCTATGAAGAATAACGGTTTTTTTAGATTCAAGGAAGAGTAATCAAATTCAATTGCATCAAAACAATTAGGATTAAAATTAATATTATCTGCTAATGATTTCTGAAGTTCAACGAGCATGTTATCAATTTCAATACTGTAAGAATTCATACCAAGTATCTTTCCACAATATGCAATACGCCCATCACCAGAACCAATATCAATAATTTCAGAATAGCCACATTCTTTTGCAAATAATGACATTACATATCCAGACATTATCCATGTTGGAGAGAAAGGAGCATGACTAGAATCATGTTGAATACTGTTTAACCAATATTTGTTAATATCACCTTCATACACCATGCAAGAAATATTATCAATTACTTTTTCAAAAGAGTTATAGTAAATTGGATTTTTAGTTGCAAATTCATGAAGTGTATTTAATTCGTATTCATCAATTGGAAATGATTCAGATTTAGAAATAGGAATTAATTCTTGAATTTGACTGGTTCCTTCATAATTAGACACAAATTGTTTTTTTAAATTTACTAAGTTTTTAGCAAGTTTTTCAATCATTAGACAAACCTGAATCATACTGTTTAACAAATTCCTTAGTACTCATAATTTCACGTAATTTTTCATATAATTTAGCCTCATTTTCAATAGTTTCTTTAGATTTTTGTTCCGAATTTAGCGATTGTAAGTTTTCAGTAATAGTAGAAATAGAATTTGTAATATTTACCATAATTTTAGGATGGATAATATAATTAAATTTTTTAGAAATGAAGTTTTCAGCATTAGAAATTTTTTCACGAAAACTTGAATCAGAATTATCAATTTGTTGTTTCATTACCTCAATCATGGATGTTACATTTGTAATTTGGTAATAAATTGAAACAATTTGATTAACAGGTAATTCATTTTCTAGAGTTATTTCATTTACCAAGTTTTCTAATTTTATAAATTCAGTATCAAATAATTCAATTAGATCGTTTGAAGACATTATGGAAAAATTATTTTAAATTTTTAAAAATGTTGGTATTTGAAAAATTATTCTTCTTTTTCTGCTTTGTTTACGTAGATGTAAGTCATCAAAGCACCACCAATGATACCACCGATAATTGGGCCAACCCAATAAATCCATTGAACTTCCCATAAACCAGCATCACCAGAAATTAATGCAGGGGAAAAAGATCTTGCAGGATTCATGGATGCACCAGTTAATGGTACGCCGACTAAGTGTAACAAGAAAACCATACCACCGATTGCTGCACCGTAAACACTCTTTGGTGCTTTTTTGTGTACAGCAGTCATAAAAATTACAACCACCAAGAAGAATGTGAAAATTGCCTCTAAAACAACAGCAGAAATCAAACTACCATTAATGATTTCACTTGGTCCACCATGGGCACCCCAAAGTACTTGTTTTCCAATTTCTGGGAATATTACTGCTAGTGTTGCAGTTGCTATTACTGCACCAATTATTTGAAATAGAATATATCCAATTCCATCTTTGATTCCAATTTTTTTAGTAATCATCATAGGAATGGTTACGGCAGGATTAATGTGAGCCCCTGAAACATGACCAAATGCATATACCATTAATGCAATTGCACCACCGTGACCCAATGAAATGAAAATTACTGCTTCAGTGGATAACCCTTGACCAAAGTATGCTGCAGCCAAAATTACAGATAGAGGACCAAAGAATACGAGTCCAAAAGTTGCAATTGCTTCAGCAAGCCATGCGCGAGTGTTAACCATCAAGCAATCCCCCAGAGATTTCTATATAAACAATTGGATTAAGATTGGATCATAGAATATCTAGTGGTACAAGAACAAAATGAACAAGTTTCTATAAATATACAAATTAAGAATCAGGTGTATGTTAGTAGAAGGAGACACAATCCCCAAATTTACTCTAATTGATTCAAATGGAGACAAAATAAAATCAACAGATTTCAAAGGAAAAAAACATCTGATCTATTTTTATCCAAAAGATTTTACACCAGGATGTTCAACCCAAGCAGATGAATTTTCATCAGAATATAAGAAATTTCAAAAGAATGAAATTGAAGTTATTGGAATCAGCCCAGATGATGTAGATTCACATAAAAAATTCTGTAATAAAATGGGAATCAAGTATGTCCTATTATCAGACCCAGAAAAAGAAGTTTCAAAAGCATTCGGGGTTTGGGGACAGAAAAAATTTATGGGACGAGAATACATGGGAGTAACTAGAAGTTCATTTTTAGTAAACGAGAAAGGAAAAATTTTCAAAACATATCCAAAGGTCAAACCCAAGGGACATGCATTACAAATACTAGAAGATTTTACAGAAATAAAATAAAAAAAAATAAAGTTAGTTTCTAAAATGGAGAATAAGTCTATAATCCCATTTCTGATTTAACTTGAGTACACCAATTTTTTACTCGTTCTTCAGTAAGTTCGCCTTCACTGTCCTCATCTACTGGAAGACCACAAAATTTTTCACCATCTTCAGGCGGTGTAATTTCGTTGAGATGTGGAATTAAACATCTTGAAGAGACAAAACTATATCCATCAAGTGGTACATATCCAATCATTTTTGCCCCTGCTTTTTCAAAGAATCTATGTAGTTCTTCCATTGCATCGACAAAATCTTCTCCGTAGCCTACAGAATCACCTAATCCAAATATTGCGACAGGTTTATCCTTGAGGTCTAATTCACCAATTTTTTCTAAGAGGTCATCCCAAACAGTTCCAGATCTGAGTTCTAAAGCTCCAGTATTCCAAGTAGGAATACCACAAATTAGACCATTAAGATTTGGAAAATGTTCTAGATCCCCTTCAGCAACATCAATAGCATCTGTTATTGAATCACCGAATTCTTCTTTTATGATTCCACAAACAATTTCTGTTTTACCAGTTTGTGTACCAAAATAAAGTCCAATTCCTGCTGTTGGTGCGTCAGTTGGTGTAACATCATGTTGACCATTATCATCATGTGCGTGTGGACCAGCCATATTCCGAATTCAGGAAGATTGTATTTAATTGAATCGGATAATTATAAAATCTGATTACAAAAGCGTAGATTGAATGAAAACATCAGAAATAACTTTGTGAAAAGAATTTAATTTATTAAAAAATAAAAGAAAAGGTTAGAAACCTTTTGGTAATGTACCTCTAGAAGATTTAGCTGGTTCGGGTTCAGATTTTGCCTCAAATCCTTTTGGTAATGCCCCGCCTTTCTTGTTAGCAGATACTTTTGCTTTTGCTTCTTCTGCTGCGGCTTCTGCTGCTGCTTTTGCATCATCAATTTTTTGTTGCTCCAATCTTTTCAAATAATCAGCTTCATAATCGGATAATTTGTCCTGTTTGGATTTACCATCACTTTGAGCAGTTTGTGGTGGAGGTGCTTGTTCAGAAACTTGTGGTTTTGGGGATTCTTGAGCAGTTGCCTTTAGAGCAACACCTTCAACAGTCATTGCTACACCGCTAAATGTTCCAAATCTCTTTGTTGGTGGATGATATGCAAGTCTAGCCCTTGTTGCAAAGTATTGGTCAGATGGTTGTGTGTAACCAGTGACGGTTGCTTTTTGGTCATTCCAATTTTTGGTTGGAATTTTGCCTACAGGTGCTGTACCTCTAACAAAGTATCTGTTAGGTGCTGGTGTGTATCCAGTAACTTTTGCTCTATACTGATGGAAATCAGTCATTGGAGCATTCATGTATGCATTTTCTAATGCATCTTCCAAAGTTGCAGGAGCGGATGCTTTCTCAGCTGGTTTAGATGTTTCAGCTGGTTTTGGCACTTCTTTTGGTTTTGGTGTAGAACCTTTTGGAAGTGTTGG
>JAONKT010000025.1 GCA_028377625.1 Candidatus Nitrosopumilus sp. | reverse complement strand
CATGAAAAAGTTATCCAGTTTAATTAAATCAAAAAAACCTCTTGTCATACCAGGTGTGTATGATGCAATTGGAGCAAAAATTGCAGAGAAAGTTGGATTTGATGCTATGTTTCAAACAGGATACGGTACATCAGCAACTCTATTTGGAATGCCAGATTACGGATTTATTGGTGCAACTGAAACAGTTGATAATGCAAGAAGAATATCAAATGCAATTTCAATACCACTGATTGTTGATTCTGATACAGGTTATGGTAATGCATTAAGCGTTTGGAAATTAGTTAAAGAATTAGAGTCTGCAGGAGCATCAGGAATATTTCTAGAAGATCAAAAATGGCCTAAAAGATGTGGACATATGCAAGGAAAAGAAGTCATACCACAAGAGGAGTATACAGAAAAATTGGGCGCTGCAATTGATGCGCGTGAAAATAAAGACTTCGTTATTGTTGCCAGAACAGATGCTAGAGCAACAGAAGGATTAGACAAAGCAATAGAAAGAGGACTACAAAATAAAAAAACAGGTGCTGATGCTGTATTCATTGAAGCTCCAAAGACATTAGATGAAATGAAAAAAATTGGAAAAGAAATCAAGTCACCTCTAGTTGCAAATATGATTGAGGGTGGAGCAACTCCTATGAATTCAGCACAAACATTAAACAAAATTGGATTCAACATAATTCTATACCCATTATCAGTATTATTTGCCAATACATTTGCAACAATGAACATATTACAAGAATTAAAAAATACAGGAACAACTTCAAAATACAAACAGAAGGTAGTGAATTTTGATCAATTCAATAATTTAGTAGAATTAGATAAATTTAGAAAAATGGAAACAAAATACAAATTTTCAAAAAGAAAATAAAAAATTTTAAGTAAAGTTAGATTATTCTACATTTTTCTTTACTTCGATTTCTATAGTTGAAACATTTCGGGTTCTTCCATCTTCAGATTCCAAAGATTCTGAACCAATTGTAACAGATCCTATAGAATATCCGGCGTTTTCAGTTTTTCGTGCAACAATTTGAGCTACATCTACAGCACGACTTATGCTGAGTCCCCTAGCTTTGATGTTGACAGATGGCATATTTGCTAATTGAATTAGCGTTGATGTTACATATGCCATCAATGGTTTTTTACCAATGAATATGGTGTCTCTAGTTTCAGTGGACATAGCAAGTATAGTATTTATGGACAATTTAAAGTTAAAATGAATTTTTTATAAAAAATTGAAAAAATTAAGAATATTAAGTTGAAAATAGAATTTAAAAATGATTTGGAAGATATCTTAAAAATACTAGAATCAGGAACAGAGCAAAATAAAATAAAAATTTTAGAAACACTTCACAATACAAATAATTTGAAGGTAGTACAACAAATTATTACAAAACTAAATGATGAAAGCATACAAGTAAGAGGTGAAGCATTTAACGCACTTTTATTGAATAAAAATGAAATTTCAAAAATTTTGATTGGTAATCTTAATTCTCCAAATAAAAATATCAAAGGATTCACATCTCTAGTATTAGCTAATAGAAATGAAATAAGTGCAATTCCGGAAATAATGAAGCTTGTGAATGATGAGCATGGAATGGTAAGATCCTGTGCAATTGGATCTTTAGGATATCTAAATGCTGGAAAAATTGAAGATATTATTTTAAAATCACTTTCAGATTCAAATATGGAGGTACAAAAAAGTGCATTGCATGTAGCAATTCAAAAAAAGATTATTGTTTCAGAAAAAAAAATTAAAGAGATTTTAAATGAAAATGATGATCAAATTAAAAATCTAATATTAAAATTAAAAAAAATAAGTGGACCGAAAGGGATTTGAACCCTTGATCCGATGCATGCCATGCACCTATCCTACCAGACTAGACGACCGGCCCAATAATCAGAATACTGATTGAATAATATTTTTTAAATTGGTTATTAACGTTTAGCGATTTATGATATTAGGTTAATGAAATTATCACAATATATTTAAACTTCAATATGCTGATTGAATTGTCATGGTAGTAGATAACAAGGCAACTGTCACTTATGTTCAATTATTAAAAGAGGATCTTCTCATAATGAGAATTGTTCCAAATGAAGGTCCAATTCCAGATTTTAAAGCAGGACAATTTCTTACATTGGGATTACCAAATCCACTAGATGGTGGAAAAATTGTTAGACGAGCATATTCAATTGCATCTCATCCAGAAAATAAGGAGTATATTGAATTTGTAATTAGATGGGTTAGAAAACCACTTCCTGGAAGATTAACTACTCAAATATTTAATGCAAAAGAAGGTGACGAAATTTTATACTTAAAACCTACAGGTAGAGCATTAGGAATTAGTGAAGAATTACCAAACGGTGAAAAAGACAATAGAAGAATAATTTGTATTGGTGGCGGAACAGGGTTAGCACCATTTGTTAGTTTTGCACAACATTTCCATGATACAAATGATAAAAGGGAAATTATTGTTTTACACGGTGCAAGTTACGTGGATGAATTAAGTTACAAAGATTTGCTAACAGGTCTTGAAGATGAAAGTGAAAAAGTGGGTAGGGATAAATGGAATTTCAGATACAGAGCTGCAATAAGTAGACCTGAAGAATGGACTAATCGTGCATGGCATGGTCATAAGGGTAGAATTGAACAATTTTTAAGATCTAATGATGCTGGGAAGTCCCCTCTTGAAGAATTGGTTGGTGAGAAAATTACTGCAGAAAATACCATGTTTTACGTTTGTGGATGGCAAGGAACCATCGATGGGGTAATGGACTTTTTAAAACCTAAAGGATTCATGACTGAAAATGCTAAACGTGAAGATGGAAGCTTTGAAGTCAAATACGAGTCATACGGATAGATTTAGTAAAAAATTAATCATTGAAATATGAGAATTATTTAGAAATCATAATTGATTACAGCCCTATACCTTGCACATCTAAATCCAGTAACGAATGCTCACGTAGAGATCATTAAGGAATTGAAAAAAGATGCAGATGTAGTAAAAGTGATGCCAGTTATTTTTAGGTATGATGATAGAGAAGTCAATAGTAAAAGTTTTCCATTTAATTTTGAAACTAGGAAAAAAATGCTTGAATCAATTTTTGGAGATTCAATTAAAATAACTGATGACTATGCATTTCTAGCTCCATTTAAAAAATATCTCCCACCGTTAGTAAGAAGAAAATCATGGAAATTAAGAAAACAGATACTTAATGGAGTTGAAGGTGATTATTTTTCATATACCGGTGATAAAGCAGAAGGATACATGCTGAAAATGTATAGACTAAAACCAAAAATTGGTGAAAGAAAATCTTTGTCTGCAGCATCAGTTAAAGAAAAATTATACAAAGCAGCATTAGAAAAAAGTTCAAATTGGAAAGAAGATGTTCCAGAACAGATAGTTAAAATTATTGAAGACGAATGGGAAACGGTAGAAAAATATTCATCAGAAGACGATATGACTACACGAGTAGTAGGAATGAAATTTCCTAAAGAAGGCTGGTCCAAAAAATAAAAAACAGTAGTAGTATGGAATGAATAAATTAATTGAAAATAGATTAATAGAGATTATCTAAAACTTTTGTATGAAACTTCCTTTATCAAAATATGTTTGGTTTGATGGAAAGTATGTACTCACAGAAAAAGCCCAAGTACCAATTACCACTCACGCTCTTCATTATGGAACATCAATCTTTGAAGGAGTAAGAGCATATTGGAACGGGGAAAACCTTCACATCTTTAGATTAGAGGAACATGTAAAGCGATTTAGAAAATCAGGTCAATTTTACAATATTTCATTAAATTTTACAGATAAACAAGTTAGTGATGCAATAGTTGGAATTTGTAAAAAAAATAAAATAAAAAAATCTTGTTACATAAGACCATTTTATTTTGTTGGAGATTATGGAATTAATTTGCATGTAACTGAAAAAGCACCTACCAATGTTGCAATTTTTACATTCCCATTTGGAGATTTATTTAACAAAAATGGAATAACTGCAGGTGTTGTGTCATGGAGAAAATTTTCAGATAACTCTACACCTACGCAAGCAAAAATGGGTGGAAATTATCTAAATTCAATAATTGCAACACAAGAAGCAAAAAGGAATGGTCTTGACGAAGCAATTCTACTTGATCAAGAGGGAAATGTAAGCGAAGCACCTGGAGAAAACATATTCATTGTTAAAGATAACAAGTTAATCACACCATCATTATCATCTTCAGCACTAGAAGGAATAACTAGAGATGCAATTATCAAAATTGGAAATGATTTAGACATAGATGTGGTTGAGAGAGACTTTAAAAGAAGTGAACTAATAATGTCAGATGAAATTTTTCTAACAGGTACTGCTGCAGAAATTACACCAATAATTTCAATAGATGCTAAAAAAATAGGTTCTGGGAAACCAGGTGACATTACAAAAAAAATGATGCAAGAATATTCAGACATAATAATGAACAAAAATATAGACTATGCTCATTGGTTAACGAAGGTCTATTAGATGAAAATTGTCCAAATTGGAACTGGTGGATGGGGTAAAAATCATGCAAGAATTTTATCAGAATTAGGTGTACTTGTAGCAGTTTGTGATAGTAATCTTGAAAGAAGTAAAGAATATGGAGAAAAATATTCTATAAACTATTATGAATCATTAGATAAATTATTAGATTCTGAAGAATTTGACGGAGCATTTGTTGTAACACCAACATCAACACATACAGAAATAACAATGACATTACTAGAAGCAAAGAAACATGTTTTTGTAGAAAAACCAATGACATACAAATCAAGTGATGGAGAAAAACTTGCAAAACTTGCAGAAAAAAATAAAGTAATGCTAATGTGTGGATATATCGAAAGATTCAATCCAGCAGTAAACATAGTAAAAAAAATAGTTAACGAAAAAAAATTTGGGGATTTAGTAATGATTGAATTTCATAGAGAAAATAGAATACCTCCCCATATCAAAGATGTTGGAATTATCTATGATACTTCAGTTCATGACATTGACACTGCAAATTGGTTGTTTAATGATATGCCTCAAGTAGTTTTTGCACGAGCAGGGAAAATTAAACATGAACATGAAGATTTTGCAAGCATTATGTTAGGATATAAAAATAACAAAGTAGCGATAATTTCATCAAATTGGATAACACCAAAAAAAGAACAAAAGTAAATTGCCTGAAAAAATCATTTCAAATGCAAATCCATGGCATTTGTAAGATAATGATTACAAATTTTATTTCCGAAAAGGCAAAAATTGGAGATAATGTAAAGATTTGGCATTTTTCATATGTAGGAGATGATGTAGAGATTGGAGATAATGTAAAGATTGGATCCCTTGCACATATAGACTATAATGTAAAGATTGGAGATAATACAAAAATCGAAGGACAAGCTTACATTTCACCATTATCAAGAATTGGAAAAAATGTATTCATCGGTCCAGCAGCTGTTTTAACAAATGATCCATTTCCAATGTGTGATAAAATGGTAGGAGTTACAATTGAAGATAATGCAATAATTGGTGCACGTGCAGTAATCAAAGCAGGGATTACAATAGGAAAAAATAGTGTTGTTGCAATGGGTGCAATTGTAACAAGAGATGTTGATGAAAATACTGTTGTTGCAGGTTCTCCAGCTTTCCTAAGATATAGTAGGGAAGAATACGATAAAAAACAAAAAAAATGGATGACTAGTTAAGAAAGTATATCCTTTTTGAAAATCCAATTTTTTAATTTAGATAAAATTAAAATCCATATTATAACAAGGGTTATTGCAATAACGGCTTTAATTCCAGATGTAATTATCCAATGAAAATCACCAAACGGTTGCAATGAAAATGGACCTAACAAACCAACCATTATTCCACCACCAATTATTATTAAAATCCACATTCCAAATAGAAAACCAAAAAGTCCATATTTCAAATAGAAACACCCATCATAAATGCTGTAATAATAGCTAAGATTCCAGAAAATATTGTGAGTTTAAAAATTACAAAAACTATTTGTTTTTCAGATAATGGTCCACCTGCTAAAATTAATCTAACTAAAGTTATTGGTGCTGTTTTATCATTAGTTGATTTTAATTTAAAATCACTAGTATGTTCTACAGGTTTAGCCTTAATTTGTCGATGTTCAACTACTTGTTTTACGCTAGATAGGAACAAAAAGGAATTGATTACAGCAGGTAATAGAGCAATTGCTGCAATTATTTCTACACCTCCAACAATTGCAATAACACCATACATAGCACCAAAGGTTAATGCTCCAGAATCTCCAGGAAAAATTTTACTTGGTATTTTATGAAATTTATAAAATGCCAAAGAAACAAACACTAAAGGTAAACTAACAATAGCAATTTCATAATTTTGTAGAATAAATAAACAAATGGATAAAGTCAAACTTGCAATGATCATAAAACCACTAGCAACTCCATTTAGAACATCAATAGAATTAATTGTATTTCCAGTGATAGGAATCATAACAATTATCAATCCAATATACAGCAACGGAATTTGAACATCTCCAAATAATGGAAATGTAAGATTTGAATCATATGCACCAAGAAAAATAATTGGAAGAGATGCAATTGCAAGAGTTACAGGTTTAAACCAACCCCCCATAATTTTTCTATCATCAATATATCCAATTAGAAATGCTCCAAAAGTTGTAATAATTATTGCAAGAATTTCATTTAATTGTAAAAATGCATAAAGAATAAATTCTGAAATAAGAATTCCCAATATTATAGATATACCTCCAGGTCTTGCAACCATTACATTTTCTTTTTTATTCACATCTTTTACTGTAAAATTATTTTTTTCTAAAAAATTGATTAATGGAGGAGTAATAAAAAAAACTACAAAAAATGCACAAATGCAAGAAATTATTCCTAGGATAAGTAATTCAATCAATATCTAACTTTCTTCAATTCAGCTTTTATGTTATTTGCAATAGTTAAACCAATTTTATCAATTTCTGCTAATTTATTTACAGGGATCTTTGATAAATCGTCTAGATTTTTTATGTTATTTTTAAACAATACACGTGCTCTAATTCGTCCAATTCCTTTTACACGTACTAAATCTAGCAATTCCTCTCTAATACCATAAACTACTCTTTTTCTTAAATCACTAAATTCTTCAAGTAAATCAGATCTTTCAATATGCTTAGAAATTTCCCTTAAACAATAAGATAGCCAATTTGCATTTTCTACCATTCTATGCATATCCCCAGCCTCAATACCAAGGGTATCAGATAAAGAAAGTTCACTGGATTCAGTAATCCACATTTGTAAAGCTAAAAGACTTCTAGAACAATCATATTCTGAAATTGGTTCAATTAATTCTGTAGAATGATTTTCAATCATAAGGCTAGTAGATTCATAGTCTTTATTTCTAAGTGAAAATTTAGGAAAAAATTCTTCACAATTTGTCATTAAATGCAAAAATCCAAAAGTATGTTTTCGTTGTTCAGATACATTATCTATTGCATCTCTAAAATATGTTGCAGTCAAAGGATCAATGTAAAGCATTGAAGTCTTTTTTCCAAATGCAGTTCCAGCATATCTTTCACCCTTTTTAATTACTAATTGTTGACTAGAGAGAAATCGTAAAGAGATATTGATTGCAAAACTTAGAGTAGCTTTCGTTGTTTGTACTCCACCTAATGTTTGTAAAAAGAATTCAAGAAGTTCTTCTTTTTTTATACCAGGATGGGTAACAATTACACTGAGAATATGTATTCGAAGAGATTTATCTTCAGTGATTTTTGAGACTATAGGTTCTGGTTCACCGTGAATATAATATTCAGTTAAATCTTCAGTATTACCATTTCCAACAATAATAGATTCACCATACTTATCAAACTGTGGTCTTCCAGCTCTTCCACAAAGTTGTTTATATTCTAAAATACTAATTGGTCTATTTGCACCAATTTTTGCATTATATCTATTGATATTTGAAATTACAACTCTTCTTGCTGGAAGATTAACACCAGCTGCCAAGGTTGGAGTTGATGACAATAGTTTAATGGTTCCATTACGAAATTCTTTTTCTACTATTTCTCTACATTTTTGATTTAATCCTGCATGATGAAATGCAACTCCTTTTTTTACAAGAATTGCCAAAGTTTTTACAATTTCAGTATGCTCATTTTCTGCAAGTATTTTTTTAGATGTTTTTTCTAATGCAGTTAATTCTTTTTTTTGTAAGAGTTGTGAAATAACATCAGATGCTTTTGTCGCAAGTGATTTTGACCTTACTCTAGTTTCTGCAAAAACTAGAGACTGACCGCCTTGTTGAACACATTGTACGCCTAAATCTATTGGAATTCCACGTAAAGTTGGTTTAATTTCAAATTTTTCACCATCGCTCATGGTAACTTGTCCACCATCACATACACCTTCAGATAATGGAACAGGTCGCCAATCATTTTTTACTAATTTGCAATCAAGCCAATCTGCAATTTCATTTGAGTTAGTAATGGTAGCACTAAGACCAATTATCTGAGGTTTAGTATCTAACAATTTCAAATGTGTTAAAATCATTTCAAGTGTTGGTCCCCTACTTTCATCTCCGATTAGATGAACTTCATCAGAAATTACTAAACCAATATCGTCAATCCATTCAGCACCATGTCTAATAATGGAATCCATTTTTTCATTTGTTAAAATTAATACATTACTACTTTCTAAATTTTTTTCAATATGCTCAAAATCGCCAGTAGAAATACTTGTTTTAATTTTATTACCAATAGAAATTTTTTCTAATTTTTTAAACTCTGTAAATTTTTCAGCAGCTAATGCACGTAATGGACTCAAATAAATTATTTTACCTTTATTTTTTGAAAGATAACTAAGCATTGCAAGCATTGCAA